>NZ_AP022570.1:3307427-3608103 GCF_010728325.1 Mycolicibacterium poriferae
ACCCCGGATGAATTCCGCGGCCAGATCGACATCACCAAGGAGGTGCTCGGCGCGCTGGGCATCACGGTCCTCGCCGAGCCCGGGTTCGAGGCCGACGACGTCATCGCCACGCTGGCCACCCAGGCGCAGGGGGAGGGGTACCGCGTGCTGGTGGTCACCGGCGACCGTGACTCCCTGCAACTGGTCAACGACGACGTCACCGTGCTGTACCCCCGCAAGGGAGTCAGCGAGCTGACCCGGTTCACCCCGGACGCGGTGGTGGAGAAGTACGGCCTCACCCCGACGCAGTACCCGGACTTCGCGGCGTTGCGGGGCGACCCGAGTGACAACCTGCCCGGCATTCCCGGGGTGGGCGAGAAGACGGCGACGAAGTGGATCGCCGAATACGGCTCGCTGCAGGGTCTGGTCGACAACGTCGACAAGGTCAAGGGCAAGGTCGGCGACAACCTGCGCGCGCATCTGTCCAGCGTCGTGCTCAATCGCGAGCTCACCGACCTGGTTCGCGACGTCCCGCTGGCGCAGACCCCGGACACATTGCGGATGCTCCCGTGGAACCGTGACCAGATCCATCGCCTCTTCGACGACCTCGAGTTCCGGGTCCTGCGTGACCGGCTGTTCGACACGCTGGCGTCAGCTGACCCGGAGGTCGACGAGGGCTTCGATGTCCGCGGCGGCGCGCTCGAGCAGGGAACGCTGGCCGAGTGGTTGGCTCAGTACGACCGCGGCGAGCGCTTCGGCCTGGCCGTCGTCGGTAATCACCTCGCCTTCGACAGCGACGCCACCGCGCTCGCCCTGGTCGCCCCCGACGGTGACGGTCGTTATCTCGACACCGCCACATTGCACCCCGACGACGAGGCGGCGCTGGCGTCCTGGTTGGCCGACTCCGCGGTGCCGAAGGCCCTGCACGAAGCCAAGCTGGCGATGCACGACGTGCAGGGCCGGGGTTGGACGTTGGCCGGGGTCACCTCGGACACCGCGCTGGCGGCCTACCTGGTGCGGCCCGGGCAACGCAGCTTCGCCCTCGACGATCTCTCGCTGCGCTACCTCAAGCGTGAGTTGCGCGCGGAAAACCCCGAACAGCAACAGCTTTCGCTGCTCGATGACAGTGGCGGCGTCGACGACCAGGCGGTTCAGACGCTGCTGTTGCGCGCCAACGCGGTGCGCGACCTGGCCGACGCACTCGACGAGGAGTTGGAGCGCATCGACTCCTCGGCGCTGCTGGGCAGCATGGAATTGCCGGTGCAGTGCGTGCTGGCCGAACTCGAGACCGCCGGCATCGCGGTGGACCTGCAGAAGCTCTCAGCGCTGCAAAGTGAGTTCGGCGATCAGATCCGCGACGCCGCGGAGGCGGCCTACGCGGTCATCGGCAAGCAGATCAACCTGGGCTCGCCCAAGCAGCTGCAGGTGGTGCTGTTCGACGAGTTGGAGATGCCCAAGACGAAACGCACCAAGACCGGATACACCACCGACGCCGACGCGTTGCAGAGTCTTTTCGAGAAGACCGGACACCCGTTCCTGCAGCACCTGCTGGCCCACCGGGACGCGACCCGGCTGAAGGTGACAGTCGACGGGTTGCTCAACGCGGTGGCTTCCGACGGGCGAATCCACACCACGTTCAACCAGACGATTGCGGCCACCGGGCGGTTGTCGTCGACGGAGCCGAACCTGCAGAACATCCCGATCCGTACCGAGGCCGGCAGGCGGATCCGGGACGCCTTCGTCGTCGGCGGTGACTCGACCTACACCGAATTGATGACCGCCGATTACAGCCAGATCGAGATGCGCATCATGGCGCACCTGTCCGGGGACGAGGGCTTGATCGAGGCGTTCAACACCGGCGAGGACCTGCACTCGTTCGTCGCCTCGCGGGCCTTCTCCGTTCCCCTCGACGAGGTCACCGCCGAACTGCGGCGTCGGGTCAAGGCGATGTCCTACGGCCTGGCCTACGGATTGAGTGCCTACGGGCTGGCCCAACAGCTCAAGATCTCCTCGGAAGAGGCCAAGGTGCAGATGGAGCAGTACTTCGACCGTTTCGGTGGGGTGCGCGACTATCTGCGTGACGTGGTCGACCAGGCCCGAAAGGACGGCTACACCTCGACGGTGTTCGGCCGCAGGCGTTACCTGCCCGAACTCGACAGCAGCAACCGCAACGTCCGCGAGGCCGCCGAGCGGGCTGCGCTCAACGCACCGATCCAGGGTAGCGCTGCCGACATCATCAAGGTCGCCATGATCAACGTCGACAAGGCCGTCAGAGACGCCGGACTGGCGTCGCGGATGTTGCTGCAGGTCCACGACGAGTTGCTGTTCGAAGTCGCCGACGGCGAGCGGGACACCCTCGATGCGCTGGTTCGGGAACACATGGGCAACGCGTACCCGCTGACGGTGCCGCTGGAGGTGTCGGTGGGCTACGGGCCGAGCTGGGACTCCGCGGCCCACTGAGGATGCAGGAGGCGACGGACCGCATACAGTTCCTGGCCCGGCTGGGGGCTGCGATGGCCAGCGCGAGCTACCCGGTGACGTTCATCCGGCAGACGCTCGAGCGGGTGTCCGCCGGATACGGCCAACACAACGAGGTCGTGGCCTTGCCCAACAACGTTCAGGTGGTGGGACCGACGTTCCGCGAGGGGACGCCGGTGGCCTCCGCCAGTGTCGGTTCCGCTCTGCGGTTCGACCAGACCTTCCCGCTGGCTCAGCTCGTGACCCGGACCATCGAAGGCCGGGTGTCGCCCGCCGACGGCCAGCGTGACCTGAACCGGATCGTCGCGCGGCGCCGCCCGTACCCAGCGTGGGTCACCGTGATCGGCTACGGCGTGTTCTCTGCCGGGCTCGCCTTGGTGATGGAACCCACCGTCATCAATCTCGTGGCGGCCACGGTGCTCGGTTTCATGGTCGGGGTCATGTGGACCGTCACCGAACGAGTGCCGGCGCTCGCGCCCGTGACACCGGTGCTGGCCGCGGTGCTGGTGGCGGGGCTGTGCATCGTCGGCGCGCAGTATCTGAGCCTCGACCATGTCGGGTTGCGCGCGCTGATTCCGCCCCTGGCGGTGTTCCTGCCAGGACTGGCCATCACCGTCTCGGTGATCGAGCTGGCCGCCGGTGATGTCATCTCCGGCGCCAGCAGGCTCGTCGCAGGCTTCATGCAACTCGCCCAACTCACCTTCGGGATCTTCATCGCGAGCCACATGCTCGGCTTCGACGACGCTCAGCTGACCTCGCAGGCCGTGAACAAGCTCGGCCCGTGGGCGCCCTGGCTCGGGGTCGGCGTCTTCGTCGTCGGCATCATGTTGTTCCTGGCGCCCCCGTTGGCCTTCCTGCCCTGGCTGGCGGTGCTGGCATACACCGCCTACGTCGCGCAGTATCTCGGTGATCTGCTGTTGGGCGGCTACACCAGCGGATTCTTCGGGGCCCTGGCCCTGACAGTCGCGGCGCTGCTGATCGCGCGGCGTCGGGACTCGCCGCCCGCCGTGGCAATGGTCGTCCCCGGCTTCTGGCTCCTGGTGCCGGGATCGCTGGGGCTGATCGGGGTGGCGGAGTTGTTCGGAGCCGACGGCGATTCGGCGTTGCCGGCCACGCTGATCTCGATGATCGCCATTGCGTTCGGGGTGCAGGCGGGGCTGGTGATCTGGCAGCTGATCCGCCGACGTCGACCGCGTCACTGACGCCCGGTTGTCGCCGACGTCGACATCTCGCGGCCGGGGTGATCGTGCATGTGCAGGATCAACTCGCGCGGCCCGGTGGGTAGCCGCCAATGAAACGTGATGGCCGCCAACCGAAGCACCGTGGCGACTGCCGAGCCCACCACCACCGCCAGCCACTGATGACCGACGTGGTCGATCGCGACGTAGAGCACCGCCCCCAGCATCGCCGGCGCGGCGTACATGTCGTCGGGTCCCAGCACCATCGGTACCTCGCGCGCCACCACGTCGCGCATCGCGCTTCCCGCGACTGCAGAGATCACGCCCAGCACCGCGGCAGCGAACCAGCTGGCCCCGTGATCGGCCGCGATCGCCGCGCCCGAGGTCGCGAAGAACCCCATGCCGACCGCGTCCAGCACCAGCACGAGCTGGTTGAGCTGGATCACCCATTTGGCGAAGACCGTGGTCAATGCCGACGCTGCCAGGCAGACG
This sequence comes from Mycolicibacterium poriferae, assembly GCF_010728325.1. Next base: position 3,311,555 of record NZ_AP022570.1, read on the forward strand.
GTGATGTCCTGCCAGTGTTGGATCGACGCCGGTGGCGCCAGATCCAGCAGCATGTCCCGCAGGACGACGCCGCCGATTCCGCTCAGCACCGCCAGTGTGGCGATACCGAACAGATCGAACCCTTTGCGCACTCCGACGACCGCCCCCGAGGTCGCCAGCACGGCGATACCGACGTAGTTGACGAGGTGTTGGATCACGACCCGCACGCTAGGGCGCAAAACTGGCGGCTACCTTCGAGGCGGCTGAGAACCCGGCAGCTGGAGACCGGCGTGGTAGCCCGCCATCTGCCTCAGTGCGGGCGAGGCGGCGCGGGCGGCGTAGACGGCGTAGGTCTCGTCGACGAGTAAGGCGGCGACACGGTGATCGCCGAACCCGCGGTCGATGCGGTCGCGCACGAACGCCAGTTCCACGACCTGCTGGGCGAATCGCTTCACCGATTCACCGGCCGGCTTCCCGCCGAACCGGGTGGCTTCGGCGATCGCTTTCTTGCGGGTGGCGATGGTGCCCAGCCAGCTGGCTTCGTTGGCAGTCACGACACCGGCGGCCACCATGCCGGGCAGTTTGGCGGCCACGATGCGTTGTTCGCGCCGCCGATTGTGCAGCGCCAGCGCTACGGTCGCCCCGAAAACCGGCATCATCCACAGCACGTACACCGCGAAGTAGCCCTGGGGGCCCAGCAGCGCCGAGCCGTTCCACATCGCATGCAACAGCACCGCTCCGACGTAGCCGGCCACGATGCAGCCGATCTTGGCGATGGTGCTGCGCCAGTGCAGCGCGAACCAGACGCCGAGCGCGAACAGCGTGGTGAACAGGGAGTGCGCGAAGGGCGCCATCACCAGGCGCAGAGCCGCGGTGGCCAGCGAGTCGGCCAGCGACTCACCGTCGGCGATGTAGAGGATGTCCTCCAGCCAGGCGAATCCCGCCCCGACGAGGCCGGCGTAGACCAGGCAGTCGGTCAACGAGTTCATCTCGTTGCGGCGGGCACCGGTCATCATGAGCAGCAAGAACAAACCCTTGGCCGCTTCCTCGGTGACCGGCGCGGCCAGAACCAGCGTGAGTGCGCTCGGTGTCGCCTCGTCGGTGGCCGGCGCCCCGGCGCTGAACCAGACCTCCAGCACGATCTGCAGCACCGCAGACATCAGCACGGCGACCGACGTCCCCCACAGGAACGCGAACAGGAGCAGCCGCGGCGGTTCGGGCTCCCACCGGTCGAGCCACAGATAGGCCAGCACCACGACGGCCATCGCGGCGCTGGACAACACGAACCCGACCGCGGTGCCGGCCGGGTTCACCGCCGTCAGCAGGATCACCAGCAGGCCGGCCAACGTGCCCAGTGTGATCAGTACGCCGATCGGTGCGCCGACGCTGCGTACTCGACGCACGAACGGCGCCCCCGGAGGTGTGCCAGGATGGACGGGTCCGCCGTGGGCGCCGGGGAAAGACACCCGAGCAGCGTATCGACCAGCGGCGACGTGCGCTGGCGGCTGGGTCGCTGTCCACCTGCGGTGTCAGCGCCGAGGCGACCAGGTTTGTTCGGGCTGCACCCCGTCGAGTAAACTCGTCGCGTACCTGTGTGCAAGATCTCAGGTCACGCAACAACCACAATTGTCCCTACGATCGAACCTGTCCGGAGCAACCCACCATATGCCAAGTCCCTCCGTCACCTCGCCGCAAGTAGCCGTCAACGACATCGGCTCGAGCGAGGACTTTCTCGCCGCCATCGACAAAACCATCAAATACTTCAACGATGGCGACATCGTCGAGGGAACGATCGTCAAGGTTGACCGTGACGAAGTCCTTCTCGACATCGGCTACAAGACCGAAGGCGTCATCCCTTCTCGTGAGCTGTCCATCAAGCACGACGTCGACCCCAACGAGGTTGTGTCCGTCGGCGATGAGGTCGAAGCTCTGGTCCTCACCAAGGAGGACAAAGAAGGCCGCCTGATCCTGTCCAAGAAGCGCGCCCAGTACGAGCGCGCCTGGGGCACCATCGAAGAGCTCAAGGAAAAAGACGAGGCCGTCAAGGGCACCGTCATCGAGGTCGTCAAGGGCGGCCTGATCCTCGACATCGGGCTGCGCGGCTTCCTGCCTGCCTCGCTGGTCGAGATGCGTCGTGTCCGCGATCTGCAGCCGTACATCGGCAAGGAGATCGAGGCCAAGATCATCGAGCTCGACAAGAACCGCAACAACGTCGTGCTCTCGCGGCGTGCGTGGCTGGAGCAGACGCAGTCCGAGGTGCGCAGCGAGTTCCTGAACCAGCTCACCAAGGGCGCCATCCGCAAGGGTGTGGTCTCGTCGATCGTCAACTTCGGCGCCTTCGTCGATCTCGGCGGTGTCGACGGCCTGGTGCACGTCTCCGAGCTGTCGTGGAAGCACATCGACCATCCCTCCGAGGTCGTACAGGTCGGCGACGAGGTCACCGTCGAGGTGCTCGACGTCGACATGGATCGCGAGCGGGTTTCGCTGTCGCTCAAGGCGACTCAGGAAGATCCGTGGCGTCACTTCGCCCGGACCCACGCCATCGGCCAGATCGTCCCGGGCAAGGTCACCAAGCTGGTGCCGTTCGGCGCGTTCGTCCGCGTCGAGGAGGGCATCGAGGGCCTGGTGCACATCTCGGAGCTGTCCGAGCGCCACGTCGAGGTGCCCGACCAGGTGGTCCAGGTCGGCGACGACGCGATGGTCAAGGTCATCGACATCGACCTCGAGCGTCGCCGGATCTCGCTGAGCCTCAAGCAGGCCAACGAGGACTACAACAGCGAAGAGTTCGAGGCCTGGAAGTACGGCATGGCCGACAGCTACGACGACCAGGGCAACTACATCTTCCCCGAGGGCTTCGACGCCGACACCAACGAATGGGTGGAGGGTTTCGAGAAGCAGCGTGACGAGTGGGAGGCGCGCTACGCCGAGGCGGAGCGTCGCTACAAGATGCACACCGCCCAGATGGAGAAGTTCGCCGCGGCCGAGGCCGAGGAAGCCGCGCGTCCGGTGTCCAACGGCACCTCGCGTTCCGAGGAGTCGTCGGCAGGAGGGTCGCTGGCCAGCGACGCCCAGCTGGCGGCGCTGCGCGAAAAGCTCGCCGGCAACGCGTAGTTCGACACGAACGGAGGCCCTGGCTCGATTCGAGCCGGGGCCTTCGTCGTCTGGTGACGGGGCCTTTGTCGTCTGGTGACGGTCTCCTGACACACTGATCCGGTGCTGCGCATTGGGTTGACCGGAGGAATCGGGGCAGGCAAGTCCACTGTGTCGGCGACGTTCAGTGAGCTCGGTGGCATCGTCGTCGACGGTGACGTGATCGCCCGTGAGGTCGTCGAACCCGGCACCGAGGGGCTGACGCGCCTGGTCGAGGCGTTCGGTGACGGCATCCTGACCGAGGACGGCGCGCTGAATCGGCCCGCGCTGGCGGCGATCGCGTTCAGCGACGACGAGAAGCGCGCCACTCTCAACGGGATTGTGCACCCGCTGGTGGCGCACCGCCGCTCGGAGCTGATCGAGGCCGCGCACGCCGATGCCGTCATCGTCGAGGACATCCCGCTGCTGGTGGAATCCCAGATGGCGCCGATGTTCCCGCTCGTGGTGATCGTGCACGCCGACCCGGACCTGCGGGTCAACCGCCTGATCGAGTACCGCGGTTTCACCGAAGAGGACGCCCGCGCGCGCATCGCCGCCCAGGCTTCCGAGGAGCAGCGTCGCGCCGTGGCCGACGTGTGGCTGGACAATTCCGGCAGCGCCGGTGAACTCGTCGAGAAAGCCCGTGCCCTGTGGCACGACCGCATCCAACCCTTCGCCCACAACCTGCAGGCCCGCCGGTGCGCGCCGACTCAACCCCTGCTGGTTGCGGCTGATCCGGACTGGCCTGCGCAGGCGCGGCGGATCGTGGCCCGGCTGAACACCGCATGCGGGCACCACGCTTCGCGGATCGACCACATCGGTTCCACCGCCGTGCCCGGCATGGACGCCAAGGACGTCATCGACGTCCAGGTGACAGTCGCCTCTCTCGACGACGCCGACGGGCTCGCTGACTCGCTACTGGCGGCCGGCTATGTGTCCACCGCTGTCACAGCTGATGTCGGCAAGCCCGACGCGCGCAGTACCCAGGCGGAGTTCGACCAGACCGATGACGACGCCCTGTGGGGCAAGCGCCTGTACTGTTCGGCCGACCCGGGGCGCCCGACCCATGTGCACGTGCGGGTGGCGGGGTGGCCCGGTCAGCAGTTCGCGTTGCTGTTCGTCGATTGGTTGCGGGCCAACGCGGATGCCCGGTCGGACTATCTGGCGCTCAAGCGCCGCGTGGCCGACGCCGGGCCTGCCGACGGGGGCGCCTACGCCGAGGCCAAGGAGCCCTGGTTTCTCGACGCCTACCGTCGGGCCTGGGCATGGGCTGATGCGACCGGGTGGCGCCCGGGCGAGTAGCCGGATGTTCGGCTGCTAGGCCGGTGCCGGCACCTCCGCGGGCGGCGCCGAGGTGTCCGGGTCCACCGGCGGCGCTGGTGCGCCCGGGTCTACGGGCGGCGCTGGTGCGGCGGGAATCGCCGCGTCGATTCCTCCGACGGGCGCCTGGCAGGTCAGGGCGCCGAAGCCGGGATCGTCGCGCTGGGGGGTCAGCCGTGGCCCGACGAAGTCGTCGGCTTGAGCCACCACCGCGTCGTCGACCAGGATCTCGCAGTGCAGGTTCGCCGAGTACGGCCACTCGATGGACACGCGGATGTTGGCGGTCTGCGATGCCGGTAGCACGGCGTTGGCCTCGAAGACCCGGCCCGGCACCATCGTCGGGTTGGCGGTGTGGAACTGGTCTCCCTCGGTCAGGTAGGTGATCGTCGCACCGCGCGAGACCCCGTCGATGCGGGCCCGGTAGACGATGTTGTGCAGGACCTGCTCGGCCGCGGCGGGCGGCGCTTCGGTCTGGGACGGCTCCGGCTGGGCCGACGCCGGTGGGGCAGTCAGCAGGGTGCACGCCACGGCGACGGCGACCGGTAGCGGCCATCTGCGCGGAACGAACCTCATGACTGCCGACATTACAACTTCCCGTCGCCGTCGATCACATGCGCTGGGGGAGGCGGTCGTCATCGTCATCATCAAGATCATCGGCGTGCGGCCGCCGGTTCGTTACCCGCCCCGCGGGGACCTCCTCACCCCGGCTGGCACTGCGAGCACCAGACGGTGCTGCGGCCGCCGACTCGGCCGCGGCGCAGCCTCGTGCCGCACCGGGGGCAACTGGGATCGGTATCGTCCCTGACCCGGGTGAGCCAGCGTCGTAGCCCCGGGACGCACCCGTGACGCACCGCGGTGCGCAACACGCTGGTCACGGCGCGGTGCAACCTTCTCACGTCGCTGTCACCGAGCTCGCCGACGTGGACCTTCGGGTTCAGCCGCGCACGCCAGCAGATCTCGTCGACCAGCAGGTTGCCCAGCCCGGCGACCACCGATTGATCCATGAGCGTCGGCTTGAGCGCGCCGCGGTGACGCCGCAGGATCTCGGTGAACGCGTGCCGATCGAGGCCGAGCGCATCGGGACCCTGATCACGGAGCAGGTCGTCGATGTCCTCCTGGCTGTCGACCAGCCAGATGCCACGAAGTTTGCGCTGATCGGTGTAGTGCAGCTCGCCGCGGTCCAGGGTGATCACCACGCGGTCGTGGCGGTCACCGTCCGCGGCGGACGTGTAGTAGGGGCGTCCGGTCATCCCGCTGTGCACCAGCAGCGTCGGGCCCTCGGCGGGGAGCAACAGCCACTTGCCGTGGCGCCTCGGCTCCTCGAACCGATGACCGGACAGTGCCCGGTTCAGGGCACGGGCCGAGGCGTTCCGCAGCACACCGGAGTCACGAACCTCGACGGCGTCGATGCGGCGGCCGGGCAAGGTCGCGGACAGCCGGTCGCGGAAGCCCTCGACGTCAGGCAGTTCAGGCATGTCCGTGGCATACCCGCAGCCCTTCGATCTACGCGTCGCGCCAGGTCAGCGTGACGCCGAGGGTGGCCAGCCAGCGGTGCAGATCGTGGTCGTGGGTGGCCAGCGCGTCGACGGTGGAGAGCGCGGTGTGGACTGCGCGCTCCCCGGCTTCGGGGCTGAGCAGGCCGTCACGGACGGCGACCAACAACTCGTCCACGTCGGTGACGTCGACCGATCTGCCGGTTCGAACCACCAGATCCAGGTAGTGGTCCTCACTGCGCCACCGCTGCGGGCCCGGCGAGTAGCGGCCCACGTCGAGGTAGAAGTCCTGGTCTCGCTCGTGACCGGGGTTGAAGTGGAACACCGTCACGCGCAGATCGAGCGCCGGCAGCAACCAGGACTCCAGGTAGTGGAACTGTGCCCGGCCCGGGGTGGGCCGGGCCATGTAGAGACCCCACGGCTGCACGGTGTACACGTCGACCTCCCGGTCGATGCCCTTGGGATCGGTGTTGGTGTGCGTGGTGAGGTCGAAGGTCTCGCGCTTGGGAGGATGGATGTCGCCCATCATAAGGTGCGGTCACGGGCCGGCGAGCGGCGACCAGGCGGCATGTCGGTGCCAGGTTCTACCCTGGTGCCATGGCCTTTGCGACTGAACATCCGGTGCTCGCGCATTCGGAATACCGGCCCGTCGACCAGGTCGTCCGGGCAGGCGGCAAGTTCGAGGTCGTCAGCGAATATCAGCCCGCGGGCGACCAACCGGCGGCGATCGACGAGCTCGAGCGCCGCGTCCGCGCCGGCGAGCACGACGTCGTGCTGCTCGGCGCCACCGGGACCGGCAAATCGGCGACCACGGCCTGGCTCATCGAGCGCCTGCAGCGGCCCACGTTGGTGATGGCCCCGAACAAGACGTTGGCCGCGCAGCTCGCCAACGAGCTACGGGAGATGTTGCCGCACAACGCTGTCGAGTATTTCGTCTCCTACTACGACTACTACCAGCCCGAGGCGTACATCGCGCAGACCGACACCTACATCGAGAAAGACAGTTCGATCAACGACGATGTGGAGCGGTTGCGGCACTCGGCGACATCGAGCCTGCTGTCGCGCCGGGACGTCGTCGTGGTGGCGTCGGTGTCCTGCATCTACGGTCTGGGCACCCCGCAGTCCTACCTGGACCGCTCGGTCGAACTGAAGGTCGGCGACGAGGTGCCGCGCGACGCGCTGCTGCGGTTGTTGGTCGACGTGCAGTACACCCGCAACGACATGTCGTTCACCCGCGGGACGTTCCGGGTGCGCGGAGACACCGTGGAGATCATCCCGTCCTACGAGGAACTGGCCGTGCGCATCGAGTTCTTCGGCGACGAGGTCGAGGAGCTGTACTACCTGCACCCGCTGACCGGTGACACCGTCCGCAAGGTCGACTCGCTGCGGATCTTCCCGGCCACGCACTACGTCGCCGGACCCGAACGCATGGCCCACGCGATCTCGACGATCGAAGCCGAACTGGAGGAGCGACTGGCCGAACTGGAGGGCCAGGGCAAGCTGCTGGAGGCCCAGCGGCTCCGCATGCGCACCAACTACGACGTCGAGATGATGCGCCAGGTCGGGTTCTGTTCGGGTATCGAGAACTACTCGCGTCACATCGACGGGCGCGGCCCGGGCACCGCGCCCGCCACCCTGCTGGACTACTTCCCCGAGGACTTCCTGCTCGTCATCGACGAGTCGCACGTCACCGTGCCGCAGATCGGCGGCATGTACGAGGGCGACATGTCGCGCAAGCGCAACCTGGTCGACTTCGGATTCCGTCTGCCCTCCGCGGTCGACAACCGGCCGCTGACCTGGGAGGAATTCGCAGACCGCATCGGTCAGACGGTGTATCTGTCGGCGACCCCGGGCCCATATGAGCTGAGCCAGACCAGCGGCGAGTTCGTCGAGCAGGTCATCCGTCCGACCGGCCTGGTCGACCCGCAGGTCATCGTCAAGCCGACGAAGGGGCAGATCGACGACCTGATCGGGGAGATCCGCCTTCGCACCGAACGCGACGAGCGCACACTGGTGACCACCTTGACCAAGAAGATGGCCGAGGACCTGACCGACTACCTGCTCGAGATGGGTATCCGGGTTCGTTACCTGCACTCCGAGGTCGACACACTGCGCCGGGTCGAGCTGCTGCGCCAGCTGCGGCTGGGGGAGTACGACGTTCTGGTCGGGATCAACCTGCTGCGCGAGGGCCTCGACCTGCCGGAGGTGTCGTTGGTGGCGATTCTTGATGCCGACAAGGAGGGGTTCCTGCGCTCGCCGCGCAGCCTCATCCAGACCATCGGCCGCGCGGCGCGCAACGTCTCCGGCGAGGTGCACATGTACGCCGACCGGATCACCGACTCGATGAAGGAAGCGATCGACGAGACCGAGCGTCGTCGCGCCAAACAGATCGCCTACAACGAAGAGCACGGCATCGACCCGCAGCCGTTGCGCAAGAAGATCGCCGACATCCTCGACCAGGTGTACCGCGAAGCCGACGACACCGAGTCGGTGGAGGTCGGCGGCTCCGGTCGGAACGCCTCCCGCGGCCGCCGCGCGCAAGGCGCACCCGGTCGCGCAGTGAGTGCCGGCGTCGTGGAGGGGCGCGATACGACGAACATGCCGCGCGCCGAACTGGCCGACCTCATCAAGGACCTGACCGAGCAGATGATGGTCGCCGCACGCGATTTGCAGTTCGAGCTGGCGGCCCGGATCCGCGACGAGATCGCCGATCTGAAGAAGGAACTGCGGGGGATGGACGCGGCAGGCCTCAAATGAGTTGACCTCAACGGCTGTTGAGGTCCTACGGTCGTCGTCGTGACCGAGATCGCGGCAGTGGCCGCTGGGCGCTGGCGAGACCTCCTGGGCCCCAAGAGCCTCGGGGCGGCCACCGTGCTGGCCGGAGGCGTGGCGCTGTATGCGACGAACGAGTTCCTCACCATCAGCCTGATGCCCAGCGCTGTGGCCGACATCGGTGGGCGCCGGTTCTACTCGTGGGTGACCACGGTCTACCTCGTCGGCTCGGTAGTGGCCGCGACGACCGTCAGCACCGTCCTCACCCGGTGGGGTCCGCGGCGGTCATACCTGGTGGCGCTGAGCATGTTCGGTGTCGGCAGCCTAGGCTGCGCCCTCGCACCGAGCATGGCCGCGCTACTCGTCGGCCGCACCGTGCAAGGGGTCGCCGGAGGTCTGCTCGCCGGCCTGGCCTACGCCGTGATCAACACCGCACTGCCGGTGGTGCTGTGGACGAAGGCCTCGGCACTGGTGTCGGCCATGTGGGGTGTCGGAACGCTCGTAGGTCCCGCGGCCGGCGGGCTGTTCGCCCAGTACAGTTCGTGGCGCTGGGCTTTCGGGGTGCTGGTCGTCATGGTCGCGGTGATGGCGGTCCTGGTGCCGCTCTCGCTCCCGGCGCGCCCCGGTGCTCCCGCGTCCCCTGTACACCGGGGGATTCCGGTGTGGTCACTGCTCCTGCTCGGCGTGGCCGCGTTGCTCATCAGCGCAGCCGGCGTCGTCCGGGACACGGCGATGACCGTCGGGCTGGCCTGCGCGGGAACGGCACTGCTCGCGGTGTTCCTGGTCGTCGATCGGCGAGTGAGCGCATCGGTGTTGCCGCCCAGCGTCTTCGGGCCGGGTCCCCTCAAATGGGTCTACGCGACGCTGGGTGTGTTGATGGCGGGCACGATGGTCGACATGTACGTGCCGCTGTTCGGGCAGCGGCTCGCCCATCTCACGCCCGTCGCGGCCGGTTTCCTGGGAGCCGGTCTGGCGGTGGGCTGGACGGTGGCGGAGATCAGCAGCGCATCCCTGAGCCGTGACCGGATGATCCGGCGGGTGACGGCGATCGCGCCGGTGGTGATGGCCGCCGGCCTGACGCTGAATGCCCTCACCCAACGTCAGGACGCGTCCGCAGGATATGTCGCGGTGTGGGCGCTCGGGCTGGTGATGAGCGGCGTCGGGGTGGGCATGGCATGGCCGCATCTGTCAGCGTGGGCGATGAGCAAGGTCGGCGACCCCGGCGAGGGGCCGGTCGCGGCGGCTGCCATCAACACCGTGCAACTCATGTCGGCAGCCCTCGGCGCCGCGGTCGCTGGAGTCGTCGTCAATTCCATCGACAGTGGTGACGCGACAGCAGCGGGCGCTGTGTTCACGACGTTCGCGGTGCTCGTCGCGGTGGGGACGGTGGCCGCGGTCAGGAGCGGCCGCGACCCTCATTCTGAGAGGCGCCGCACCAAGGTCCAGTGATTGCCGTCGTGGTCGCGGCGGTAGGGCACTCATCGAGACCTCGATGGGCGGTCTCACCGAGGGCGAACCGCGATCACCAAGGCGAACGACGACAGCACCGGGGACCGGGACGAAACCATGGCAGCCCGGTGCGCGCCTGGGAGAGGCATGGCCGATGATGGCCGGGCAGCGACAAGAAGGAGGACGGTCGGGTGACCCTGCTCTATCTGGCTCTGGCCATCGTGACGGAGGTGGCAGCGACGCTGTCGCTGAAGGGCTCGGCCACCATGCCCGCGTTGTACGTGGTGGTGGTGGCGGGTTATCTGGCGTCGTTCGTGTTCCTCACCGTGGTGCTCAAGCGCGGCATGGCCCTCGGAGTGGCCTACGGGATCTGGGGCGCGTGCGGAGTCGCGTTGACGGCGACGCTGTCGACGCTGATCTACCGCGAAGCGTTCACCGTAGGCATGGGCATCGGGCTGGTCTGTGTGATCGCCGGTGTCTTGCTGGTGGAGACCGGTTCCCGTGCGGAGGAGCCGGAACCGCGCGCGGGCGCAGCGGATCGGTGACGGCGTGCAGTACCTGTTGTTGATCGGGGCCATCCTCACCGAGGTCACCGCGACACTGTCGCTTCGGGTCGCGGCGCGGGGACGCCCGCCGTTCTACGTCGTGGTCGTGGTTGGTTACCTGCTTGCGTTCACGATGCTCGCCGGGTCGTTGCGCGCGGGTATGCCGCTCGGTGTCGCGTACGGCATCTGGGCCGCAGCGGGTGTGGCACTGACCGCCACGGCGTCGCGCTATCTGTTCCAGGAGGCGGTGACCCCCCGGATGCTCGGGGGGATCGCGCTGATCGTCGTCGGGGTGCTCCTGCTCGAAGTCGGCGCGGTTCGCTGAGCGGAGGGGATTATCCCGTCGCTGAGACACCAGACGGCTTCATTGCGACACAACTTGGCAACTGTTGGGTCACTCTTGCATCGCCGAGCTGGGCAAATTTGCTAGCAATGTGTCAGCGTGATCGGCGTGCGCACATTCCAGGTCGCTCGCACCCTCATGGTCGCGGCACTGACTGCCGCGGCAGCCGCCGTGTCTGTCGTCAACAGCCCTGTTGCTGCCGCTGTCTCGTGTCCGGACGTCGAGGTGGTCTTCGCCCGCGGAACCGCGGACCGGACCGGACTGGGTTGGGCCGGCAAGGCCTTCGTCGATTCGCTGAAATGGAAGCTACTCGGCAAAAGAGTCTCGGCCTACGCCGTCGACTATCCCGCCAGCTGGAACTTCTCGAAGTCGACGTCGGCGGGTGCCGTCGACGCCAACAAGCACGTTCAGTACATCGCCGGCATGTGTCCGGACACCAAGATCGTCCTGGGTGGGATGTCGCAAGGCGCAGGCGTCATCGACCTCATCACCATCGGCAACAGGACCATCTGGTTCTTCCGGCCGGCGCCGTTGCCCGACTCCATGGTCGACCACATCGCCGCGATCGCGGTATTCGGTAACCCCTCGCGCGACGTGTCGACACTGGGTCCGCTCACCCAGATCAGCCCGCTCTACGGCGACCGGGCAATCGACTTGTGCGCGAACGGGGACCCCTATTGCTCCAATGGAATCAACTTCTTCGCCCATTTCGCCTACCGCTGGAACGGGATGATCAACGAAGCGGCCACATTCACCGCCGGACGTGTCCTCGGCATCGACTCCTGAGCCGGCGGCCGGATGCCGCTGCCGTTTCCACCGCAGCGTCCGCCGGACCCGAGAGGGAGTGCCTCGGTGGCCCGAACCAGCCGCGGCCCCAGTGGATTCCGCCGACAGCGGCCACCCTTACGGAACCGCGTTACTGACGCGCAGAGATATTCGTTGCCGCAGTGCGTGATTCCCCCGGTTTGCGGGTGCCACCCACCCCGGTGTATCGGCCGTCACCCCTGATCGGGCATCGTGATGTTGCCAATTCCGGTCAGGGCGCATCCAGGGCGAATGGACCGCGGGTGTGGTGATTCGCACCCATGTTCGCCTGATGCCGGGTTACTGTCTGTGGCGTTGCAACTGACACTGGGAGGATATGGATGAGCGCCTATCAAACCGTGGTGGTTGGTACGGACGGATCAGATTCGTCGTTGCGTGCCGTGGACCGCGCGGGACAGATCGCCGCCGGGTCGAACGCGAAACTCGTCATCGCGACGGCCTACTTCCCGCAGAGCGAGGATCAGCGCGCCGCTGACGTCCTCAAGGACGAGGGCTACAAGATGTCGGGGAACGCGCCGATCTACGCGATCCTGCGGGAGGCACGTGAGCGGGCCAAGGCCGCCGGTGCGCCTGACATCGAAGAGAAGGCGGTCGTCGGAGCGCCTGTCGATGCGCTTGTCGATCTGGCTGAGGAAGTCGGCGCCGACCTGCTGGTGGTCGGCAACGTCGGGTTGAGCACGATCGCCGGGCGACTGCTCGGGTCGGTGCCCGCCAACGTCGCACGCCGCTCGAAATCCGACGTCCTCATCGTCCACACGTCGTGAGCCGCACGCCCTGGGCCGGCGACACGTCGGCCCAGGGCGACAGGCGGCTCAGGTGTTGGACGCTTTGGCGATGTTGGTGATCGCCGCGTCGAGGGTGGCGTTGAACTCCTCATCGCTCTGCTGAGCGGTCAGCCCTTCGGTCAAGGCGCGGGAGAAGCTGGCGATGACCCCATGGTTGGCGGCCAACTTGTCGCAGGCGTCGTCGCGGTTGTAGCCGCCCGAGAGCGCCACCACGCGCACCACCTTCGGGTGCTCGACGAGTTCGCGGTACAGGTTGTTCTCGTCGGGCAGCGTCAGTTTGAGCATCACCGACTGACCGTCGTCCAGGCTGTCCAGACCCCGCAGGAGCGCCTCTTTGAGCTGCTCTTCGGCTTTGCCCTTCTCGGGGCTGTGGATGTCGACCTCCGGCTCGATGATCGGCACCAGGCCGGCGGCAAGGATCTGGCGGGCGACCTCGAACTGCTGATCGACGACGGCCTGCAGACCCGCGCCGGGCAGCTTGATCACCGAGCGCATCTTCGTGCCGAAGACGCCGTGGTCGCGCGCGCGCGCCAGCAGGTCGTCGAGGTTCGGGATCGGTTTCATCACCTGGGCGCCGTCCTTCTCCTCGGCCAGGCCCTTGTCGACCTTGAGGAACGGCACGATGTGCTTGACGTTCCAGAGGTAGTCGGCGCTCGCGCGTCCGTCGATCTGACGGTCCATCGTGTCCTCGAACAGGATGGCGCCGACGATGCGGTCACCGTCGAAGGCGGGGCTGGTGATGATGCGGGTCCGCATCTGGTGCACCATGTCGAACATCTCGGCGTCGCCGGAGTAGGCGTCCTCCTCGATGCCGTAGAGCTTCAAGGCCTTGGGTGTGCTGCCTCCGCTCTGGTCCAGCGCCGCGATGAAGCCGGCGCCGCTCTGCGCCTTGGTGAACTGCTCGCTGTTCATGTTCCCTTCCTGATCCTTCACACTGATCCTTTTCGGTCCCTGCCGTCACCACCCGCGGTCGCGCCACTCCTGCAGGTGCGGGCGCTCGGCGCCGAGCGTGGTGTCGTCGCCGTGTCCCGGGTACACGACGGTCTGATCGGCGTACACATCGAACACCCGACTGGTCACATCGCCCAGCAGCTGCTCGAAATCGCCTTCTTTCCAGGTCTTGCCGACGCCGCCGGGAAACAGGCAGTCACCGGTGAACAGGTGCACCCGCCCGTCGGTGGCCGGCCCGCTGAGCGCCAGCGCCACCGAGCCCGGCGTGTGGCCGCGCAGGTGGATGACCTCGAAGCGCAGCTCCCCGACCTCCACGGTGTCGCCGCCGGCCAGCAAGCGGTCCGGCCGGACCGGGAGCGGGTCGGCGTCCAGGCGGTGCGCAGCGGTGGGAGCGTGGGTCGAGTCGGTGACCGCCGTCAGCGCACCCCAATGGTCCGGGTGCTGATGGCTGGTGACGATCAGCGACAGCGTGGGCGCGTATCGTTCGATCAGATCGAGCAGGATCTCGGGTTCGTTCGCGGCGTCGATGAGTAGCGTCTGACCGGTTTGGGAACAGGTGACCAGATAGGTGTTGTTGTCCATCGGGCCCACCGATGCCTTGATGATCGTGGCTCCGGGCAGGACGCGTCGCGCGGCGGTGTGCGGCTCGACGTGTCCGGTGTAATCGTCATCGACCACTGTCATGGTGGTCACGTTACTTCCCGGAGTCGGGGCGTCGGCGCTGCCGCCGCGATTCGGGACCGGGCGGCGGGCTCGCTGGCAGCAGGACTTGTCGGTGGGGATGCTTAGCATGGGCCTGTGCTGCGTCTGCGGCCCGTAACGCGTGGAAGGGACATCGTTGGCTGACCGCCTCATTGTCAAAGGTGCCCGGGAACACAATCTGCGTGGCGTCGACTTGGATCTGCCGCGCGACGCGATGATCGTGTTCACCGGGCTGTCGGGTTCGGGCAAGTCGTCGCTCGCCTTCGACACGATCTTCGCCGAGGGCCAGCGGCGCTACGTCGAATCGTTGTCGGCGTACGCGCGTCAGTTCCTGGGCCAGATGGACAAACCCGACGTCGACTTCATCGAGGGCCTGTCGCCCGCGGTGTCGATCGATCAGAAGTCCACCAACCGCAACCCGCGCTCGACCGTGGGCACCATCACCGAGGTGTACGACTACCTGCGCCTGCTCTATGCCAGGGCCGGCACCCCGCACTGTCCGGTGTGCGGCGAGCGCATCGCCCGGCAGACGCCTCAACAGATCGTCGATCAGGTCCTCGCGATGGACGAGGGTCTGCGGTTCCAGGTGCTCGCACCGGTGGTGCGCACCCGTAAGGGCGAGTTCGTCGACCTGTTCGACAAACTGAACACGCAGGGCTACAGCAGGGTGCGGGTGGACGGAGTGGTGCACTCGTTGGCCGATCCGCCGAAGCTGAAGAAGCAGGAGAAGCACGACATCGAGGTGGTCGTCGATCGCCTCACCGTCAAAGCCAGCGCCAAACAGCGGTTGACCGACTCGGTGGAAACCGCGCTGAACCTGGCCGACGGCATCGTGGTCCTCGAGTTCGTCGACAGAGAAGACGACCACCCGCACCGCGAGCAGCGGTTTTCCGAGAAGCTGGCCTGCCCCAACGGTCACCCGCTGGCCGTCGACGACCTCGAGCCCCGGTCGTTCTCGTTCAACTCGCCGTACGGCGCATGCCCGGAATGCGTCGGGTTGGGCATCAAGAAAGAGGTCGATCCCGATCTCGTCGTCCCCGACCCGGACCTCACCCTCGCCGAAGGCGCCATCGCACCGTGGTCGATGGGCCACACCGCCGAGTACTTCACCCGGATGCTGTCCGGGCTGGGCGACCAGCTGGGCTTCGACGTCGACACTCCGTGGCGCAAGCTGCCCGCCAAGGCGCGCCGCGCCATTCTCGAGGGCTGTGACGAGCAGGTTCATGTGCGCTACAAGAACCGTTACGGCCGCACCAGGTCCTACTACGCCGACTTCGAGGGCGTGCTGGCGTTTCTGCAGCGCCGGATGGAGCAGACCGACTCCGAACAGATGAAGGAGCGTCTCGAAGGCTTCATGCGCGACGTGCCGTGCCCCGAATGCCAGGGCACCCGGCTCAAACCCGAGATCCTCGCCGTCACGATGTCCGCCGGAGATTTCGGCGCCAAGTCGATCGCCGAGGTCGCCGAGCTGTCCATCGCCGAGTGCGCCAGGTTCCTCAACGCGCTGACCCTCGGTTCCCGGGAGAAGGCGATCGCCGGTCAGGTACTCAAGGAGATCCAGTCTCGGCTCGGTTTCCTGCTCGACGTCGGGCTGGACTACCTGTCCCTGTCGCGGGCCGCGGCCACGCTGTCGGGCGGGGAGGCCCAGCGCATCCGGCTGGCCACCCAGATCGGGTCCGGCCTGGTCGGTGTGCTCTACGTCCTCGACGAACCGTCGATCGGTCTGCATCAGCGGGACAACCGCAGGTTGATCGACACCCTGGTGCGGCTGCGGGACCTCGGCAACACCCTGATCGTGGTCGAACACGACCTGGACACCATCGCCCACGCCGACTGGGTCGTCGACATCGGGCCCGCGGCCGGCGAGCACGGCGGCCGCATCGTGCACAGCGGACCCTATGAAGCGCTTTTGGAGAACACCGACTCACTGACCGGGGCCTATCTGTCCGGCAAAGAGCAGATCGAGGTCCCGGCCCTGCGCCGCCCGGTCGACAAGAAGCGCCAGCTCACCGTGGTCGGCGCCCGCGAGCACAACCTGCGCGAGATCGACGTCCCGTTCCCGCTCGGGGTGCTGACCTCGGTGACCGGGGTGTCCGGCTCCGGCAAATCCACCCTGGTCAACGACATCCTGGCGGCCGTGCTCGCGAACAAACTCAACGGAGCGAGACTGGTGCCGGGCCGGCACACCCGGGTGACCGGACTGGACAAGGTCGACAAGCTCGTCCGGGTCGACCAGTCGCCGATCGGCCGGACGCCGCGGTCCAATCCCGCGACCTACACCGGGGTGTTCGACAAGATCCGCACCCTGTTCGCCGCGACCACGGAAGCCAAGGTCCGCGGCTACCAACCCGGGCGCTTCTCGTTCAACGTCAAGGGCGGCCGGTGCGAAGCCTGCTCCGGCGACGGCACGATCAAGATCGAGATGAACTTCCTGCCCGACGTGTACGTGCCGTGCGAGGTCTGTCAGGGCGCCCGGTACAACCGGGAGACGCTGGAGGTGCACTACAAGGGCAAAACCATTGCCGAAGTTCTCGACATGTCCATCGAGGAAGCATCCGAGTTCTTCGCGCCCATCACCTCGATCCACCGCTACCTCAAGACGCTGGTGGACGTCGGGCTGGGCTATGTGCGACTCGGTCAGCCCGCGCCGACGCTGTCGGGGGGTGAGGCCCAGCGCGTCAAGCTCGCCTCCGAGCTGCAGAAGCGGTCCACCGGCCGCACCGTCTACATCCTCGACGAGCCCACCACCGGGCTGCATTTCGAGGACATCCGCAAGTTGCTCACGGTCATCAACGGCCTTGTCGACAAGGGCAATTCGGTCATCGTGATCGAACACAACCTCGACGTGATCAAGACCTCGGACTGGATCATCGACATGGGTCCCGAAGGTGGTTCGGGCGGAGGCACCGTCGTCGCCACCGGTACCCCCGAGGACGTCGCGGCGGACCCCGACAGCTACACGGGCCACTTCCTGGCCGAGACGCTGGGCGTCGCCCGTCCGACCCGCAAGACCCGAAACGGCCGCCGCAAGGTCAGCGCCTAGCATCCGATCGGCAGGCGGGGGAGGGAAATCGCGGACTGACGCGGACCCCGTCCAGCCACGCGGTGAGCTGATCGGCGCGGGCTGTCAGTTCGCGGTGTGCGCGACGGCCGACGTCCTCGAGCAGCACGAGTTCGACGCGGCCGGCGTCGTCCTGTCGCCACGCACCGACCACGCGGCCGTCGACCCACACCGTCGGGCCGGCATTGCCGTTGCGGTCGAATACCTGATCGCGGTGTGCGCCCACGTACCAGTCTCGCTCCAGCCAACCCATCGTCGTCACGTCCAACGCGGGCAGCAGGGCGCACCACGGTTCGACGTCGGCGTCGGCGGGTTCGGGCTCCACGTCCTCGGGCAGCGCGTAGCCCGTGGAGCCGGCCAGATCGACTGCCACGGCATCGACCTCGCCCAGCGCTTGCCGCGCCCAGGTGAGTGTCTGGCCGAACCACCACTTGACGTCGGCGACGGTGGCCGGCCCGAAGGCGGACAACCACCGCCGCACCAGTTCCGCCCGCGCCAGTTCCGGTGACACCGGCCCCGGCGTGGTCGGCAGCCACTCGGCCATCGTGGTCCAGCGCGGCCGCGACGCGGTCCACCGGCCGTCGTTGGGGCCGCGCACGATATCGCCGCGGGCACCGAGCACGGTCAGCACCCTGGGCGCCAAAGGTGTCGGGCCGCCCCAGCGTTTGCCCGGGGTGGCGTCGTGGCTCCCGGCCAATTCTGTGAGCTCTTCGCGCAATCCCCGTGCGCTGACCGGTCCGTGCGCGGTGAGATGCTCCAGCACCGCGGCCGCCGCAGCGGCGAACCACGCCTCACCGTCGGCGGTGACGCCGGCTTTCTGCGCATCGGCCACGAGTCGCCGGTGTTCGGTGACGGCGACCCGGTCGCTGGCCGCCGACTGGACCAGGGGGAGATCCTCGGCGGTCACCATCCACAACGTCCGTCGCATCGCCAGGTGCTTGACCACGGTGCGCTCGCGATACACGGCGGTATCGAGGTCGTCGACCGAGAAGCCGGGCAAGCGGGCCCACAGCGACAGGTACGGGGTGGCCGGGTCGGTGGCGTGCAGACCGACGAAGCCGGCCGCTACGCCGGCCACCGACGGCGCGGGTTCACTGAGGAAGTGCCGTCGCGCCAGGCGCGCGCGGCGCTCTTCGTCAGTGAATGACCGCATGGACCGCGACCGTACGGGCAACGTCCGACAGGTCAGCCGGAGCCGTCGGGCCGATTCATGGACTCCCGGATGCGGGCCAGCCGTTCGGCGGCGGCTTTCTGGCGCGCTTCGTACTGCTCCTCGACGGAACGGCCTTCGGGGGTCTCCGAGGCCAGCTCCGCCGCGCCGATCGCGGTGCCGTAGCGGGTTTCGATCTTCTCGCGCACCGACTCGAACGTCGGCACCCCGTCAGGGGTGTAACCGGTCTCCACCGGCTGGGTGGCGCCACCGGCCCCGGCCGGCTGAGGGGTGGTGACGGCCTCGGCCGGCTGCGCGGTGCTGCCCGGCGCGGGCGACAGCTCGACGACCTCCGCGTCGACAGGCTCGGGCTGCGGTTCGTCCGGTATGCCGCAAACGCTACCGCGGTTTGGCCAGTGGGAAGGGCAGCGTCTCGCGAATGCTGCGCCCGGTGATGAGCATGACCACACGGTCCACGCCCATTCCGAGCCCGCCCGTCGGCGGCATCGCGTACTCCATCGCCTGCAGGAAGTCCTCGTCGAGCTCCATCGCTTCCGGATCGCCGCCGGCGGCCAGCAGCGACTGTTCCAGCAACCGGCGGCGCTGCTCGACGGGGTCGGTCAGCTCGCTGTAGGCGGTGCCCAGTTCGACGCCCCACGCGACCAGATCCCACCGCTCGGCGACGCCGGGGATGCTTCGGTGCGGCCGGGTCAGCGGCGACACCGACGTCGGGAAGTCGGTGTAGAACGTCGGCTCCTCGGTGCGGTCCTCGACGAGTCGTTCGTAGAGTTCGAGCACGACCGCACCGGCGTCCCAGTGCGACAGGTAGGGGATGTGGGCGGCGTCGCAGAGCCGCCGCAGCGTGGCGAGGTCGGTGTCCGGCGCGATCGACTCGCCGAGGGCTTCCGACACCGCACCGTGCACGGTCTTGACCGTCCACGGTCCGGAGATGTCGACGGGCTCGAGCCCACCGTCCTGGCGCGGACGCCAGAACACCTGGGCTCCGTTGGCGGCCTCCGCGGCGTTCTGGATCAGTTCCCGGCACCCGTCGACCCAGACACGGTAGTCGGCGTGTGCCTGGTAGGCCTCCAACAGCGTGAACTCGGGATTGTGGCTGAAGTCGACGCCCTCGTTGCGGAAGGCGCGGCCGAGTTCGAAGACCTTCTCCACTCCGCCGACGCACAACCGCTTCAAATACAGTTCGGGTGCGATGCGCAGATACAAATCGAGGTCATAGGCGTTGATGTGAGTCATGAACGGCCGCGCGTTCGCCCCGCCGTGGATCTGCTGCAGGATCGGTGTCTCGACCTCCAGGAACCCCTTGCCGACCAGGGTTTCGCGAATCGCGTGCAGGACGCCGCTGCGTGCTCTGATCAGATCGCGGGCCTCGGTGTTGATCGCGAGGTCGACGTAACGGGCGCGCACCCGGGCCTCCTGATCGGTCAGCCCTTTCCACTTGTCCGGCAACGGCCGCAGGCACTTGCCGATCAACCGCCACCCGGTGACCAGCACCGATACCGTGCCATTGCGGCTGCGGCCCATCGTGCCCGACACCTCGAGCAGATCACCGAGGTCGATCGCGCGGGTGAAGTCAGCCGTACTGCCCGCGTGCAGCGCCGAATTGTCCAGCAGGAGTTGAACTTCGGCAGACCAGTCGCGCAGTTGCGCGAACAGCACGCCGCCGTAGTCGCGCAGCCGCAACACCCGGCCTGCGACCGACACCTCGGTGCCCTGCTGGGCCGACAGCGCCGCGGCGACGGTGTGGCTGGGCGGACTGCCCACCGGATAGGCGTCCACCCCCTCGCCCTGCAGCGCCTTGAGTTTGGCCATCCGAACCCGGACCTGCTCGGGCAGGCGGTGGCTCACGTCCTCGTCCGGCCCACCCGGCAGGCTGACGTCGGGCGCGGAACCGTCGCTGTGCAGCAGTCCG
This sequence comes from Mycolicibacterium poriferae, assembly GCF_010728325.1. Next base: position 3,331,989 of record NZ_AP022570.1, read on the forward strand.
GTCGCGACGAGGGTGCCCGGTGCGGCGATGTGATGGCCGGTGTGGGGTTGCTCGTGACGCTTGGAGAACGGAAGGACCAGAAAGCCTTCCGCGATCACCGAGGCCACCCCGACCCGCGGCACCAATCGGGCGTCCTCGTAGCACGCGTAGCGCGGGACCCACTGCGGCTGGTACTTCATGTTGGACCGGTACAGCGTCTCGAGCTGCCACCAGCGCGAGAAGAACACCAGGATCCAGCGCCACAATCGTGCGACGGGGCCCGCACCGAGTTGGGTTCCCTGCTCGAACGCCGACCGGAACATCGCGAAATTCAGTGACACCCTGCTGATCCCGACGTCCTCGGAGTTCAGGCACAGTTCGCTGACCATCAGTTCGATGCTGCCGTTGGGGGAGCGCGGCGAGCGACGCATCAGATCCAGGGACACCCCGTTGGCGCCCCACGGCACCAGCGACAACATCGCGACCACCTGCCCGTCCTCGCGCACCGCCTCCACCAGCAGACAGTCACCGTCGGCAGGGTCGCCGAGTCGGCCCAGGGCCATGGAGAAGCCCCGCTCGTCCTCGGTGTCGCGCCAGGCGTCGGCCCGCGTGATCACCTCGCCCATCTCGTCGGCGCTCAGTTCGCGGTGGCGGCGCATCCGCACCTCGACCCCGGCCCGGCGGGCCCGGGTCACCGCCTGGCGCACCCCGCGCATCTCCGGTCCGGACAACCGGAATTCATCGGTGTGCAGGATCGCCTCGTCGCCGAGCTGCAACGCGTTGAGCCCCGCGCCGCGGAAGGCCTGCGCCCCGGCCGCGCTCGCACCCATCACACCGGGTGCCCACCCGTACGCCAGGCACAGCTCCAACCAGGCCCCGATCGCCTGCGGCCAGGATTTCGGGTCACCGACCGGATCTCCGCTGGCCAGGCACACGCCGACCTCGACGCGATAGGTGATGGCGGCGCGGCCGTCGGGGGAGAACACCACCGCTTTGTCGCGGCGGGTGGCGAAGTAACCCAGCGAGTCGTTCTTGCCGTAGAGCTCGAGCAGCCCGCGGATCGCCGACTCGTCCTCGCCGGTCAGCGCGTTGTCGGCGCGTTGCGACTGAAACAACACCACCGCGGCCGCCATCAACGCCAGCGCGCCGAACAGGCCGAGCATTGCGTTGACGAGACCGTGGGGCGCGCCGCTGAAGGAGTCGGGATCGGCGCCGGCGAACGCGCTGACGCGGTTCAGGGCGTAGAGGAAGCGGTCCGGTCGCGCCAGCGTGCCTGGGAACAGCTCCAGCAAGGCCCAGCCGATCAGCGTGCCGATGCCCATACCGGCCACGAGGACACCCGCCGCTTTGGCCAGCGCACCCCGACGCGCCCTGGCCCAGAACTGCCCGCGCGCGAGAAGCAGGGACACGATGGCCGCGACGTGGAAGACCAACCCGATTGTCTCGCCGATCTGCGCCAGCCGGGACTCGTCGCCGGAGAGCAGGTCGGCGATGTTCCACCCGGTTGCGGCGACCATGTAGCCCACGAGCGCCCACCAGGCGATGCGCTTGCGCGCGGCCAGCGCCCCGGCCAGCACCGCCAGCACGAACGCCCACGCGAAGCTGGTGTCGGGGAAGTTGAAGATGTAGTCGTTGACGAACTCGCGAGGCACCTTGATGACCGAGCGGACCAGCGGTGAGATGCTGGCCAGCAGGGACAACGTGGCGATGATGCCGACGGTCCAGCCGGCGGCCGTCGGCACCCAGCGGAAGCGCGAGCGGGCAGCGGCCCGGATGGGACTCGTGACGGTCATAGGCCGGGAGGATATGCGCTCACCAGCCCGCCCGGGCAGAGGTCGGGCTTCGGCGAGTGGCTCTACCAGACCGGCCCGGTGTACTTCTCTCCCGGCCCCTTCCCGGGCTCCTCGGGTGCCGCGCTGGCCTCACGGAACGCCAGCTGCAGGGATTTCAACCCGTCGCGCACGGGTCCGGCGTGCGGTCCCAGATATTCGGCGGACGCGGTGACCAGGCCGGCCAGCCCGGTGATCAGGCGGCGAGCCTCGTCGAGGTCGCGATGGGGGCTGTCGTCCGGATCGTCGGCCGAGAGCCCGAGCTTTTCGGCGGCCGCACTCATCAGCATCACTGCCGCCCGGGTGATGACCTCGACGGCGGGGACGTCGGCGAGCTCGCGGACGGACAGCTCGGCTGCCAGGGAGGATGGTTCGGGAACCTCGGTCATGCCTGCTAGACTGGCATGCGCGACCGTCCCGGCAACGTCCGGGACAGCAAAGTGGAGTCCCGCTCCCACCGTTCACCGACGATACGTCGAAGGTGCAACGGTCCGGTCACAGACATCGCAGATGTCTGTCCTGGTCGGTGTCGGGCCCTGCTCTGAGCAGGGCTTTTCTGTTCTGTAGGGACAGGGCGCCGGATGTGTGTGGGCTCCTCGAGGACAGCAGGATCTATCCAGGGAGGCCCCATCAGCACTGAGACCCGCGTCAACGAGCGCATCCGCGTACCTGAAGTCCGCCTGATCGGACCGGGCGGTGAACAGGTAGGCATTGTGCGCATCGAAGATGCTCTCCGCGTTGCCGCGGATGCCGATCTCGATCTCGTCGAAGTAGCTCCCAATGCCAGGCCGCCGGTCTGCAAGATCATGGACTACGGCAAGTACAAGTACGAGACGGCCCAGAAGGCGCGCGAGTCTCGCAAGAACCAGCAGCAGACCGTCGTCAAGGAACAGAAGCTGCGTCCCAAGATCGACGACCACGACTACGAGACCAAGAAGGGTCACGTCGTCCGCTTCCTGGAAGCCGGGTCGAAGGTCAAGGTGACCATCATGTTCCGCGGACGCGAGCAGTCGCGGCCCGAGCTCGGGTTCCGGCTCCTGCAACGCCTGGGCGCCGACGTCGCCGACTACGGCTTCGTCGAGACGTCCGCCAAGCAGGACGGCCGCAACATGACGATGGTGCTGGCCCCGCACCGCGGCGCGAAGACTCGCGCCAAGGCGGCGCACGATGCAGACGCTCCAGCGGCGCAGCGCAAGGCGCAGCCCGCCCAGGAAGCACCCACCGATACCCCACAGAACTGAGGAAACATGCCGAAGGCGAAGACCCACAGCGGCGCGTCGAAGCGGTTCCGCCGCACCGGAACCGGAAAGATCGTGCGCCAGAAGGCCAACCATCGCCACCTGCTCGAGCACAAGCCGTCGACCCGCACCCGCCGGCTCGAAGGCCGCACCGAGGTGTCGGGCAACGACACCAAGCGCATCAAGAAGATGCTCAACGGCTGAGCTCTCCACCCGCTAGACCGGTGGTCCGACCGTCCCGGCCGGACCCCGACCCTGACTGAACGACGATAGGAAACTCCCATGGCACGCGTGAAGCGCGCGGTCAACGCGCAGAAGAAGCGGCGTACCGTACTCAAGGCATCGAAGGGCTACCGGGGCCAGCGCTCGCGGCTGTACCGCAAAGCCAAGGAACAGCAGCTGCATTCGTTGACCTACGCCTACCGGGACCGCCGCGCCCGCAAGGGTGAGTTCCGCAAGTTGTGGATCTCACGCATCAACGCCGCGGCCAGGTCCAACGACATGACCTACAACCGGCTGATGCAGGGCCTCAAGGCCGCCGGCGTGGAGGTCGACCGCAAGAACCTCGCCGAGCTGGCCGTCAGCGATCCGGCTGCCTTCACCGCGCTGGTCGAGGTGGCCAAGGGTGCACTGCCTGCCGACGTGAACGCCCCGTCGGGCGAGGCTGCCTGACCCTCACCGAGCGCTCTGCCCGGGTGGTGGCAGCAGTAAAACTGCACCGCCACACCGGGCGCCGCCGCGCCGCACGTTTCCTCGCCGAGGGGCCCAACCTCGTCGAGGCCGCGCTGCGGCGCGGACTCGTTTCCGAGGTGTTCGTCACCGAGAACGCCGCAGAGCGGTTCGCCGACCTGCTTGCCGGCGCCCAAACCCAGCTCGTCACCGAACGCGCGGCAAAAGCCTTGTCGGACACGGTGACTCCGGTAGGCCTGGTGGCGGTGTGCACGGTCCCTGACGCCGACCTGGAGCAGGTGCTCGCCGACGGGCCCACGTTGGTCGCGGTGCCCGTCGGCGTCTCCGAGCCCGGCAACGCCGGGACCATCATCCGCGTCGCCGACGCCATGGGCGCCGACGCGGTGGTGCTCGCCGGCCCCAGCGTGGATCCGTACAACGGCAAGTGCCTGCGCGCCTCGGCCGGCAGCATCTTCTCCATCCCCGTCATCGCCGAACCCGACACGGACGCGGCGCTCACCGGCCTGCGGGACGCCGGATTACAGGTGTTGGCCACCGTGCTGGACGGTTCGGTCAGCCTCGACGACGTCGACCTGGCCCGACCGACCGCATGGTTGTTCGGGCCGGAGGCCCACGGCCTGCCGCCGGATGTCGTCGAGCTCGCCACAGCCCGGGTGCGAATCCCTATGGCGGGCAACGCCGAAAGCCTCAACATCGGCTCCGCGGCAGCCATCTGCCTGTACCAGAGCGCTCGCGCCTCCCGCCGCCGCTGACCGCTGCGCTGCACGACGATCCCGTGGCGTGACGTGACAATCTGCGCCGGCGTGGATCGGTAACGCGCGCCCGCCGACGAGTTGTCAGGCCGCCTCGGCCCGGCCGCGCGCCGGGCGCACACCGGCCAGCGAGAACGTCGAATGCACCAGCGAGCCCACGCGGTCCAGGAGCGACTTACGGGCCGGCACGTAATGCATCGGCAGACCGCGACGATCCCGAGGCGGGGCCATCAACGCCGGCGCTTCGACCAGCGGCGCGTCCGGCGGCAGCTTGCCCTCCGCGCGGCGGTAGGCGGCCAGCGCACGCGGATGCAACCGGATCTCATCGGGTACGGCCACGAATGCCAACTCCACGAGCTTGCCGAACAGCCGCAGCAGAATCTCGTCGCCAGGTGTCCATCGCATGCCCGCTCGCTCGCGGAGCGCCGGGTCGAAAACCCCTGCGGCGATCCAGCGTTGCGCATCGACCATCGGTTTGAACATCTGGTCCCAGACCGGTGTCGGCATCAGCACGAACCACGGCTTGGGAATCCGGATGGAAAAGATGTCCAGGGTCGCACGGTTGATCTCGAGCTCCTCGTCGCACTTGTGCGCCCAGTAGTCCTGAAAGGCCTCCCAGGATGTCGGCACCGGCCGCATGCTCATGCCGTACATGCGATACCACTGCACATGCTCGTCGAACAGTTGGCGCTTCTCGGCTTCGGTCAATCCGCCGCAGAAGTACTCCGCAGTCTTGAGGATCAGCATGAAGAACGTGGCGTGCGCCCAGTAGAACGTCTCGGGATTCAGCGCGTGGTAGCGCCGCCCGGCGGCGTCGACGCCCTTGATGGTCTTGTGATAGCTGCGAATCTGCGCGCCCGTGGCGGCGGCGCGGTCGCCGTCGTAGACGACTCCCATGATCGGATACACCGACCGCGCCACCCTCTGCAGTGGTTCGCGCAGCAGTACTGAGTGATCCTCGACGCCCGCTCCGAGTTGGGGGTACATGTTCTGGATCGCGCCGATCCACACGCCGAGCATGCCGGTGCGGACGTCGCCGAAGTACCTCCACGTCAGCGAGTCCGGCCCGAGCGGATGGTCGGTGGGGGCGGTCGAAGGGTCTGCCATCGCCGTTGATCGCATCGCCTCACGATAAGCGTGACAACAACCGTTGTCCACGAATTCCACGCGCCGCGCGGCCAGTGTTACACACCCTCCACACCGACGGCATACGCGCGTGACCTGCGAATTTATCCGGTCGTTTCGGCTCGATTAGGCTGAGTGGCGTGGACGACGCCGAGTCGAGTGAGCCGGGAACCGATCACTCGTCAGGCCCGCTCGGCTGGCTGCGGGGAGTCAATCAGCACGACGGTGTCGTTTCTGCCATCCGCCGTGCCCGCCGTGCCCTGCCCGGTGATCCCGAGTTCGGCGACCCGCTGTCGGTGTCCGGTCTGGGCGGACCGCGAGCGGCCGCCCGGGCCGCCGACCGCCTGCTGGAACGCGCAGCCGCATCCCGCGAGCTCAGCCTGGGGGCGCTGCAGGTCTGGCAGGCTCTGACCGAGCGGGTTTCGGGCCGGCCCGCCAACGCCGAGGCGACGTTGGTGTTCACCGATCTGGTCGGCTATTCGGCGTGGTCGCTGAACGCCGGCGATGAGGCGACGCTGCGGTTGCTGCGCCGCATGGCCCAGGTGGTGGAGCCGCCGCTGCTGGAGTCCGGCGGCCACATCGTCAAGCGCATGGGCGACGGCATCATGGCGGTGTTCGCCGATCCGACCACCGCCGTCCGCTCGGCGATCGCCGCCCGCGAAGCGATCAGATCCGTCGACGTCGACGGATTCACCCCACGCATGCGGGTCGGTGTCCACACCGGACGTCCGCAGCGCATCGGCTCGGACTGGCTGGGCGTCGACGTCAATCTGGCCGCGCGGGTGATGGAACGCGCCACTCGCGGCGAGCTCATCGTCTCTGCCGCCACGCTCGACCGGATCCCGCAGGAGGAGTTCGACACGTTGGGCGTGACCGCACGCAAGCTGCGGCGCCAGATGTTCGCACCCAAGCAGGACGGCGTCCCGCCCGACTTCGTCATGTACCGGCTCAAGAGCCGCAAGCCGACCGACGAGGACGACGGCGAAGCCACGGGGGCGTGACGGGATTCACCCGACCTCGGCCATGAATTCCCGTTGACGCTGCGCTCACAGCGGCTCCCACTCGCACTTTGCCGCCGAGGATGCAGTCTGAACGTCGGTGGCTCAGGCGGATCTGCGGGAGGGTGTGGCGGCCCCCGGCCAAATGGATGCGAAGCGTGGTGAGCCCATCACCTATGATCGCCGGGTGGCTGAGCAGCCAGTGGACCTATCCGACACCGCACTCGACGAGGCGGTGCGTGCCGCCGTGCTCGCGTTCGACCAGGCCGGCACCCTCGACGAGTTGTCCCGCGCGAAGACCGAGCATCTCGGCGACCGGTCGCCGATCGCTCTGGCGCGCCAGGCTCTCGGGTCGCTGCCCAAGACGGAACGCGCCGACGCGGGCAAGCGCGTCAACGTCGCCCGCGGCGCGGCGCAGGCCGCCTATGACGAACGGCTCGCGGCGCTGCGCATCGAACGGGATGCGGCGGTGCTGGTGGCCGAACGCATCGACGTCACGCTTCCGTCGACCCGTCAACCGGTCGGCGCGCGGCACCCCATCACGATCCTCGCCGAACACGTCGCCGACACTTTCGTGGCGATGGGCTGGGAGCTGGCCGAAGGGCCCGAGGTCGAGACCGAACAGTTCAACTTCGACGCGTTGAACTTCCCGCCGGACCATCCGGCCCGCAGCGAGCAGGACACCTTCCACGTCGCCCCCGAGGGATCGAGGCAGGTGCTGCGCACTCACACCTCGCCGGTCCAGATCCGTGCCCTGCTCGAGCGTGACCTGCCGGTCTACATCGTCTCGATCGGCCGCACGTTCCGCACCGACGAACTCGACGCCACCCACACCCCGGTGTTCCATCAGGTGGAGGGTCTGGCAGTGGACAAGAATCTCACGATGGCCCATCTGCGGGGCACCCTCGACGCGTTCGCGCGCTCGGAGTTCGGGCCCGAAGGCCGCACCCGGTTCCGCCCGCACTTCTTCCCGTTCACCGAGCCGTCGGCCGAGGTCGACATCTGGTTCCCGAACAAAAAAGGCGGTCCCGGCTGGGTCGAGTGGGGCGGCTGCGGGATGGTCAACCCGAATGTGTTGCGCGCGTGCGGCATCGACCCCGAGGTGTACTCGGGGTTCGCCTTCGGCATGGGATTGGAGCGCACCCTGCAGTTCCGCAACGGCATCCCCGACATGCGCGACATGGTCGAGGGCGACGTCCGGTTCTCGCTACCGTTCGGGGTGGGAGCCTGATGCGCCTTCCCTACAGCTGGCTGCGCGAGGTCGTGGCAGCCGGCGCCCCGGGCTGGGACGTGCCGGCCGAGGACCTCGAGCAGGCGCTGATCCGCATCGGCCACGAGGTCGAGGACATCATCCCGGTCGGTCCGGTCAGCGGACCGCTGACTGTCGGTCGCGTCGCCGAGATCGAAGAGCTCACCGAGTTCAAGAAGCCGATCCGGGCGGTGAAGGTCGACGTGGGGGAGCCGCAGCCACGTGACATCGTCTGCGGGGCAACCAACTTCGCGGTCGGGGACCTCGTGGTCGCTGCCCTGCCCGGAACGGTGTTGCCCGGCGACTTCCGCATCGCTGCGCGAAAGACCTACGGGCGCACCTCCGACGGCATGATCTGCTCGACTGCCGAACTCAACCTCGGCACCGATCACTCCGGGATCCTGGTGCTGCCGCCCGGCACCGCCGAACCGGGTACCGCCGCCGCCGACGTGCTGGGGCTCGACGACGTCGTGTTCCACCTGGCGATCACGCCGGACCGCGGCTACTGCCTGTCCCTTCGGGGCATGGCCCGCGAGATCGCCAACGCCTACGACCTCGACTACGTCGACCCCGCGGACGTGACCCCCCTGCCCGCCGAGGGCGAGGCGCTGGCGGTGACCATCGACGCGGGCACCGGCGTGCAGCGTTTCGGGCTCCGGCCGGTGACCGGCATCGACCCTCATGCGGTGTCGCCGTGGTGGATGCAGCGCCGGCTGCTGCTGTCCGGGATCCGGGCGATCTCGCCGGCGGTGGACGTGACGAACTACGTGATGCTCGAACTGGGGCATCCGATGCACGCGCACGACCGTGGCCTCATCAGCGGTGGCTTCCGCGTGCGTTTCGCCGAACCGGGCGAGACGGTCGTCACGCTCGACGACGTCGAACGCACCCTGGATCCCGCCGACGTGCTGATCGTCGACGATGCGGCCACAGCCGCGATCGGCGGCGTGATGGGTGCGGGGACCACCGAGGTCCGCGACACCACCACCGATGTGCTGCTCGAGGCGGCGGTGTGGGATCCGGCCGCGGTGTCGCGCACGCAGCGCCGGCTGCACCTGCACAGCGAGGCGGGCCGTCGCTACGAGCGCACGGTCGACCCCGCGGTGTCGGTCGCCGCGCTGGATCGGTGCGCCGCACTGCTCGCCGACATCGCCGGCGGCACCGTCGAGCCGCGGCTGACCGACTGGCGAGGCGAGCCGCCGACCGAGGACTGGTCGCATCCGCCGGTCAGCATGCCTCTGGACCTACCCGACCGCACCGCCGGAGTCGACTATCCGGCCGGCACCGCCGAGAAACGGTTGACGCAGATCGGCGCGACGGTCCGCGTCGACGGTGACCGGCTCACCGCGACGCCGCCGAGCTGGCGGCCCGACATCCGTCAGCCCGCCGACCTGGTCGAGGAGGTCATGCGCCTCGAAGGGCTCGACACGATCCCCTCGGTGCTGCCCACCGCCCCTGCCGGCCGGGGCCTGACGCCCGGCCAGAAGCGGCGCCGGGCCGTCGGAAAATCGTTGGCGCTGAGCGGATTCGTCGAGATCCTGCCGACGCCGTTCCTGCCTGCGGGCATCTTCGACAAGTGGGGTCTGGACGACGACGACCCGCTTCGGCGCACCACCTCGGTGCTCAACCCGCTGGAATCCGACCGCCCGCACCTGGCCACCACGCTGCTGCCCGGACTGTTGGAGGCGTTGAGCCGCAACGTCTCCCGCGGCGCCGTGGACACCGCGCTGTTCGCGATCGCACAGGTGGTCGAGCCCACCAGCGACACCCGCGCGGTCGAGCGCATCCCGAATGACCGCCGGCCCACCGACGACGAGATCGCCGTGCTGGATGCCTCGCTTCCGCACCAGCCCCAGCACGTCGCCGCGGTGTTGGCCGGTCTGCGCGAACCTGCGGGCCCCTGGGGTCCCGGACGTCCGGTGGAGGCCGCCGACGCGTTCGAAGCCGTCCGCGTCATCGGTCGCGCCGCCGGAGTCGACCTGACTTTGCGCGCCGCCGAACACCTGCCCTGGCATCCCGGTCGATGCGCGGCGGTCATGATCGGTGACGTGGTGGTCGGGCACGCCGGCCAGCTCCATCCCGCCGTCATCGAGCGGTCCGGGCTTCCGAAGGGCACCTGCGCGCTTGAGCTCGACCTCGACGCCGTGCCGATCGTCGAGTCACTGCCGGCACCCACGGTGTCGCCGTTCCCGGCGGTGTTCCAGGACGTTGCGCTCGTCGTCGCCGACGACGTGGCGGCCCAGAGCGTGGTCGACGTCGTCCGCGCCGGGGCCGGGGAACTGCTCGAGGACGTCCGGCTCTTCGACGTCTACACCGGGCCTCAGATCGGTGCGGGCCGTAAATCCCTGGCCCTGGCTCTGCGGTTCCGCGCGCCGGACCGCACGCTGACCGAGGAGGAAGCCAGTACCGCGCGCGATGCCGCGGTGGCGGCCGCAGCCGAGAAACTCGGGGCTGAACAACGCCGCTGAGCCGACGTGCGCTCAGCCGTCGCCGCGCGACACGGTCGGGTGCGCGATCCGGAGATCCGAAGGGAATCCGGCCGAATAATGAGTTTGCGTGCAGGTGCATAACCATGCAACCATGGCGGCCATGGTTTCAGTCGCGGTAGCAGGGGCGAGCGGATACGCCGGTGGCGAGATCCTCCGGCTCCTGCTGGGGCATCCCGCATTCGCCGACGGCCGCTTGGAGATCGGTGCGCTGACGGCGGCCGCCAGCGCGGGCACCGCCCTCGGTGAGCACCATCCGCACCTGGTGCCGCTGGCCGGCCACGTCCTGGAACCCACCGACCTCGACACGCTCGCCGGTCACGACGTCGTGTTCCTGGCGCTGCCGCACGGACACTCGGCTGCCCTGGCCGACCAGCTCGGAGCCGACACCCTGATCATCGACTGCGGTGCCGACTTCCGGTTGACCGACTCGAGCGCCTGGCAGCGGTTCTACGGCTCCGACCACGCAGGCAGCTGGCCCTACGGGCTACCCGAACTGCCCGGCGCGCGGGAGCAACTCGTGGGGGCCCGGCGCATCGCGGTGCCGGGTTGTTATCCGACCGCGGCGCTGCTGGCGCTGTGGCCGATGTTCGCCGAAGACCTCGCCGAACCCGCCGTCACGGTCGTCGCGGTCAGCGGCGCATCCGGTGCCGGCCGCTCGGCCAAGGTGGAACTGCTCGGCGCGGAGATCATCGGCTCCGCCCGCGCCTACAACGTCGGCGGCAAGCATCGCCACACTCCCGAGATCGCGCAGGGTCTGCGCGCGGTCACCGGCACCGATGTCTCGGTGTCGTTCACCCCGGTGCTGATACCGACATCGCGGGGCATCCTCGCCACATGCACCGCACGGACCAGTGCGTCGCTGTCCCAGCTACGCAGCGCCTACGAAAAGGCCTACGCCGACGAACCTTTCGTCCATCTGCTGCCCGAAGGGCAGTTGCCGACCACCGGGTCGGTCATCGGCAGCAACGCCGCTCAACTGGCCGTTGCACTCGACGAGGACGCCGAGACATGCGTCGTCATCGCCGCGATCGACAACCTCGTCAAAGGCACCGGCGGTGCCGCCGTGCAGTCGATGAACCTCGCCCTGGGCTGGCCCGAAACCGCGGGCCTGTCGACGGTCGGAGTGGCCCCGTGACGCGGATGCTGCGCACCCAGGGCGTCACCGCACCGGCAGGATTTCGGGCCACCGGTATCGCGGCGGGCATCAAGGCCTCCGGGGCACTCGATCTCGCACTCGTGTTCAACGAAGGACCCGACCACACCGCCGCCGGGGTCTTCACCCGCAACAAGGTCAAGGCCGCCCCGGTGCTGTGGTCGCAGCAGGTCCTGACCACCGGCCGGCTGCGCGCGGTCGTGCTGAACTCCGGCGGCGCCAACGCCTGTACCGGTCCGCTGGGTTTCCAGGACACCCACGCCACCGCCGAAGCCACCGCCGCCGCGCTGTCGGACTGGGGCACCGAGACCGGCGCGATCGAGGTCGCGGTGTGCTCCACGGGCCTGATCGGTGACCGGCTGCCGATGGACAAGGTCCTGGCCGGCGTGCGGGAGGTCGTCCACGAGATGGCCGGTGGGCTGACCGGCGGCGAGGAAGCCGCCCGGGCCATCATGACCACCGACTCAGTGCCCAAACAGGTTGCGCTGCACCAGGACAACTGGACGGTCGGTGCGATGGCCAAGGGTGCGGGAATGCTCGCGCCGTCGCTGGCCACGATGCTCTGCGTCATCACCACCGACGCGGTGGCCAGCCCTGACGCGTTGCGCGCCGCCCTGAACGCCGCCACCGCGACCACGTTCGACCGGCTCGACGTCGACGGCAGCTGCTCGACCAACGACACGGTGCTGCTGCTGTCCTCGGGTGCCAGTGAGATCACCCCGTCCCAGCAGGAGCTGACCGAGGCGGTCACGCGGGTGTGTGAAGATCTGTGCGCGCAGCTGCAGGCCGACGCCGAAGGCGTGACGAAACGCGTCGCGGTCACCGTCACCGGCGCCCAGACCGAAGACGACGCGGTCCTCGCCGCGCGGGTCGTCGCCCGCGACAGCCTCGTCAAGACCGCACTGTTCGGTTCCGATCCGAACTGGGGCCGGGTGCTCGCCGCCGTCGGAATGGCTCCGGTGGCCTTGGATGCGGATCGGATCACCGTGTCGTTCAACGGGTCTCCGGTGTGTATCGACGGTGTCGGCGCACCTGGCGCACGCGAGGTGGACCTGTCCGGAGAGGACATCGAGGTCAGCGTCGACATCGGCGTGGGGGACGCGTCGGCGACCATCCGCACCACCGACCTGTCGCACGGCTACGTCGAAGAGAACTCGGCGTACAGCTCATGACCCTGCAGACTCCGGACAAGGCGCAGGTACTGGCCGCGGCGCTGCCGTGGCTGAAGGCGCTGCACGACAAGATCGTCGTGGTCAAGTACGGCGGCAATGCGATGACCGACGACGCCCTCAAGGCCGCGTTCGCCGCCGACATGGTGTTCCTGCGCAACTGCGGCATCCACCCGGTCGTCGTCCACGGCGGTGGACCCCAGATCAGTGCGATGCTCAAGAAGCTCGGCATCGCCGGCGACTTCAAAGGCGGCTTCCGGGTGACCACGCCAGAGGTGCTCGACGTCGCACGCATGGTGCTCTTCGGCCAGGTGGGCCGGGAACTGGTGAACCTGATCAACGCCCACGGCCCGTACGCGGTGGGCATCACCGGCGAGGACGCCGGACTGTTCACCGCGGTCCGGCGCACCGTCATGGTGGAGGGGATCGCCACCGACATCGGACTGGTCGGCGACGTCGCCGACGTCAACACCGATGCGGTGCTGGACCTGATCGACGCCGGCCGCATCCCGGTGGTCTCGACGATCGCCCCCGACGGTGACGGTCTGGTCTACAACATCAACGCCGACACCGCAGCGGCCGCGCTGGCCGAAGCGCTGGGCGCGGAGAAGCTGCTGATGCTCACCGACGTGGAGGGCCTGTACACCCGATGGCCGGACCGCGGATCGCTGGTGAGCCAGATCGACGCGGCCGCGCTGACCCAACTGCTTCCGACCCTCGAGGAGGGCATGGTGCCCAAGATCGAAGCCTGCCTGCGGGCGATCCACGGCGGGGTGCCCAGCGCCCACGTCATCGACGGCCGCGTCGCGCACTGCGTGCTCGTCGAGCTGTTCACCGACGAAGGTGCGGGCACCAAGGTGGTGAGCGGGGCATGACCGAGCAGACACCCCTGCTGCAGCGGTGGTCGGCGGTGATGATGAACAACTACGGCACCCCGCCGTTGGCGCTGGCCAGCGGCGACGGCGCCGTCGTCACCGACGTGGACGGCAACGACTATGTCGATCTGCTCGGCGGCATCGCCGTCAATGTGCTCGGCCACCGCCACCCCGCGGTGATCGAGGCGGTCAACCGGCAGATGAACATCCTGGGACACACCTCCAACCTCTACGCCACCGAACCCGGCGTCGCGCTCGCCGAAGCGCTGGTCGGCCTGCTCGGGGCGCCCGCGCGGGCGTTCTTCTGCAACTCCGGCACCGAAGCCAACGAGGTCGCGTTCAAGATCACCCGGCTGACCGGCCGCACCAAACTCGTGGCAGCCGAAGGGGCGTTCCACGGCCGCACGATGGGCTCACTGGCGTTGACGGGTCAGCCGTCCAAGCAGGCGCCGTTCGCCCCGTTGCCGGGCGACGTGACGTTCGTGCCCTACGGCGACGTCGACGCGCTGCGCGCCGCTGTCGATTCCAGCACCGCGGCGCTGTTCCTGGAACCGATCATGGGGGAGGGCGGCGTCGTCGTACCGCCGGCCGGCTACCTGGCCGCCGCCCGCGACATCACCGCCGAGCACGGTGCGCTGCTGATTCTCGACGAGGTGCAGACCGGTGTCGGGCGCACCGGCGCGTTCTTCGCCCATCAGCACGACGGCGTCACCCCTGACGTCGTCACACTGGCCAAGGGACTCGGCGGCGGGCTGCCGATCGGGGCGTGTCTGGCCATCGGGGCGACGGCTGAGCTGCTCACGCCGGGGCTGCACGGCAGCACCTTCGGCGGCAACCCGGTGTGCACGGCGGCCGCGCTCGCGGTTCTGCGGGTGCTGGCTGACGAACGGCTGATCGAACGGGCCGACGTGCTGGGCAAGACGCTCAGCCACGGCATCGAGTCGCTGGGGCATCCGCTGGTCGGCCACGTCCGGGGCCGCGGCCTGCTGCGCGGGGTGGTGCTGACGGCGCCGAGCGCCAAGCACGTCGAGACCGCCGCTCGCGAGGCCGGGTTCCTGGTCAACGCCGCCGCGCCCGACGTGGTGCGGCTGGCGCCCCCGCTGGTGATCACCGAGACACAGATCGATTCGTTCCTGGCGGCGCTGCCCGCCGTGCTGGACAAGGCGGTGCAGTCCTGATGCGACACTTCCTGCGCGACGACGACCTGAGCCCCGACGAGCAGGCCGAGGTGCTGGCCCTGGCCGCCGAGGTCAAGGCCGATCCGTTCGGGCACACACCGTTGGCGGGCCCGCGTGGCGTGGCGGTGATCTTCGAGAAGAACTCGACCCGCACCCGATTCTCGTTCGAGATGGGCATCGCACAACTGGGCGGGCACGCCGTCGTGGTCGACGGGCGTAGCACCCAGTTGGGCCGGGAGGAGACGCTGGAGGACACCGGCCGGGTGCTGTCGCGTTACGTCGACGCCGTCGTGTGGCGCACCTTCGCCCAGGAACGGCTGACCGCGATGGCGTCGGGCTCCACCGTACCCATCGTCAACGCGCTGTCCGACGAGTTCCACCCGTGCCAGGTCCTGGCCGACCTGCAGACCCTGGTGGAATGGAAGGGCGCGCTGAAAGGTCTGCGGCTGAGCTACTTCGGTGACGGCGCCAACAACATGGCGCACTCGTTGATGCTCGGCGGGGTGACCGCCGGAATCGACGTCACCATTGCTGCGCCGCGAGGCTTCGAACCGCACCCGATGTTCGTCGCGGCCGCGGCCGAACGCGCCCGCCAGACCGGGGCCACCGTCACCGTGACCGACGACGCGCAGGCCGCCGCCGACGGCGCCGACGTCCTGGTGACCGACACGTGGACCTCGATGGGACAGGAGAACGACGGTCTGGACCGGGTCCGCCCGTTCCGGCCGTTCCAGGTCAACTCGGCCCTGCTCGATCGCGCCGACTCCGAAGCCGTTGTCCTGCACTGCCTTCCCGCACACCGCGGACACGAGATCACCGACGACGTGCTCGACGGTCCGCGCAGCGCGGTGTGGGACGAGGCCGAGAACCGGCTGCACGCCCAGAAAGCGCTGCTGGTGTGGCTGCTGGACAAGAGCACGTCGTGACATCCACGCCCTCGCAGGCCACCACCCGGGCGGGCCGCCAGGCTCGCATCGTCGCGCTGCTGTCGGCGCAGTCGGTGCACAGCCAGAGCGAGCTGGCGGCACTGCTGGCCGCCGACGGCATCGAGGTGACGCAAGCCACGTTGTCGCGTGATCTCGAAGAGCTCGGCGCGGTGAAGCTGCGCGGCGCCGACGGGGGAACGGGTGTCTACATCGTGCCCGAGGACGGCAGCCCGGTGCGTGGCGTCACCGGCGGCACCGAACGAGTGTCGCGGCTGCTGTCGGATCTGCTGGTCTCCACCGACGCCAGCGGCAACCTGGCCGTGTTGCGCACCCCGCCGGGTGCCGCGCACTATCTCGCCAGCGCCCTCGACCGCGCGGCCCTGCCGTTCGTGGTCGGCACCATCGCCGGTGACGACACCATCCTGGTCGTCGCGCGTGAACCGATGACCGGAGTGGAGCTCGCCGCCACGGTCGAAAACCTGTCCCGAGCCTGAAGCAACAACAAGAGGAGCAACAACTATGTCCGAGCGCGTCATCCTGGCGTATTCCGGCGGTCTGGACACCTCGGTGGCGATCAGCTGGATCGGCAAGGAGACCGGGCGTGAGGTGGTGGCCGTGGCCATCGACCTCGGGCAGGGCGGCGAGGACATGGACGTCGTTCGCCAGCGTGCGCTGGACTGCGGCGCGGTCGAAGCCGTCGTCGTGGACGCCCGCGACGAGTTCGCCGAGCAGTACTGCCTGCCCGCCATCAAGTCCAACGCGCTCTACATGGACCGCTACCCGCTGGTGTCGGCGCTGAGCCGGCCGCTGATCGTCCGCCACCTCGTCGACGCGGCCCGCGAGCACGGCGGCGGCATCGTCGCGCACGGTTGCACCGGCAAGGGCAACGACCAGGTGCGCTTCGAGGTCGGCTTCGCCTCGCTCGCCCCCGACCTGCAGGTGCTGGCCCCGGTGCGCGACTACGCCTGGACCCGGGAGAAGGCGATCGCGTTCGCCGAGGAGAACGCGATCCCGATCAACGTCACCAAGCGTTCGCCGTTCTCCATCGACCAGAACGTGTGGGGACGCGCGGTGGAAACCGGCTTCCTCGAGCACCTCTGGAACGCCCCGACCAAGGACGTCTACGACTACACCGAAGACCCCACGATCAACTGGAGCACCCCCGACGAGGTCGTGGTCGGTTTCGAAAAGGGTGTGCCGGTCAGCATCGACGGCCGGCCGGTCACGGTGCTGCAGGCCATCGAGCAACTCAACCAGCGTGCCGGCGCGCAGGGAGTCGGGCGCCTGGACGTCGTCGAGGACCGCCTCGTCGGCATCAAGAGTCGCGAGATCTACGAGGCGCCCGGCGCGATGGTGCTCATCACCGCGCACACCGAACTCGAACACGTCACGCTGGAACGCGAACTCGGCCGGTTCAAGCGCAACACCGACCAGAAGTGGGGAGAGCTGGTCTACGACGGCCTGTGGTACTCGCCGCTGAAGACCGCGCTGGAGGCGTTCGTCGCGAACACCCAGGAGCATGTGACCGGCGAGATCAGGATGGTGCTGCACGGCGGTCACATCGCGGTCAACGGTCGCCGCAGCGCGGAATCGCTGTACGACTTCAATCTCGCCACCTACGACGAGGGCGACACGTTCGACCAGTCCGCGGCCAAGGGCTTCGTCCACGTCCACGGGCTGTCGTCGAGCCTGTCGGCGCGCCGGGACCTGGCCGGTAAGTGAGTACCAACGAAGGCTCGCTGTGGGGCGGACGATTCGCCGACGGCCCCTCGGACGCCCTTGCCGCACTGAGTAAGTCGACCCACTTCGATTGGGTGTTGGCGCCCTACGACATCGCCGCGTCCAAAGCGCACGCGCAGGTGTTGTTCCGGGCCGGCCTGCTCACCACCGAGCAACGCGACGGTCTGCTTGCCGGCCTGGACAGCCTGGCCGCCGACGTCGCCGACGCCAGCTTCGGTCCGCTGGTCAGTGACGAAGACGTGCACGGCGCGCTCGAGCGCGGTCTGATCGATCGGGTCGGCGCCGACCTGGGGGGCCGACTGAGGGCGGGTCGTTCGCGAAACGACCAGGTGGCCACGCTGTTTCGGATGTGGCTGCGTGACGCGATCCGCCGCGTCGCCGACGGTGTGCTCGACGTGGTCAAGGCGTTGGCCACCCAGGCCGCTGCCCATCCCACCGCGATCATGCCCGGCAAGACACACCTGCAGTCCGCTCAGCCGATTCTGCTGGCCCACCACCTGCTGGCACACGCCCATCCGTTGCTACGCGACGTCGACCGACTCGCCGACTTCGACGCACGGGCCGCGGTGTCGCCGTACGGGTCCGGCGCGCTGGCCGGGTCGTCCCTGGGGCTCGATCCCGACGCGATCGCCGACGAACTCGGCTTCGCCGCGGCGGCCGACAATTCCGTCGACGCCACCGCGTCGCGGGACTTCGCCGCCGAGGCGGCGTTCGTGCTGTCGATGATCGGCGTCGACCTGTCCCGGCTCGCCGAGGACATCATCTTGTGGAGCACCACCGAATTCGGCTACGTCACACTGCACGACGCCTGGTCGACGGGCAGCTCGATCATGCCGCAGAAGAAGAATCCCGACATCGCCGAGCTTGCGCGGGGCAAGAGTGGACGGTTGATCGGCAACCTCACCGGGTTGCTGGCCACGCTCAAGGCCCAGCCGCTGGCCTACAACCGTGACCTGCAGGAGGACAAGGAGCCGGTCTTCGACTCGGCGGCGCAACTGGAGATGCTGCTGCCGGCGATGGCCGGCCTGGTGGGCACTTTGCGCTTCGACACCGACCGGATGGCCGAGCTCGCACCGCTGGGTTACACGCTGGCCACTGACGTCGCCGAATGGCTCGTCCGCCGGGGGGTGCCGTTCCGGGTGGCGCATGAAGCCGCCGGCGCCGCGGTGCGTGCGGCCGAGGCCCGCGGTGTCGGGCTCGAGGAACTCGAGGATGCCGAATTGGCCGATATCCATGCCGAACTCACCCCGCAGGTGCGCGAGGTCCTCACCGTCGAGGGTTCGGTGAGTTCGCGCGACGCGCGCGGCGGCACCGCCCCGATCCAGGTCGCGCGACAACTCAGCGCGGTCCGTGACGTCGCCGACCGGTTGCGGTTGCGGCTGCACCGTGAGTCGAACGCCGGCAGCCGAATCGTCTAGCCGGTCTCGTCGGCCAGCTCCAGCCAGCTCTCCTCGAGGGCCTGCTTGCGTTCGAGCAACTCGGCGAGCTCACCGTTGAGCTCCGCGGCGCGCACGTGGTCGGCAGCGGCCTCGGCCATCGCCTCGTGCAGCGCGGCGATGCGGTCGTCGACCTTGCCGAGCTGGTTCTCGATGCGCGTCATCTCCTTGCCGGTGCGACGCTCGCGCGCCGCAGCGGTCTCACCGCCGGCCGGTTCGGCTCGGCCGGGCTGGCTTCGCGACGGTTCCCGCGCCGCCGACGTGCGTTCGGCCAGATACTGCTCGATGCCGCCGGGCAGTAATTCGCAGCGGCCGCCACCGGTCAGCGCGTAGGTGACGTCGCTGACCCGTTCGAGGAAGTAGCGGTCGTGGGTGACCGCGATCAGCGTCCCCGGCCATCCGTCGAGGTAGTCCTCGATCACCGTGAGCGTGTCGATGTCGAGGTCGTTGGTCGGCTCGTCGAGCAGCAGCACATTGGGCTCGTCGAGCAGCATCCGCAGGAACTGCAGCCGTCGACGTTCACCGCCGGACAACTCGCCGATGCGCGCGGTCAGCTTGTCGCCGACGAAGCCGAAATCCTTGAGCAGCGTGTCCGCGGTGATCTCACGACCCCCGGCCAACTCGGTGACCCGACGCCGGTCCTCCACGGCATCGATCACCCGCCGCGAGCCGTCCAATTCCTTGAGAGCCTGGCTGAGGTAACCGATCCGCAGCGTGAGGCCCCGCTTGACGGTGCCCGCCGTCGGCGCCAGCTCGCCGGCGAGCAGCCGCAGCACCGACGTCTTGCCCGAACCGTTCACGCCGACCAGCCCGATCCGCGCGCCCGGCCCGATCGACCAGTCCACGCCGTCGAGCAGCACCCGTGGCGGCTCACCGACCTCGAGCCGAACCCGGTGCAGATCGAAGACGTCTTTGCCCAACCTCGTCGTGGCGAATCGTTGCAGTACCAGCGAATCACGCGGCGGTGGCTCATCGGCGATCAGCTCGTTGGCCGCCTGGATGCGGAACTTCGGTTTGGAGGTGCGCGCGGGCGGTCCGCGCCGCAGCCATGCCAACTCCTTGCGCATCAGATTCTGGCGGCGCGCTTCGGCGCCGGCGGCCAGCCTCATGCGCTCGGCGCGCGCCAGCACGTAGGCGGCATAACCGCCGTCGTAGGCGTCGACGACACCGTCGTGGACCTCCCAGGTGCTGGTGCACACCGCGTCGAGAAACCAGCGGTCGTGGCTGACCACCACCAGCGCCCGCGCCGGGCGCGAGGACAGGTGGTCGGCCAACCACCCGATCACCTCGACGTCGAGATGGTTGGTGGGTTCGTCGAGCACCAGGATGTCGTGGCCGGCGAGCAGCACCTCGGCCAGCGCGACCCTGCGGCGTTCGCCGCCCGACAGCGCCGACACCTCGGCGTCCAGATCCACCCCGGACAGCAGGTTCTCGACGACGGCCCGGGTGGCGGGTTCGGCGGCCCAGATGTGGTCCGGTCGGCCACCGGTGATCACACCGCGCACGGTGGTGCCGCGGGCGAAGTCGTCGGCCTGACGTAGATAACCGACAGACAGGCCGGAGGTGTGGGTGACGCGGCCGGAGTCGGGCTGCTCGGCACCGGTCAGAATGCGCAGCAACGTGGTCTTGCCGTCACCGTTGCGGCCCACGACGCCGATCGCGTCGCCTTCCTCCACGCCCAGGCTGACCGCATCGAGCAACGTGCGGGTACCGAAGCCGATCGTGGCCCGTTCGAGGTTGACCAGGTTTGCCATCAGCCGCCGATGATAGGTGGCCGCTGTGCCATGATGACGACTGCAGTACCGGGGGACCGCAACACGCGGACGCGTTCAGAGAGGGGAGTGCCGGTGGTGGACCTCTCGGCGATCACCCGCCCCGTCGGGCGGCTGGTCGCCACCGCGCAGAACGGCCTGGAGGTGCTCAGGTACGGCGGTTTGGAGACCGGTGCGGTGCCGTCGCCGTTCCAGATCGTCGAAAGCGTGCCGATGTACCGGCTGCGGCGCTACTTTCCGCCCGACGCCCGCCCCGGCGCAAAACCGGCCGGACCGCCCGTGCTGATGGTGCATCCGATGATGATGTCGGCCGACATGTGGGACGTCACCCGCGAGGACGGTGCGGTCGGCATCCTGCACCGCGCCGGTGTCGATCCGTGGGTCATCGACTTCGGCTCGCCGGACAAGATCGAGGGCGGGATGCAACGCAACCTCGCCGATCACGTGGTGGCGCTCAGCGACGCCGTCGACACCATCAAGACCGTGACCGGCCGCGATGTGCACCTCGCCGGCTATTCGCAGGGCGGCATGTTCGCCTATCAGACCGCGGCCTACCGGCGCGCCAAGGACCTGGCCAGCATCATCGGCTTCGGATCACCGGTCGACACGCTGGCCGCACTGCCGATGAACCTGCCCGCGAGCCTGGCCCCCGCGGCGGCCGATTTCATGGCAGATCACGTGTTCAGCCGCATCGACATCCCGGGGTGGTTGGCCCGCACCGGATTCCAGATGCTCGACCCGATCAAGACCGCCCAGTCGCGGCTGGAGTTCCTGCGCCAACTGCATGACCGCGAGGCATTGCTACCGCGCGAACAGCAGCGGCGCTTCCTGGCCTCCGAGGGGTGGATCGCGTGGTCGGGCCCGGCAATCTCCGAACTGCTGAAACAGTTCATCGCCCACAACCGGATGATGACCGGGGGTTTCTCCATCCACGGTGACCTCGTGACGCTGTCGGACATCAGCTGTCCGGTGCTGGCCGTCATCGGTGAGGTCGACGACATCGGTCAGCCGGCCGCGGTGCGCGGCATCAAACGTGCCGCCCCCGACGCTGATGTATACGAATTCCTCATCCGCGCCGGTCATTTCGGGCTCGTTGTGGGGTCCAAGGCGGCCTCGCAGACGTGGCCGGCAGTGGCTGCCTGGGTGCGCTGGCTCGACGAGGGTGGCCCGATGCCCGAGGGGGTCAGCCCGATGGCCCTGCAGGCATCCGAACCCAGCGAGAGCGGGGTGACGCTGGCGTCCCGCCTGGCCCACGGCGGGGCGGCGGCCACCGAGATGGCGTTCAGCCTGGCCCGGTCGGCGGCCGACGCACTGGTCGCGGCGAACAAGTCCGCGCGCACGCTGGCGGTGGAGACCGCCCGCACGCTGCCGCGGCTGGCCCGCCTGGGACAGGTCAACGACCACACCCGGATTTCTCTGGGCCGCATCATGACTGAGCAGGCGCACGAGGCCCCGAAGGGTGAGGCCCTGCTCTTCGACGGACGGGTGCACACCTACGAGGCGGTGGACCGCCGCATCAACAACGTGGTGCGCGGCCTCATCGAGGTGGGAGTGCGTCAGGGTGCGCGCGTCGGCGTGCTGATGGAAACGCGGCCCAGCGCGCTGGTCGCCATCGCCGCGCTGTCGCGGCTGGGCGCTGTCGCGGTGCTGATGCCGCCTGATGCCGACCTTGCGACGGCGGCACGACTGGGTGGGGTGACCGAGATCATCACCGATCCCGGCAACCTGGCCGCGGCCCGGGAACTGGAATCGCGGATCCTGGTGCTCGGCGGTGGTGAGTCCCGGGATCTTCACCTCGAGGACTTCGACGGCGTCGCCGAGGTCGTGGACATGGAGAAGATCGATCCCGACGTCGTCGAGCTGCCCGGCTGGTACCGGCCCAACCCGGGGCTGGCGCGGGACCTCGCCTTCATCGCGTTCAGCAGCATCAGCGGTGAGCTCGTCGCGCGCCAGATCACGAACTACCGGTGGGCGCTGTCGGCGTTCGGCACCGCCTCGGCGGCCAACCTGTCCCGCAGCGACACGGTGTACTGCCTCACCCCGCTGCACCATCAGTCGGGGCTGCTGGTCAGTCTCGGCGGGGCAGTCGTCGGCGGTGCCCGCATCGCGCTGTCGCGCGAGGTTCGCCCCGACCGCTTCCTGCAGGAGATCCGGCAGTACGGCGTCACCGTGGTGTCCTACACCTGGGCGATGTTGCGCGACGTGATCGACGACCCGGGGTTCTCGCTCACCGGTAACCATCCGGTGCGGGTGTTCATCGGTTCCGGGATGCCGTCCGGGTTGTGGCGGCGTGTCGTCGACGTGTTCGCGCCGGCCAATGTCGTCGAGTTCTTCGCCACCACCGACGGGCAGGCGGTGCTCGCCAATGTCGCCGGCGCCAAGGTCGGCAGCAAGGGCAGGCCCCTGCCCGGAGGCGGGGACATCGCCCTGGCGGCCTACGACGCGGAAGACAATCTGATCCTCGAAGACGAGCGCGGATTCGTCCGCCGGGCCGAGGCGAACGAGGTCGGTGTGCTGCTGGCCCGGCCGCGCGGCCCGGTCGACCCGTTGGCCTCGGTCAAGCGCGGTGTGTTCGCCCCCGCCGACACCTGGGTGTCCACAGAGTACCTGTTCCGCCGGGACGAGGACGGCGACTACTGGCTGGTGGACAACCGGGCCGCGGTCGTGCACACCGAACGCGGACCGGTGTTCGCCGGCACCGTCAACGACGCCGTCGGCAGGCTGGGTGCGGTGGACATGGCGGTCACCTACGGCGTGCCGCACGGCGACGGATGTCTTGCGGTCACCGCCCTGGCGCTGCGGCCGGGGGGAACCATCCCGTCCGCCGACCTGTCCGAGGCGCTGGCCGATCTCGCCGTGGGCTGCCCGCCGGATATCGTCCACGTGGTCGCCGACATGACTCTGACCGCCACATATCGCCCGCTGGCCGGGCCGCTGCAGCGGCAGGGCGTCCCCAAACCCTCGCGTAACGCCTGGTACCTGGACCCCGATAGTGATCGGTACAAGCGGTTGACCGTGGCTGTGCGGAGCGAGATCGTCGAGAGCGCGCAGTGATGCCCGTCGAGGGCCACACTGTTAGGGTCCCTGGAGACGATGTCGGGTCGTGTGGTCGGGCGTGCTGTCCACGAGGAGGATTGATGTCACCACAACCTTGGCGCCGCGCCGCGGTGGCCGCGCTGGCCGCATCCGCGCTGGTCGGCGGCCTGGCCGTGGCTGCGCCCACGGCGCTGGCCCAGCCGGCTGACTCGTCCTCGTCGACCGAGCAGACTCAGGCGCCGATCTCGCCGGATCAGGTGCTGATGATGATCTCGCAGGAGTACCAGACCGGTAAGGGCGGCGGTCAGGTGTCCAAGCTGATCGAGCAGGTCATGACGCTGCGGATGCGGGGTATCCGGCCCTCCCGCGGCAACGCCGTGGCGTTGTCCGCGGCTCTGGAGAAGCGACCCAACCAGGTCCCGCTGATCCAGGCGCTGGAGGAGACGCTGACCTACCAGCGCAAGCAGATGATGCGCTCGCAGAACCAGGTGCCGTCCGGCGGTGGCGCCCCTCCGGTGGCGACCCCGGGAATCCCGAACGGTCCCGCATGGCAGCCGGGCAACCCGATGCAGCAGGACAGTGACACGATCTTCCCGATGCCCGGTCGCTGAGCCGATGGTGCTGGATCCGGACTTACTGGCCATCCTGGTGTGCCCCGAGGACCGCGGTCCTCTGTTGCTGGTCGACGGTGCGTTGTACAACCCGCGGCTGCACCGCAAATATCGCATCGACGACGGGATTCCGGTCCTGTTGGTCGACGAGGCGATCGCCGTCGACGACGACGAGCACCGGCGGTTGGTCGCCGCGGCAGGACAGTCCTAGCTGAGTTCGGGCAGCTCACCGGTCAGGTAGCGCTGCAGATTCGGCGCAATCGTCTCCACGACCTCGGTGACCGGCAAGGATCGGAACGGCTCCAGTTCGAGGATGTAGCGCGCCATCACCACCCCGATCAGTTGCGACGCCACGAACTGGACGCGTACCCGGCCGGTGCCCGGTGGATCGTCGACCCGGCTGCCCACCTCGGCGGTGATGACGTCCTGCAGGAACGAGCGGAACATCGACAGTTCGGCGACGTTGCTGCCACCGAGCACCGAGCGCAGCGTGGCGATGAACCCCTTGCCCAGCTCCGAATCCCACAGTGGCAGCAGCAGCGACGGCAGCACATAGCCGATCTCGTCGACTGGCACTTCGCGGAGCGGGCCGATGATGCTCATCGGATCGATGGGAATCTTGATCGCCGCGGCGAACAGCTGAGTCTTGGTGCCGAAGTAGTGGTGCACCAGGGCCGGATCCACGCCCGCGTCGGTGGCGATGGCGCGGATCGATGTCTTGTCGATCCCGTTGCGCGCGAACAACTCACGAGCGCTGGACAAGATGCGATCTCGGGTGTCCGAGGCGCCCGGCGGCCGGCCGGGTCGCTTGCGGTCCTGGTGGGTGGTCAATCTGTCTAGGGTGTCCTTCGCCGTAGGGTCGCAGCTGCCAGGGCCAGCGCCGCCACTGCGAATCCGACGACGACCGCGATGTCACGAACGGCGATCGACGTCAGCTCCGGGTGCGCACCGACTTCCTGCAGTGCCTCAAGAGCGTAGCGGGCGGGTAGGGCATTGCTGATCCACTGCAGCCAATCGGGGAGTTGTGAACGCGGAACGATGATCCCGCACAACAGCAACTGCGGGGCGATCACCAGCGGCATGAATTGGACCGCCTGGAATTCGGTGCGTGCGAATGCACTGCACAGCAGGCCGAGGCCCACTCCGAGAACGGCGTTGATGATCGCGATGGTGAACACCCACACCGGGCTGCCCGCGGTGTCCAGGCCGAGCAACCAGAACGACACCAGGCAGGCCAGCGTGGCCTGTGCGGCCGCGGCGAGCGAGAAGGCGGTGCCGTAGGCGGCCAGCAGATCGAGTCGGCGCAGCGGGGTGGTCAGGATCCGCTCGAGTGTTCCGGAGACCCGCTCGCGCTGCATCGTGATCGAGGTGATGAGGAACATGACGATCAGCGGGAACACGCCGAGCATGATCAGGCAGGCGTTGTTGAACGGTGACGGGGCGCCGGGACGTACTGGTACGTCGGTGAACATGAAGTACATCAGCGCGATGATCACGCTCGGTACCAGCAGGATCATCGCGACGCTGCGGTGGTCGCCGGCCAGCTGGCGCAGAATGCGGGCCGTGGTCGCCGCAAATGCGCGCGGACTCAGCGGGTGGGCGCCGCCTCTGCTGCGGTGCCGCGCCGGATGACGGTCAGAAACGCTTCCTCCAGGGACTGACATCCGGTGTCCTTTCGCAATCGGGTTGGCGTGGTGTGGGCGAGTATTCGACCGTCGCGCATCAACAGCAGGTCAGCGCAGTGGTCGGCTTCGTCCATGACGTGGCTGGAGACCAGCAGCGTGGTGCCGCCGCGGGCCAACTCGGTGAAGCGGTCCCACAGATCGGCGCGCAGGACGGGGTCCAGGCCGACGGTCGGTTCGTCGAGCACCAGCAGATCGGGGCGGCCCACCAGCGCGCAGGCCAGTGACACCCTGGTGCGCTGACCACCGGACAGGTTCGCCGCCAGCGCCTTTCGGTGGCTGTCCAGTCCGACCGAGTCGATCGCCCGGTCGACCTCTTCGGCCTCGGAACCGTAGAGAGCGGCGAAGTAGCGCACGTTGTCCACCACGCGCAGGTCCGGATAGATGGTCGGATCCTGGCTGACGTAGCCGACTCGTTGGCGCAGCTCGGCCGATCCTGCCGGCTTTCCCAGCACAGTGACCGTGCCGGCCGTGACGATCTGGGTCCCCACGACGCTGCGCATCAGGGTGGTCTTGCCGCACCCCGACGGGCCGAGAAGGCCGGTGATGGTCCCGCGGGACACCGCGACGGTGACGTCGTCGAGTGCCACGTGACCGCCCCGCAGCACCCGGAGTCGGTCGACGTCGATCGCTGGCGATGAGCGGACTGACAATTCACCGTCTGATGAAGTCATCATGCGATGAATTCTGATCCGGTGCCATAGGCCCTGTCAAGACCTCCGTAGGATGTCCGCGGTGACACTCGATTCGCTGCGGTGCATCCCTGCCGGCAAGGTCGACGTCACCGCCCCGGTGACGATCGACGGGTTGAGCTACATCGCCGCCGACGACCCGGCGATGCCGATGTACCGCGTCATCGCCAACAACCGGCAGCCCGTAGCGCTGCGCGACCTGATGATCGCACCGGTGCGCACGGGCTACATCGGCGACGGCCATCAGCCGGATCCGGCGCTGGTGCCGCCCAGCGGCGCCCAAGCGGTTCCCGACGTGGCGGTCGATCAGGTCTACCTGCCGGTGCGCGACGGCGTCGCGCGATGCCAGCTCTACCGCCCCTCGTCGCCGGCCGAGGCCGCGCCGCCGGTCATCGTCTATTTCCACGGCGGCGGCTTCACCGTCGGCTCGTCCGAGGACTGCGACTTCGTGGCCCGCAAGCTCGCGTTCACGAACAACGCCGTGGTGGTGTCCGCCAATTACCGGTCCGCCCCGGAGTTCGCGTTTCCGGTGCCCTTCGACGACGCCTTCGACATCTACACCTGGGTCGTCGAGCACGGGGCCTTGTTGGGCGGCGACACCGCCCGCCTCGTCGTCGCCGGGGACTCGGCCGGGTCGAACTTCGCCGCCGCCCTTCCGTTGCGCGCCCGCGCCGAGGGGATGCGGGTTCCTGATGCCACCGTCATGCTGGGCGCTTTCGCGGACTTCCAGTTCGAGCGCTGGCCGTCGTTCCGCGAATTGGCGCCGCGAGGCATCGTCTACGACATGGCATTCGCCGGCTTCATTCGCGGCGCCTATGTCGGCACCACCGCATGGGACCATCCGTGGGTCAGCCCTATCGAAGGCGATCTCGCCGACTATCCGTTGGCCGTCGTGGTCGCCGGCACCCACGATCCGATCGTCGATTCGGCCCGTGCGTTCGCCTGCCGGATCCGCGACGCCGGAGGCCGGACCGTCGACTACTTCCCCGAGGGCATGCCGCACGGCTTCTACTTCTTTCCCGGCGTACATCCCGAGGAGGATGTCGCCTACCGCGTGGTCGCCGAGGCGCTTGCCGATGTCCTCGACCGGTGAGGCCACCGCCGGACGGCTGGCGGCCGATCCGGTGCTCGCCGCGCGTTCGCTGCTCGGAGCGGTCCTGGTGGGCCGATCGGTGAGCGCGGAAGTCGTCGAGGTGGAAGCCTACGGCGGGCCGGCCGACGGCCCCTGGCCCGATGCGGCGTCGCATTCGTTTCGGGGTCCCGGCGTGCGTAACGCGGTGATGTTCGGGCCGCCCGGGCGCCTGTACACCTACCGCAGTCATGGAATCCACGTCTGCGCCAATGTCGTGTGCGCGACCGACGGGGTGGCCGGTGCGGTGCTGCTTCGCGCCGCAGTCATCCGCGACGGCCTCGACGTCGCCTGGGCCCGGCGGAGACCCCAGGTCCGGGAAGCAGGCCTGGCCCGCGGTCCGGGCAATCTCTGTTCGGCGCTGGGAATCACCATGGACGACAACGGTGTCGACCTCTTCGATCCGCAGGCGCCGATCCGCATCTCGCCACGTCGGCCGCGGAAAGGTGCCGCCGGACCGAGGGTCGGGGTGAGCAAGGCCGCCGACCGGCCCTGGCGGCTGTGGTTGGACGGATACCCCGAGGTGTCGGCCTACCGCCGCAGTCCACGGGCACCGGCTCCCGGGGCCAGCGACTAGTACGGAAAGATCGACGGCGTGGGTAGCGACATCCTTGACGAACTGGAATGGCGTGGTCTGATCGCTCAGTCCACCGATCGCGCCGCCCTTGCCGAAGCCATGGCCGGCGGGCCGCTGACGGTGTACTCCGGGTTCGACCCGACGGCGCCGAGCCTGCACGCCGGGCATCTCATCCCGCTGCTGACGCTGCGCCGCTTCCAGGCTGCCGGGCACCGGCCCATCGTGCTGGCCGGGGGAGCGACCGGGATGATCGGCGATCCGCGCGATGTGGGCGAGCGCACACTGCAGACCGCCGACATCGTCGCCGAATGGGCCGACCGCATCCGGGGACAGCTGGAACGTTTCGTGGAGTTCGACGATTCGCCGAGCGGCGCCCTGGTCGCCGACAACCTGTCCTGGACGGGTGAGTTGTCGGCGATCGAGTTCCTGCGCGACATCGGCAAGCACTTCTCGGTCAACGTCATGCTCGACCGCGATACGGTGCGGCGCCGGCTCGAGGGGGAGGGCATCTCCTACACCGAGTTCAGTTACATGCTGTTGCAGGCCAACGACTTCGTCGAACTCCATCGACGCTACGGCTGCACGCTGCAGATCGGCGGCTCGGATCAGTGGGGCAACATCATCGCGGGCGTCCGGCTGGTCCGGCAGATGGCCGGGGCCGGCGTGCATGCGCTGACCACGCCATTGGTGACCGACTCCGAGGGCAAG
The DNA here is from genome assembly GCF_010728325.1 of Mycolicibacterium poriferae. Next base: position 3,361,022 of record NZ_AP022570.1, read on the forward strand.
AAGTTCGGCAAGTCCACCGGCGGCGGCAGCCTGTGGCTGGACCCGACGATGACGAGCCCGTATGCCTGGTACCAGTACTTCGTGAACACCGCCGACGCCGACGTCATCGCCTATCTGCGGTGGTTCACCTTTCTGAGCGCCGACGAGCTGGCCGAACTGGAGCATGCGACCGCCGAGCGGCCGCATGAACGCGCCGCCCAGCGTCGACTGGCTCGTGAGCTCACCAACCTGGTGCACGGTCCGCAGGCCACGGCCTCGGTCGAGCACGCCAGCCAGGCGTTGTTCGGTCGTGGTGAGCTCACCGACATGGATGAGGACACGTTGGCCGCAGCGCTACGCGAAGCGGGCAACAACGAGGTGGCGCAATTGGTCCCGGGCGGGCCCGACGGCATCACCGATCTTCTGGTCGCCAGTGGTCTGTCGGCAAGCAAGGGCGCGGCTCGGCGCACGATCGCCGAGGGTGGCGTCTCGGTGAACAACGTGAAGATCACCACAGACGACTGGGTGCCGGATCCCTCGGACTTCCTGTTCGGCAAGTGGCTGGTGCTGCGGCGGGGCAAGCGCAACATCGCCGGCGTGCTGCGCGTCGAGCGAGGATGACCGCGGTTCGCGCTGGTCAGCGTTCGGTGCAGCGGCCGGGAACAAAGCGTGGCGGGTGTGCGTTGAGCACTTTCGTAGTGAACGCCGGAGCGCCCCTTAGGGCGATCCCGTCGGCTCGAGGTCTGGGCAGACGCTGGGTTTCGGGGTCGAAAGACACGCCCTAGCAGGCGATTTGACTCGGCGTTAGCCCTGACGTAACTTATCGGAGTCGCCGCGACACGGGCCAAAACCCGGAGAGCGCGGCCGACTCCCAGGAGGACGACCACTTCGGTGGAAGTTCTCATCTGCCCGCACGAGAGATCGCGGCTTTTCGCCGCGGCCTTCTTGCGCGGTCAGGTGGGTGTGTTGTTTGAGAACTCAATAGTGTGTTTGGTGGTTTTTGTTTGTTGTTTTTGTTCACCTCTTTTTCCCGTTTAGGGGTGGATGTTTTTTTGATGCCAGATTTTTCTGGTTGCTTGGTCAGATTTTTCTGATTCGGATTCTGCCCGGTTTGTCCGGGGGTTTTTGTTTGGAGAGTTTGATCCTGGCTCAGGACGAACGCTGGCGGCGTGCTTAACACATGCAAGTCGAACGGAAAGGCCCCTTCGGGGGTGCTCGAGTGGCGAACGGGTGAGTAACACGTGGGTGATCTGCCCTGCACTTTGGGATAAGCCTGGGAAACTGGGTCTAATACCGAATAGGACTCCGGACTGCATGGTCTGGGGTGGAAAGCTTTTGCGGTGTGGGATGGGCCCGCGGCCTATCAGCTTGTTGGTGGGGTGATGGCCTACCAAGGCGACGACGGGTAGCCGGCCTGAGAGGGTGTCCGGCCACACTGGGACTGAGATACGGCCCAGACTCCTACGGGAGGCAGCAGTGGGGAATATTGCACAATGGGCGCAAGCCTGATGCAGCGACGCCGCGTGAGGGATGACGGCCTTCGGGTTGTAAACCTCTTTCGCCAGGGACGAAGCGCAAGTGACGGTACCTGGAGAAGAAGCACCGGCCAACTACGTGCCAGCAGCCGCGGTAATACGTAGGGTGCGAGCGTTGTCCGGAATTACTGGGCGTAAAGAGCTCGTAGGTGGTTTGTCGCGTTGTTCGTGAAAACTCACAGCTTAACTGTGGGCGTGCGGGCGATACGGGCAGACTGGAGTACTGCAGGGGAGACTGGAATTCCTGGTGTAGCGGTGGAATGCGCAGATATCAGGAGGAACACCGGTGGCGAAGGCGGGTCTCTGGGCAGTAACTGACGCTGAGGAGCGAAAGCGTGGGGAGCGAACAGGATTAGATACCCTGGTAGTCCACGCCGTAAACGGTGGGTACTAGGTGTGGGTTTCCTTCCTTGGGATCCGTGCCGTAGCTAACGCATTAAGTACCCCGCCTGGGGAGTACGGCCGCAAGGCTAAAACTCAAAGGAATTGACGGGGGCCCGCACAAGCGGCGGAGCATGTGGATTAATTCGATGCAACGCGAAGAACCTTACCTGGGTTTGACATGCACAGGACGACTGCAGAGATGTGGTTTCCCTTGTGGCCTGTGTGCAGGTGGTGCATGGCTGTCGTCAGCTCGTGTCGTGAGATGTTGGGTTAAGTCCCGCAACGAGCGCAACCCTTGTCTCATGTTGCCAGCACGTTATGGTGGGGACTCGTGAGAGACTGCCGGGGTCAACTCGGAGGAAGGTGGGGATGACGTCAAGTCATCATGCCCCTTATGTCCAGGGCTTCACACATGCTACAATGGCCGGTACAAAGGGCTGCGATGCCGTGAGGTGGAGCGAATCCTTTCAAAGCCGGTCTCAGTTCGGATCGGGGTCTGCAACTCGACCCCGTGAAGTCGGAGTCGCTAGTAATCGCAGATCAGCAACGCTGCGGTGAATACGTTCCCGGGCCTTGTACACACCGCCCGTCACGTCATGAAAGTCGGTAACACCCGAAGCCGGTGGCCTAACCCTTGGGGAGGGAGCCGTCGAAGGTGGGATCGGCGATTGGGACGAAGTCGTAACAAGGTAGCCGTACCGGAAGGTGCGGCTGGATCACCTCCTTTCTAAGGAGCACCACGAAATAGGGTGTGGCAGTGGGTCACACCTGATGCCGTGAGGAACCCTTTGCCTGTAGTGGGCGGGGTTTGGTGCACAACAAACAGTGAGAAGTGGTGTGGGAAACGCTGCTTCGAGAAACTGCCGGACACACTATTGGGCTTTGAGACAACAAGCCCGCGGGTCTGCTGCGTTGGTGGCAGGTGCCGGCTCTTGGCTTCCTGGAGTTTGTTCTGGGGGTTGGGGGTTCTTGTTGTTGCCCCGCTTTGGTGGTGGGGTGTGGTGTTTGATTTGTGGATAGTGGTTGCGAGCATCGAGATGGTGGCTTGCGTGAAGGGGTGCCTCCCTGTGTGGGGGGTGGTTTCTTTGTGTGGGTTGTCGTTTCATGTAATGCAAATTTTTCTGATACCCGCATGCAGGTCTGCCTTTCGGGGTGGGGTGTGTGTGGGTGACTCATTTTTTGGTTTTGTGTTGTAAGTGTTTAAGGGCGCATGGTGGATGCCTTGGCACTGGGAGCCGATGAAGGACGTGGGAGGCTGCGTTATGCCTCGGGGAGCTGTCAACCGAGCGTGGATCCGAGGATGTCCGAATGGGGAAACCCGGCACGAGTGATGTCGTGTCACCCGGCACTGAATACATAGGTGTCGGGGGGGGACGCGGGGAAGTGAAACATCTCAGTACCCGTAGGAAGAGAAAACAAATAGTGATTCCGTTAGTAGTGGCGAGCGAACGCGGAGGATGGCTAAACCGTGTGCATGTGATACCCGGCGGGGGTTGTGTGTGCGGTGTTGTGGGGCGTTTCTTCTCTCATCCGCCGATGAGGGCAGGAGTCAGAAACTGATGGGTTAGTTGAAGTGGCCTGGGATGGTCTGCCGTAGTGGGTGAGAGCCCCGTAAGCGAAAATCTGTCAGCTCCTGTGGAATGTTCCCCGAGTAGCAGCGGGCCCGTGGAATCTGCTGTGAATCTGCCGGGACCACCCGGTAAGCCTGAATACTTCTCAGTGACCGATAGCGGATTAGTACCGTGAGGGAATGGTGAAAAGTACCCCGGGAGGGGAGTGAAAGAGTACCTGAAACCGTGCGCTTACAATCCGTCAGAGCCCTCGCTTTGCGTGGGGTGATGGCGTGCCTTTTGAAGAATGAGCCTGCGAGTCAGGGACATGTCGCGAGGTTAACCCGGGTGGGGTAGCCGTAGCGAAAGCGAGTCTGAATAGGGCGTATCCACACAACAGTGTGTGGTGTAGTGGTGTGTTCTGGACCCGAAGCGGAGTGATCTACCCATGGCCAGGGTGAAGCGCGGGTAAGACCGCGTGGAGGCCCGAACCCACTTAGGTTGAAGACTGAGGGGATGAGCTGTGGGTAGGGGTGAAAGGCCAATCAAACTCCGTGATAGCTGGTTCTCCCCGAAATGCATTTAGGTGCAGCGTCGCAGTGTTCGTGTTGGAGGTAGAGCTACTGGATGGCCGATGGGCCTCACAAGGTTACTGACGTCAGCCAAACTCCGAATGCCGACACGGTGTAATGCGGCAGTGAGACGGCGGGGGATAAGCTCCGTGCGTCGAGAGGGAAACAGCCCAGATCGCCGGCTAAGGCCCTAAGCGTGTGCTAAGTGGAAAAGGATGTGCAGTCGCGAAGACAACCAGGAGGTTGGCTTAGAAGCAGCCACCCTTGAAAGAGTGCGTAATAGCTCACTGGTCAAGTGATTGTGCGCCGATAATGTAGCGGGGCTCAAGCACACCGCCGAAGCCGCGGCAGCGTCCTTTGTGGCGCTGGGTAGGGAGCGTCCTGCATCCGGTGAAGCAGCAGCGTGAGCTAGTTGTGGAGGGTGTGGGAGTGAGAATGCAGGCATGAGTAGCGATGAGGCAAGTGAGAACCTTGCCCGCCGAAAGACCAAGGGTTCCTGGGCCAGGCCAGTCCGCCCAGGGTGAGTCGGGACCTAAGGCGAGGCCGACAGGCGTAGTCGATGGACAACGGGTTGATATTCCCGTACCCGTGTGTGAGCGTCCCTGATGAATCCGTTCTGCTAACCGCCCAAATGGTGGATCACCAATCCCTTCGGGGTGCGGGGTTCGCCGGCTGCGCGGGACCCGGACGGGTAGTAGTCAAGCGATGGGGTGACGCAGGAAGGTAGCCGTACCAGTCAGTGGTAATACTGGGGCAAACCGGTAGGGAGAGACATAGGCAAATCCGTGTCTCATATATCCTGAGAGGTGATGCATAGCCGAGTGAGGCGAATTCGGTGATCCTATGCTGTCGAGAAAAGCCTCTAGCGAGCGCACACACGGCCCGTACCCCAAACCAACACAGGTGGTCAGGTAGAGAATACCAAGGCGTACGAGTGAACTATGGTTAAGGAACTCGGCAAAATGCCCCCGTAACTTCGGGAGAAGGGGGACCCACATGGTGTGTAAGCCCTTGCGGCCCAAGCACAAGTGGGTGGCACAAACCAGTGAGAAGCGACTGTTTACTAAAACACAGGTCCGTGCGAAGTCGCAAGACGAGGTATACGGACTGACGCCTGCCCGGTGCTGGAAGGTTAAGAGGACCCGTTAACCCCTTGGGGTGAAGCGGAGAATTTAAGCCCCAGTAAACGGCGGTGGTAACTATAACCATCCTAAGGTAGCGAAATTCCTTGTCGGGTAAGTTCCGACCTGCACGAATGGCGTAACGACTTCTCAGCTGTCTCAACCATAGACTCGGCGAAATTGCATTACGAGTAAAGATGCTCGTTACGCGCGGCAGGACGAAAAGACCCCGGGACCTTCACTACAACTTGGTATTGGTGCTCGATACGGTTTGTGTAGGATAGGTGGGAGACTGTGAAGCAGCCACGCCAGTGGTTGTGGAGTCGTTGTTGAAATACCACTCTGGTCGTATTGGGCCTCTAACCTCGGACCGTGAAACCGGTTCAGGGACAGTGCCTGGTGGGTAGTTTAACTGGGGCGGTTGCCTCCTAAAATGTAACGGAGGCGCCCAAAGGTTCCCTCAACCTGGACGGCAATCAGGTGTTGAGTGTAAGTGCACAAGGGAGCTTGACTGCGAGACGGACATGTCAAGCAGGGACGAAAGTCGGGACTAGTGATCCGGCACCCCCGAGTGGAAGGGGTGTCGCTCAACGGATAAAAGGTACCCCGGGGATAACAGGCTGATCTTCCCCAAGAGTCCATATCGACGGGATGGTTTGGCACCTCGATGTCGGCTCGTCGCATCCTGGGGCTGGAGCAGGTCCCAAGGGTTGGGCTGTTCGCCCATTAAAGCGGCACGCGAGCTGGGTTTAGAACGTCGTGAGACAGTTCGGTCTCTATCCGCCGCGCGCGTCAGAAGCTTGAGGAAACCTGTCCCTAGTACGAGAGGACCGGGACGGACGAACCTCTGGTACACCAGTTGTCCCACCAGGGGCACCGCTGGATAGCCACGTTCGGACAGGATAACCGCTGAAAGCATCTAAGCGGGAAACCCCCTCCAAGACCAGGCTTCTCACCCTTTTAGAGGGATAAGGCCCCCCGCAGACCACGGGATCGATAGACCAGACCTACACACCTAGCAATAGGCGCAGGGAACTGGCACTAACCGGCCGAAAACTTACAACAACCCCAAAACCTCGCAACCACACCACGGTCAAACAACAACGACCACACCCCACCACCAAAACACAGGGGCCCACACACCTCCCCCCACACCAGAGATGGGGGGCACTCAGAAACGAGTGAATACAGTTACGGCGGTCCATAGCGGCAGGGAAACGCCCGGACCCATCCCGAACCCGGAAGCTAAGCCTGCCAGCGCCGATGATACTACCCACCCGGGTGGAAAAGTAGGACACCGCCGAACACACCTTAAAACCGGTGCCCCCCAACACAGTTGGGGGGCACCGGCCATTTCCACACCACAAACACCGGCGGCACCACACACGGGCAGCCCGCTACCGCCATTCCCACCCCACCACAATTCCTCGGCGATGAAATCCCCGCTCACCAATTCATCGACAACAATCACGCCACGCAATTCACCGTCACCAATCACGCCACGCAATTCACCGTCGCCAATCACGCCACGCAATTCACCGTCACCCATCGCGCCACGCAATTCATCAATTGTGAGCCCATCCGCCGAGCCCGTATCCTTTTCCTCGTGCCCAACGACAACCAGGGCGGCCGCAGCGACCGCAGACCGCACCGCGGGTCCGACGGCGGCCGGCCGGGGCCCCGTCGCGATCAGCGCCCGGCGCCGCGGCATTCCGGTCCGCAGCGGGCTCGCCCCGCGCAGCCCCAGCACGACGAGCAATCCGGCAGCGGCGCACCGCCGATCCCTGCCGAGATCGAGGCCAGGCAGCTCGCGCCCGAGGTGCGCCGCGAACTGACGACGTTGGACCGCAGCACCGCCGACTTCGTCGCTCGACACCTGGTGGCAGCGGGCGAGTTGCTCGACGACGACCCCGAAGCCGCACTGGCGCACGCACGGGCCGCCCGGGCCCGCTCGACGCGTATCGCCGCTGTCCGGGAGGCGGTGGGCATCGCCGCCTATCAGTGTGGCGACTGGTCGCAGGCGCTGGCCGAGCTGCGGGCGGCACGTCGCATGGGGAGTCGCTCACCGCTGTTGGCGCTCATCGCCGACTGCGAGCGCGGGGTGGGCCGCCCGGAGCGAGCCATCGAACTCGCCCGCAGCGACGACGCCGCCCAGCTCACCGGTGACGATGCCGACGAGCTACGCATCGTGGTGGCCGGTGCCCGTTCGGATCTGGGCCAGCACGAGCAGGCGCTGGCGGTGTTGTCCACACCGCAACTCGATCCGTCGCGCACCGGGCAGACCGCGGCTCGGCTGTTCTACGCCTACGCCGACACGCTCCTGACGCTGGGCAGGTCCGAGGAGGCGCTCCAGTGGTTCCTGCACGCGGCGGCCGCCGACCTCGAGGGCGCAACTGATGCCGAAGAGCGCATCACGGAGCTGTCCTGAGTGAGCATCCTTGCCCAGCAGCATGATTGCCTGCTGCTCGACCTCGACGGCACCGCATTTCGCGGCCATCAGCCGACCCCGGGGGCAGTGGAAACGCTGGCCGGCCTGGACTCCCGGATCCTGTTCGTCACGAACAACGCCTCCCGGGACGCGGCGCAGGTAGCCGAGCATCTCAACGAGCTGGGCTTCACCGCCCGCCCGCAGGATGTCGTGACCAGCGCCCAGAGCGCGGCCAGACTGCTCGCCGATCAACTGGCTCCGAACGACCGGGTGCTGGTGGTCGGCACCGACGCGCTGGCCGGGGAGGTCAGCGGCGTCGGACTGACCCCCGTGCGTCAGTTCGCCGACGAACCCGTTGCGGTCGTGCAGGGTCACTCGACCGAGACCGGTTGGGCCCAGTTGGCCGAGGCGGCACTCGCCATTCGGGCGGGGGCGCTGTGGGTGGCTGCCAATGTCGACAAGACCTTGCCCTCGGAGCGGGGGCTGCTTCCCGGCAATGGATCGATGGTCGCCGCGCTGCGCACCGCCACCGACGTGGAACCCCAGGTGGCCGGCAAACCGTCACCGGTGCTGATGTCAGATGCGTTGGCCCGCGGGGACTTCCAGTCCCCGTTGGTGATCGGTGACCGCCTCGACACCGACATCGCCGGGGCCAACGCCACCGAGCTTCCCAGCCTCATGGTGCTGTGTGGAGTCAACACCGCTGCCGACGTGATCTGGGCGGTTCCGCACGAACGCCCCGACTACCTCGGCGAGGATCTGCGTGCGCTGCTCGCTGAAGCCGATACGTTGCGGGTGTCGCCGCACCCGGCGTGGCGGATCGAGCTCGACGGGTCGACGGTGACGGTTCATGCCACCGGAGACGCCCCCGGCGACAGCCTGTCGGTGGTGCGCGCCGTGGCCGCCGCGGTGTGGACGGCTGGGCGCGACGGCGACGATCGCCGCGGACTGATCGCCGGCGCCGACGAGACGGCCCGACAGGCCGTGCAGCGGTGGTCGCTGGCCCCGCCCACGATCGACTAGCGTGAACCACGAGATGACCAACGATCCCGACCAGATCCGCGCCCAGGTCACCGAACTGCTGGGTGAGCCCACCGACGCGGCTTCCTCCGATCCGGCGGCCGAGCTGGATTCGCTCGTCGTGCGCCTGGAACAGGCGCACGACGTGTTGGTGCGCGCGCTGGAATCGGTCGAGAAGGGCTGATCCGCGTGACGCGGCGCGCTCGGGTGGACGCCGAACTGGTACGACGCGGATTGGCCCGGTCGCGCCAGCAGGCGGCCGAACTGATCGGTGCCGGACGGGTCAGCATCGATGGGATGCGTGCCGCCAAGGCCGCGACGGCCATCCCGCTCAGTGCGAATCTGACGGTCGAAGGTTCCGACGAGCGCACTTGGGTGTCACGGGGTGCACACAAGTTGATCGGCGCCCTGGATGCCTTGTCGATCGAGGTGGACGGGCGCCGCTGTCTGGATGCCGGCGCCTCCACCGGCGGTTTCACCGAGGTATTGCTCGATCGAGGCGCCCGCGAGGTCGTCGCCGCCGACGTCGGTTACGGCCAGCTGGCATGGGCGTTGCGCACCGACCCGCGGGTGACCGTCATGGAACGCACCAACGTCCGGCAACTGGCTGCAGCGGCCATCGGCGGCCCGGTCGACCTCGTCGTCGCGGACCTGTCGTTCATCTCGCTGGGCACCGTGCTCCCCGCACTGGCCGCGTGCGCCGATCCGGCGGCCGATATCGTTCCCATGGTGAAGCCGCAGTTCGAGGTCGGCAGGGACCGCGTCGGGCCCGGAGGCGTCGTCTCCGACCCGGCGCTGCGTGTCGACGCCGTACTCTCGGTGGCCCGGCGTGCCGCCGAACTGGGCTGGTCCGCCGTGTCCGTGGCGGCCAGCCCGCTACCGGGGCCCGCCGGCAACGTGGAGTACTTCCTGCGGCTGCGCAGTGACGCCGAGCAGGACGACGACGCCGTGCAGGCCGCGGTGCGCCGCGCCGTCGACGAGGGGCCGCAGTGACCGGACCCGACACGCCCCGCACCATTCTGCTCGTCGTGCACACCGGCCGCGACGACGCCACCGAGGTTGCCCGCCGGGTCGAAAAGGTGCTGGGCGACAACGGGATAGCTCTGCGGGTGCTTTCGGCCGAGGCGGTCGACCGCGGCCCGGTGCATCTGGCCCCCGACGACATGCGTGCGCTCGGCATCGACATCGAGGTCGTCGACGCCGAAGAGCGAGCTGCCGAAGGGTGCGAGCTGGTGCTTGTGCTCGGTGGCGACGGCACGTTCCTGCGTGCCGCCGAACTCGCCCGCAACGTCGAAATCCCCGTCCTGGGCGTGAATCTGGGGCGGATCGGGTTCCTGGCCGAAGCCGAGGCCGAGGCGATCGACACGGTTCTGGATCACGTCGTCAACCGTGACTACCGCATCGAAGAGCGCATGACCTTGGACATCGTCGTGCGCGCCGGTGGGGAGGTGCTCGACCACGGCTGGGCGCTCAACGAGGCCAGCCTGGAAAAGGGCCCGCGTCTGGGGGTGCTCGGCGTCGTCGTGGAAGTCGACGGCCGACCCGTGTCGACGTTCGGCTGCGACGGCGTGCTGGTGTCGACGCCGACGGGGTCGACGGCTTATGCGTTCTCGGCGGGCGGTCCGGTGCTCTGGCCCGACCTGGAGGCGATTCTCGTGGTGCCCAACAACGCCCATGCGTTGTTCGCGCGCCCGATGGTGACCAGCCCGGACGCGACGATCGCGATCGAGATCGAGGCCGGAGGCCACGCGGCGTTGGTGTTCTGCGACGGCCGCCGCGAGATGCTGGTTCCCGCCGGCGGACGGTTGGAAGTGACCCGGTGCGCCACACCGTTGAAATGGATTCGCCTGGACAGCGCGCCGTTCACGGATCGACTGGTGCGCAAATTCCGGTTGCCGGTCACCGGGTGGCGCGGGCAGTAGTGCTATCCGAGATCCGCATCGAGTCGTTGGGCGCCATCAGCGCCGCGACCGCCGAGTTCGACGGTGGGCTGACCGTGCTCACCGGCGAGACCGGCGCAGGCAAGACCATGGTCGTCACGGGGCTGCACCTGCTCGGCGGTTCCCGCGCCGATGCGACCAAGGTCCGGTCGGGTTCAGACCGCGCCGTCGTCGAAGGCCGTTTCACCACAGCTGAACTCGGTGCGGGGGTGGCCGCGCGGGTGGAAGGGATCCTCGACTCCTCGGGCGCCGACCGCGACGACGACGGCAGTGTCATCGCCGCGAGATCGGTCAACCGGGACGGCCCCTCCCGCGCCTACCTCGGAGGTCGCTCCGTCCCGGCGAAGTCATTGAGCGGATTCACCAACGAGCTGCTGACCCTGCACGGACAGAATGACCAGCTGCGGTTGATGCGACCCGACCAGCAACGCGGCGCGCTGGACCGCTTCGCCGACGTGACCACGCAGCTGGCTCGGTACCGCCGGTTGCGCGACGATTGGCTGGCCGCCCGCAGCGACCTCGAGGATCGGCGTCGGCGTGCCCGGGAACTGGCCCAGGAGGCCGACCGTCTGCACTTTGCGCTCGACGAGATCGACGCGGTGACCCCGCAACCGGGAGAAGACGACGCGCTGGTCGCCGACATTCGCCGGCTCTCCGAACTGGACGCGGTGCGCGACGCAGTGCAGACCGCGCGTGCGGCGTTGGCCGGCGACGGTGACGATGCGGTGGAGAGTTTCTCGGCTGCCGGCGCGGTCGGGCAGGCCCGCTCGGCGCTGGAGACGAGCAACGATGCCCAGCTCAAAGCGTTGGCTGAGCAACTCAATGCTGCGTTGGCGGTCCTGGTCGACGTATCCGCGGAACTGGGGCGCTACCTGAGTGAACTGCCCTCGGATGCCAGCGCGTTGGAGACCAAGCTGGCCCGCCAGGCCGAATTGCGCACGCTGACCAAGAAATACGCCGCCGACATCGACGGTGTGCTCGCCTGGGCGCAGGAGTCACGCGATCGGCTCGCCCAGCTCGACGTGTCCGAGGACACCCTGGCCGAGTTGGCCCGCCGGGTCGAGACCTTGCAGGGCGAGGTGGCCGCAGCGGCGCAGAGCCTGACCAAGGTGCGGGTCAAGGCCGCCAAAGGGCTGGCCAAAGCGGTGACCGAAGAGCTGGCCGGGTTGGCGATGGCCGGCGCGCAGTTCAGCATCGCGGTCACACCGCTGGCCGCCCGCGCTGATGACAGCGCCCCGTTGGTCCTGGCGTCGGGGGAGTCGGTGCACGCCGGCCGCGACGGCGTGGACGCGGTGGAGTTCGGCTTCGCCGCCCACCGGGGCTCGGACCTGCTGCCGCTGAACAAGAGCGCATCCGGTGGCGAGCTGTCGCGGGTGATGTTGGCCCTGGAGGTGGTCCTGGCGGCGTCCACCGAGGGCACGACCATGGTGTTCGACGAGGTCGACGCCGGAGTGGGAGGGCGTGCCGCCGTGCAGATCGGTCGCCGGTTGGCCCGCCTGGCGCGCACCCATCAGGTCATCGTGGTCACCCATCTGCCGCAGGTCGCCGCCTACGCCGACATCCATCTGGTCGTCGATGCCGGCCTCGACGGTGGGGGCGGCAGCCGCGCGAAGTCCAGTTGTGTGAGACGCCTCGACGACGAGGACCGGGTCGCCGAGCTGGCTCGCATGCTGGCCGGGCTCGGGGAGTCCGACAGCGGCCGTGCTCACGCGCGGGACTTGCTCGACGCGGCACGCGCAGACCGGGAGCAACATCCCGCCTGACTGTGTGACTGGTGTGAAAAGAATAAACTTCTGAGGCTGCTGTTACGGCGCGCCTCCGACGCATCCCGGCTGTCACTGGACAGAATCGCCGCATGAAGATGTCAGCGTTGCTGTCCCGTAATGCCAGCTCACGCCCGGGTATCACGGGCACCGCCCGCGTTGACCGCGACATCGACAAGCTCTTGCGCCGACTCAGCCCCGGTGACATCGCCGTGATGGACGCGCAGGACCTCGATCGCGTCACCGCCGACGCGCTCGTCGAGGCGAACGTGGCTGCCGTGGTCAACGCGTCGTCCTCGATCACCGGCCGCTACCCCAACCTCGGCCCCGAGGTCCTGGTGGCCAACGGCATCACCCTGGTCGACGAGACCGGCGACGACGTCTTCAAGAAGATCAAAGACGGCGCCCGAATCCGGATCAACGAAGGCGGGCTGTATTCCGGTGACCGCCGCCTGGCCCTGGGCACCGAACGCACCGACGCTGATATCCACGAGCTGATGCAGGAAGCCAAGGGCGGCCTGGTCGCCCACCTGGAGGCCTTCGCGGGCAACACCATCGAGTTCATCCGCAGCGAGAGCCCACTGCTGATCGACGGCATCGGCATTCCCGACATCGACGTCGACCTGACCCATCGGCACGTCGTGGTGGTAGCCGAGGAGCCCTGTGCCGCAGCCGACCTCAAAGCGCTCAAGCCGTTCATCAAGGAGTACCAGCCGGTGCTGGTCGGCGTCGGCGGCGGTGCCGACACGCTCCGCAAAGCGGGTTACCGCCCCGCGCTGATCGTGGGCGACCCCGACACGATCAGCGCCGAGGTGCTGCGCTGTGGCGCCCAGGTGATCCTGCCCGCCGACGCCGACGGCCACGCTGCCGGCCTGGAACGCATCCAGGACCTCGGAGTGGGCGCGATGACGTTCCCGGCGGCCGGTTCCGCTGCCGACCTCGCCCTGCTGCTGTGCGATCACCACGGCGCCGCGCTGATCGTCACCGTCGGACACACCGCCTCGATCGAGGAGTTCTTCGACCGCACCCGTCAGCAGAGCAACCCGTCGACCTTCCTGACCCGGCTCAAGGTCGGCGAGAAGCTGGTCGACGCCAAAGCCGTTGCCACGCTGTATCGCAGCCGGGTGTCCGGCGGCGCGATCGCCCTGTTGGTGCTGGCGATGCTCGTGGCCGTGATCGCCGCATTGTGGGTCTCCCGCGCCGATGCGGCGGTGCTGGAGTGGGTCGCCGAATACTGGAACCGCCTCACCCTCTGGGTGCAGAGCCTGGTCGCCTAGGAGTCCACTGTGATCTCGTTGCGTTCGCATGCCATCTCCCTCGCCGCGGTGTTTCTGGCGCTGGCCATCGGGGTCGCGCTGGGGTCGGGGCTGCTGTCGAACACCGTGCTCTCGGGACTGCGCGACGACAAGAACGAGATGCAGAACCAGATCGACACGCTCACCGACGAGCGCAACGCGCTCACCGAAAAGCTCAGTGCAGCCAACGATTTCGATGCGCAAATGGCTCCGCGCATCGTCAGCAGTGCGCTCGCGGACAAGTCGGTGGTGGTCTTCCGCACTCCCGACGCCGCAGACGACGACGTGGACGCGGTATCACGTCTGGTCACTGACGCCGGCGGCCGGGTGACCGGCACGATCGGATTGACCCAGGAGTTCGTCGACGCCAACTCCGCGGAGAAGCTGCTGTCGGTGGTCAATTCGCCGATCGTGCCCGCGGGCGCACAACTGAACTCCGCGACGGTCGACCAAGGCTCTCAAGCCGGAGATCTGCTGGGCATCGCCCTGCTGACCGCGGGCCCTGACACCCCGCCGGTCGATGACACCCAACGGGACACCGTGCTCGCCGCGCTGCGCGACACCGGCTTCATCAGCTACGGCCCCGAGCGGGTCGGCGCGGCCGACACCGCGTTGGTGGTCACTGGCGGCGCCCTCGGCGAGGACGCGGGCAATCAGGGTGCCACTGTGGCCCGGTTCTCCGGCGGCCTGGCCCAACATGGGGCCGGCACCGTGCTGGCCGGCCGGGATGGTTCGGCCTCGGGGACCGCGGCGATCGCTGTAACCCGCTCGGATGAGGCCCTGGCCAGTACCGTCAGCACCGTCGACGACGTCGGCAGCAGCGCGGGCCGCATCACCTCCGTGCTCGCCCTGAGCGCTCTGATCGATGGTCGCGAGCCCGGCCAGTTCGGCATCGGCCCGGGCGCCGACGCCGTCACGGTGCCCCGCTGAGCGTGCTCGCCCGCGTGTCAACGACGCGGTGTCGCGGTCGGTGTTAGGGTGGGGTTCCGTGGGTCGGCAGGCCCCAACCGGGCTTGATTTCGACGGAAGCCCAACCCCAGTAAGCCCTGCCCGTCGTCACGGAGGTCGCACTTGCCCGCGCTACGCAAGCACCCGCAAACCGCGACAAAGCATCTCTTCGTCACCGGTGGCGTGGTCTCCTCGCTGGGCAAGGGTCTGACGGCTTCCAGCCTCGGTCAGCTGCTCACCGCGCGCGGCCTGCAGGTGACGATGCAGAAGCTCGATCCCTACCTCAACGTCGACCCCGGCACCATGAACCCGTTCCAGCACGGTGAGGTGTTCGTCACCGAGGACGGCGCCGAAACCGACCTCGACGTCGGTCACTACGAGCGCTTCCTGGACCGCAACCTGTCCGGTTCGGCCAATGTGACCACCGGCCAGGTGTATTCGTCGGTCATCGCCAAGGAGCGCCGCGGCGAGTACCTCGGCGACACCGTGCAGGTCATCCCGCACATCACCGATGCGATCAAGGAACGCGTGCTGGCCATGGCCGAGGCCGACAGCGACGGCAACCGCCCGGACGTGGTGATCACCGAGATCGGTGGCACCGTCGGTGACATCGAGTCGCTGCCGTTCCTGGAGGCGGCCCGCCAGGTGCGCCACGAGGTGGGCCGGGAGAACTGCTTTTTCCTGCACTGCTCGCTGGTGCCCTACATGGCGCCCTCCGGCGAGCTGAAGACCAAGCCGACGCAGCATTCGGTGGCCGCGCTGCGCAGTATCGGTATCACCCCGGACGCGCTGATCCTGCGCTGTGACCGTGACGTCCCCGAACCCCTCAAGAACAAGATCGCCCTGATGTGCGACGTCGACGTCGACGGGTGCATCTCCACCCCGGACGCGCCGTCGATCTACGACATCCCCAAGGTGCTGCACCGAGAAGAGCTCGACGCCTACGTGGTGCGGCGGCTCAATCTGCCCTTCCGGGACGTCGACTGGACGCAGTGGAACGACCTGCTGCGCCGGGTGCACGAGCCTCGTGAAACGGTGCGGGTGGCCCTGGTCGGCAAGTACATCGACCTGTCCGACGCCTACCTGTCGGTGGCCGAGGCGTTGCGTGCCGGTGGGTTCGCCCACCACGCGCGGGTGGAGATGCGCTGGGTGGCCTCCGACGACTGCGAGACCGACGCCGGGGCGGCGGCGGCGCTGGCCGACGTCGACGGGGTGCTGATTCCCGGCGGGTTCGGCATCCGCGGCATCGAGGGCAAGATCGGCGCGATCCGCTATGCCCGCCGGCGCAAGCTGCCCGTCCTCGGCCTGTGCCTGGGGTTGCAGTGCATCGTGATCGAAGCCGCCCGCTCGGTGGGTCTGACCGAAGCCAACTCGGCGGAGTTCGACCCCGCCACCCCGGACCCGGTGATCTCCACGATGGCCGACCAGCGCGACGCCGTGGCCGGTGAAGCCGACCTGGGCGGCACGATGCGCCTGGGTGCCTACCCGGCCATGCTGGACGCGGGGTCGGTGGTCGCCAAGGCCTACGACGCGACCGAGGTGTCCGAACGGCACCGCCACCGCTACGAGGTCAACAACCTCTACCGCGACAAGATCGCCGAGAGTGGGCTGCGCTTCTCCGGCACGTCGCCCGACGGTCACCTCGTCGAGTTCGTCGAATACCCGCCGGAGGTGCACCCGTTCCTGGTGGGCACCCAGGCCCACCCCGAGCTCAAGAGCCGGCCCACCCGCCCGCACCCACTGTTCGTCGCGTTCATCGGCGCGGCGGTGGACTACAAGAACGAAGAGCGTCTGCCTGTGGAGATGCCGGAGATGCCCGCCCACGGCTCCAACGGCGCCGAGCACGCTCTCGAGGACGCGCCGACCCGTGGCTGAGGAGAACCCGCCGGGCTCGGCTCACGAGCCCGGGGCCCACGAGTTCTCCACGGCCGCGTCGGAAACCCTGTACGTGGGCAAGATCTTCGCGTTGCGCGCCGACGAGGTCCGGATGCCTGGCGGTGGCACCGCCCGCCGCGAGGTCGTCGAGCATTTCGGTGCGGTCGCCGTCCTCGCCCTCGACGACGACGGCAGCGTCGTGCTGATCCATCAGTACCGTCACCCGTTCGGCCGCAGGTTGTGGGAGTTGCCCGCCGGGCTGCTCGACTTCAGCGGCGAGCCGCCACATCAGACCGCGGCACGCGAGCTGGCCGAGGAGGTCGGCCTGGCCGCCGAGCGATGGCACACCCTCGTCGACCTCGACTCCGCCCCGGGGTTCTGCGACGAGAGTGTTCGGGTCTTTCTGGCCACCGGTCTGAGCGAGGTCGACCGGCCGCAGGCTCATGACGAGGAAGCCGACCTCGTCGTGCGCAGGGTCCCGCTGTCGGAAGCGGTGCAGATGGTGTTCTCCGGCGAGATCGTCAACGCCATCTCGGTGGCCGGCATCCTGGCCGCACAGGTGATGCCCGACGTCGCGTCGCTGCGGCCGGTGGATGCACCGTGGACCGACCGGCCGTCGGCGTTCTCGACCCGGATGGGGCATCGGTGAGCGACGCCTCGCTGACGGTGGGTGGGGCGCTCGAGGACCAGTTCCAGGGTTATCTCGACCACCTCGCAATCGAGCGGGGCGTGGCGGCCAACACGTTGAGCTCGTACCGGCGTGATCTGCGCCGCTACCGCGAGCATCTCAGTGGCCGCGGCATCGGCGACCTGGCTGCGGTCACCGAGGCCGACGTCAGCGACTTCCTCGTCGCGCTGCGGCGCGGCGACCCCGACAACGGTGTGGTGCCCCTGTCCGCGGTGTCCGCCGCCCGGGCCGTCATCGCCGTGCGCGGCCTGCACCGCTTCGCCGCTGCCGAGGGCATCGCCACGATCGACGTCGCCCGTGAGGTCAAGCCTCCGACGCCGAGTCGGCGCCTGCCCAAGAGCTTGACGCTCGACGAGGTGCTGGCGCTGCTCGAGGCCGCGGGCGGGGACAGCGACGCCGACGGGCCGCTGACGTTGCGCAACCGGGCGCTGCTGGAGCTGCTGTATTCGACCGGCGCCCGCATCTCCGAGGCGGTCGGCCTCGATCTCGACGATGTGGACACCTCGGCGCGGTCCGTGCTGCTGGCGGGCAAGGGTGGCAAGCAGCGCCTGATCCCGATCGGGCGGCCCGCCGTGGCGGCGCTGGACGCCTATCTGGTGCGCGGTCGCCCCGACCTGGCGCGACGCGGCCGGGGCACCCCCGCGATCTTCCTCAACGCGCGGGGTGGGCGGTTGTCTCGGCAGAGTGCGTGGCAGGTGCTTCAGGATGCCGCCGAGCGCGCCGGCATCACCGCCACAGTGTCGCCCCACGTGCTGCGGCATTCGTTTGCCACCCATCTGCTCGACGGCGGAGCCGACGTGCGCGTCGTGCAGGAGTTGCTGGGCCACGCCTCGGTGACGACGACGCAGATCTACACGATGGTGACGGTCAATGCGATGCGGGAAGTGTGGGCCGGCGCCCACCCCCGGGCTCGCTAGTTCAACAGCAGTCGCTAGCCGCCGAGGTACTCCGACTCCAGCACTAGATCGGGCAGCAGCGATTGATACTCGACGTGGGTTTTGTGCTCGACAGTGCGCCAGGATCGGCCCTCCTGTTCACGCAGGAATCGCCGGTAGCCCGGGGCCCCGGGAACCCTGACGTTGTCGGCGACCACGATCGAACCGGGGTGCAGCCATCCGCGCGCGATGATGCTGCGCAGGTCGGACAGGTACGCGTTCTTGTCGTGGTCGATGAACAGCAGATCCACAGCGCCGTCGTCGAACCCGTGGTCGCGGGACAACGCGTCGAGAGTGCGGCCGCCGTCCCCGATCGTGCCGACCACACAGGTGATCCGGTCGGCGACGCCCGCATGAGTCCAGATCCGCCGGGCGACCTCGGCGTTGGCGGGGGAGAACTCCACCGAGTACACCCGCGCCGTGGGAGCTGCACGCGCGATCCGCAACGCGCTGTAGCCGCAATAGGTGCCGAGTTCGAGGACAACCGCCGGTTTCGCCCGGCGCACCGCCGCGTCGAGCAACTCGCCTTTCTCGTCGCCGATGTTCACCAGCATGGCCTGGTCGCGCGCGAAGGTGTCGATGGCCGCCAGCGCTGAATCGAGGTCGCCGGGCGGCGCCGTGGTCTCGACGTGGGCGGCGCAGGCGGCCTCGCGGCCGTCGCCGATCTGCCCTGTCTTCAGGAACGACGGCATACCGAGCATCAGCCGACCCCACGACTGCAGCTTCTTCCTCACGCCCACGCTGCCAGCGTAGGCGGGTGGGTATCGGTCGCGTAGGCGCGCGGGCATCGGTCCTGTCGGCGCGCGGGCACCTGGCGCCGAGTGTGAGCTCTGTGCGATCCGCGGGCCTTGAATCCAAGCGGTGGCTGCAACGAATGTGAACGCTGTGCGATCTGCGGGCCGACTTTTCGCACAGGGCTCACGCTCGGTGACACATCCCTCGGAATCTCGCCTGCGGGTCTGCCTCACCGGCGCGACGCGCACCGTTAAACTTGCCCGGATGTCCGCGATGCCTGTGGGTTGCCTGACCAGCGACGGTCCGGCATGACCGACCCCACCGGCGGTGAAGCGCCCGAACCGGTCATCGGGCTGACCGGCCGGATCCCGCGGCAGATCCCCGAACCGCGACCACGCACGACGCACGGACCCGCCAAGGTCATCGCGATGTGCAACCAGAAGGGTGGGGTCGGCAAGACCACCTCCACCATCAATCTGGGCGCCAGCCTGGCCGAGTACGGCCGGCGGGTGCTGCTGGTGGACCTCGATCCGCAGGGGGCGCTGTCCGCCGGGCTGGGGGTGCCGCACTACGAACTCGACAACACCGTGCACAACCTGTTGGTGGAGCCGCGGGTGTCCATCGACGACGTGCTGCTGACCACCCGGGTGCCGGGACTGGATCTGGTGCCCAGCAACATCGACCTGTCGGCCGCCGAGATCCAGCTGGTCAACGAGGTCGGTCGAGAACAGTCACTGGCCCGCGCGCTGTACCCGGTACTCGATCGCTACGACTACGTGCTGATCGACTGCCAGCCATCCCTGGGCCTGCTGACCGTCAACGGATTGGCCTGCGCCGATGGTGTGGTCATTCCGACCGAATGCGAGTACTTCTCGCTGCGCGGGCTGGCACTGCTCACCGACACCGTCGACAAAGTGCACGACCGCCTCAACCCCAGGCTGTCGATCAGCGGCATCTTGATCACCCGCTATGACCCACGCACGGTGAACTCGCGGGAGGTGATGGCGCGCGTCGTCGAGCGGTTCGGTGACCTGGTGTTCGACACCGTCATCACCCGCACCGTCCGTTTCCCGGAGACCAGCGTGGCCGGCGAGCCGATCACCACCTGGGCGCCCAAGTCAGCGGGAGCCGAGGCCTACCGGGCGCTGGCGCGTGAGGTCATTCACCGGTTCGGCGCGTGAGCGAGACAACACCGGACAACGAAGCGACCCCCACCGGCTTCCAGGTCCGGCTGGCCAATTTCGAGGGGCCGTTCGACCTGCTGTTGCAGCTGATCTTCGCGCACCGACTCGACGTCACCGAGGTGGCGCTGCACCAGGTCACCGACGAGTTCATCGGCTACACCAAGATGATCGGCGCCCAACTGGGTCTCGACGAGACGACATCCTTTTTGGTGGTGGCCGCAACCCTGCTCGACCTCAAGGCAGCTCGCTTGCTGCCCGCCGGAGAGGTCCACGACGAGGACGACCTGGCGCTGCTGGAGGTCCGTGACCTGCTGTTCGCCCGGCTGTTGCAGTACCGGGCGTTCAAGCATGTCGCCGAGATGTTCGCCGAGCTGGAGGCCGCGGCGCTGCGCAGCTATCCGCGCGCGGTGTCACTGGAGGACCGTTTCTCGGATCTGCTGCCCGAGGTGATGCTCGGCGTCGACGCCGGGCGGTTCGCCGAGATCGCCGCGACAGCATTCACGCCCCGTCCGGTGCCCACCGTCGGCACCGATCACCTGCATCAGGTCTCGGTGTCGGTGCCTGAGCAGGCCGCGCACCTGTTGGGTCAGCTGGAGGGCCGCGGGGTGGGGCAGTGGGCGTCGTTTTCCGATCTGGTCGCCGACTGCCAGGTGCCGATGGAGATCGTCGGCAGGTTCCTGGCGCTGCTCGAACTGTACCGGGCCCGGGCGGTAGCATTCGACCAGTCAGAACCGCTTGGTGTGCTCCAGATTTCGTGGACCGGAGAGCGGCCCGACAGCGAGCAGCTGGCCACCGCCGACGCCGAGTGACACAGAACAGAAAGACGATGACTGACGACTTCGCGCCGGAACCGGCGAGCGAAACCGAACTGGAGTCCGACCACCCGGAACCGGCGAACGAACCCGAGGAGTCCGACCAGCGGGAACCGGCGAGCGAACCCGAGCTGGAGTCCGACCACCCGGAACCGGCGGACGAACCCGAGGAGTCCGACTTCCCGGAAGCGGACTCGCCTCTGGACGACGCCGAACTGGACGCGGTGCTCGAAGCACTTCTGCTGGTGGTCGACACGCCGGTCACGGTGGACGCGTTGGCCACCGCCACCGACCAGCCGCCGGCTCGGATCGCCGAGCGGCTGCAGCTTCTCGCCGGCGCGCTGGCGGACCGCGACAGCGGCATCGACCTGCGGGAGGCCGGCGGGGGCTGGCGGATGTACACCCGCGCGAGGTACGCCCCCTACGTGGAGAAGCTCCTGCTCGACGGGGCCCGTTCGAAGCTGACCAGGGCCGCTCTGGAGACCCTGGCCGTGGTGGCCTACCGGCAGCCGGTGACCCGGGCGCGGGTCAGCGCGGTGCGTGGGGTCAACGTCGACGCCGTGATGCGTACGCTGCTGGCGCGCGGGTTGATCACAGAGGCCGGGACCGACGCCGACTCCGGTGCGGTGACGTTCACCACCACCGAACTGTTTCTCGAGCGTCTCGGGCTCAGTTCGTTGGCCGACCTGCCCGACATCGCGCCGCTGTTGCCCGATGTGGATGTGATCGATGATCTCTCCGAAACACTCAGCGAGGAACCGCGATTCATGAAGCTCAACGGGGCGCCCGCTGTGCCGACCGAGGCGTCGTTCGACGTGGACAAGGAATGACGATGTCCGACGAGACCGGTGTGCGTCTGCAGAAAGTGTTGTCTCAGGCGGGAATCGCCTCCCGGCGGGTGGCCGAGAAGATGATCCGCGACGGCCGCGTCGAGGTCGACGGGGTGGTCATCACCGAATTGGGTACCCGCGTCGATCCCGCCGTCTCGGTGATCAGGGTCGACGGTGCCCGGATCTCGATCGACCACACCCTGGTGCACCTGGCGATCAACAAGCCGCGCGGGATGCACTCCACGATGTCCGACGACCGCGGCCGTCCCTGCGTCGGCGATCTGGTCGAGCACCGAGTCCGCGGTAACGCCAAGCTTTTTCATGTCGGTCGGTTGGATGCCGAGACCGAGGGTCTGCTGTTGTTGACCAACGACGGAGAGCTCGCTCACCGCCTCATGCATCCCTCCTACGAAGTGCCCAAGACCTACCTGGCCACGGTCATGGGCGCGGTGCCGAAGGGGTTGGGCCGAAAGCTGCGCGACGGCATCGAACTCGACGACGGTCCGGTGCGTGTGGACGACTTCGCCGTCGTCGACGCGGTGCCGGGCAAATCGCTGGTGCGGGTCACACTGCATGAAGGCCGTAAACGCATCGTGCGCCGACTGCTGGCCGAAGTCGGTTTCCCGGTCCAGGAACTGGTGCGCACCGACATCGGCGCCGTCACCCTCGGCGATCAGCGCCCGGGCAGCATCCGGGTACTGACCCAGAAGGAAATCGGCGACCTCTACAAGGCGGTGGGCTTGTGAGCCGCGCACTGGTGATCGCCATCGACGGCCCGGCGGGTACCGGAAAGTCCACGGTGGCTAGGGGTTTGGCCACTGCCCTGGGTGCCAGTTATCTCGACACCGGAGCGATGTACCGCATCGTCACACTGGCCGCGCTGCGCCGGGGTGTGGATCTGACCGACGCCGAAGCGATCGCCGGCGCGGTCGCCGACGTGGAGCTCGCCGTCGGTCACGACCCCGGTGAGGACCGGTCCTTTCTCGCAGAGGAGGACGTGTCGACCGAGATCCGGGGTGACGCCGTCACCAAGGCCGTGTCCGCGGTCTCGGCGGTACCCGCGGTGCGGACGCGACTGGTCGAGCTGCAACGGGCGCTGGCGGGCGGCACCGACGACGTCGTGGTCGAAGGCCGCGACATCGGAACAGTGGTGCTGCCCGACGCCGACGTGAAGATCTTTCTGACCGCTTCGGCCGAGGAGCGGGCACGCCGGCGCAACGACCAGAACGTCGCCAGCGGTCTGCCCGACGACTACGACGCGGTGCTCGCCGACGTAAAGCGCCGCGACCACCTCGATTCCACCCGCCCGGTGTCGCCGTTGCGCGCCGCCGACGATGCCGCGGTGGTCGACACCAGTGACATGACGCAGTCCGAGGTGATCGCGTTCTTGACAGACCTCGTGGAGCGCACCGCACAAATGGGCGACGAGCGGGCTCGCGAAGAACAGAGAGCGGAGCGATGACCGAATCCGACGTTACGTGGGTCGATGAGCGTGACTGGGAACTGGGCGCCGAAGAGGTAGCCGAGGCGATCGAGGAAGCGTCGGCGCCGCCGCCCGTCGTGGCGGTGGTGGGGCGTCCCAACGTGGGTAAATCGACGCTGGTCAACCGCATCCTGGGTCGCCGCGAGGCCGTGGTGCAGGATGTGCCGGGCGTCACCCGGGACCGGGTGTCCTACGACGCGCTGTGGTCGGGTCAGCGGTTCGTCGTGCAGGACACCGGCGGCTGGGAGCCCGACGCGAAAGGCCTGCAGCAACTGGTCGCCGAGCAGGCCTCGGTGGCGATGCGCACTGCCGACGCGATCATCTTCGTCGTCGACGCCACGGTCGGGGCCACCTCCGCCGACGAGGCTGCGGCCAAGATCCTGCAACGTTCGGGCAAGCCGGTGTTCCTGGCGGCCAACAAGGTCGACAGCGAGCGCGGTGAATCCGACGCCGCTGAGCTGTGGTCGCTGGGTCTGGGGGAGCCGCACGCGGTCAGCGCCATTCACGGTCGCGGCGTCGCCGATCTGCTCGACGTCGTCGTCGACGCGTTGCCGACCGTGTCCGAGATGGTCGGCGGGGGTGGCGGGCCGCGCCGGGTGGCGCTGGTCGGCAAACCGAATGTCGGCAAGTCCTCGCTGCTCAACCGGCTGTCCGGCGACGAGCGGTCGGTGGTGCACGACGCCGCCGGCACCACCGTCGACCCGGTCGACTCGTTGATCGAGATGGACGGCAAGTTGTGGCGATTCGTCGACACCGCGGGTCTGCGCCGCAAAGTGGGTCAGGCCAGCGGCCACGAGTTCTACGCCTCGGTGCGTACCCACGGGGCGATCGACGCCGCCGAGGTGGCCATCGTGCTGATCGACGCGTCGCAGCCGCTGACCGAACAGGACCAGCGCGTGTTGTCGATGGTGATCGAAGCCGGGCGGGCGTTGGTACTGGCGTTCAACAAGTGGGATCTGGTCGACGAGGACCGCCGTTACCTGTTGGACCGTGAGATCGACCTGGATCTGGCGCAGTTGCCGTGGGCGCCGCGGGTCAACATCTCGGCCAAGACGGGGCGCGCGGTGCAGAAGCTGGTTCCGGCGCTGGAAACGGCGCTGGCCTCGTGGGACAAGCGAATCACGACCGGCCAGCTGAACTCGTTCCTCAAAGAGGTGGTCGCCGCGACGCC
This sequence comes from Mycolicibacterium poriferae, assembly GCF_010728325.1. The sequence continues at coordinate 3,385,270 of NZ_AP022570.1, forward strand.
CCCGCCGGTGCGCGGCGGCAAGCAGCCCCGGATCCTGTTCGCCACCCAGGCCGCTGCACGGCCGCCGACGTTCGTGCTGTTCACCACCGGCTTCCTGGAGGCCGGTTACCGCCGGTTCCTGGAGCGACGGCTGCGCGAGACTTTCGGCTTCGAGGGCAGCCCGATCCGGATCAATGTCAGGGTCCGCGAGAAGCGCGGAGCGAAGCGCTAGCGGAGCGACCAGAAGGCCGCGGAGCGAAGCGCTAGCTTCCTTTTCTGGCGCCGAGTCTGCGGCCAGATCGCCCGTCGGGCCGGATCGGCGATCTCCCAGCAGACTCGGGCCGGCGGGCAGGCGATAGGGTTCTCCGAGTGCCCGTCGTCGACATGATCCTCATTGCACTGGCGGGCGTAGGAGCCGGCGCGATCAACGCGCTGGTCGGCTCCGGAACGCTGATCACCTTCCCGACGCTGGTGGCGCTGGGGTTGCCGCCGGTGACGGCGACGATGTCCAACGCGGTCGGCCTGGTCGCCGGCGGGGTGTCGGGCACCTGGGGCTACCGCCGCGAGTTGCGCGGTCAGGGCCGGCGGCTGGCGTGGCAGATCCCCGCGTCGTTCGTCGGGGCGGGTTGCGGGGCGTGGCTGCTGCTGCACCTGCCGGAAAAGGTGTTCGTCACCGTGGTTCCGGTGCTGCTGGTGATCGCCTTGGCATTGGTGGTGATCGGGCCCAAGATCCAGAGCTGGGCACGTCAGCGAGCCGAGAAGACCGGCCGCTCCGTCGACCACATCTCGGGCCGGCGGATGGCGGCGCTGGTGGTGGCCACCTTCGCCGTCGGCGTCTACGGCGGCTACTTCACCGCCGCCCAGGGCATCATGCTGATCGCCGCGATGGGTGCGCTGCTGCCTGAGGACATGCAGCGCATGAATGCCGCGAAGAATCTGCTGTCGCTGGTGGTCAACCTCGTCGCGGCGGTGGCCTACACGGTGGTGGCCTTCGACCGGATCAGCTGGGTGGCCGCCGGACTGATCGCGGCGGGTTCGCTGATCGGCGGCTTCCTGGGTGCGCACTACGGACGTCGACTGTCACCGAACGTGTTGCGGGCGGTGATCGTCGTGGTGGGATTGATTGGTTTGTATCGGTTGTTGACCGTGTAGTCTGACCGAAGCTCGGAATTGGTTGACCGGACGATGGAGATGTCGATGACGGAACGCGTGCTCGCGCCCGCGCCGTCTGACGTGTCCGCGCTGGAGCCGTTCTGGCCTTCGCGCCGCCTCATGGCTTTCGACGAGTGGTGTTGTCCGCGTCCCTGACGCGCACCCATCCGTCCATCGCGGTCGCCCTACGGTGACCCCACCCCCCGAAAGAAGCCATGCGTTCGCTTCTGATCTTCACGCTTGTCGGTGCAGGCGCCCAACTCGTCGACGGCGCTCTGGGCATGGCGTTCGGCGTCACCGCCACCACGCTGCTGGTGCTCTCCGGCGTCGGCGCCGCGCAGGCCAGCGCCGCGGTGCACCTGGCCGAGGTGGGCACGACGTTCGCCTCGGGTCTGTCGCACTGGAAGTTCAAGAACATCGACTGGGCGCTGGTGCTCAAGCTCGGTGCACCCGGTGCGGTCGGGGCGTTCGTCGGGGCGACGGTGTTGTCCTCGCTGGCCACCGAACACGCGGCACCGCTGATGGCCGCCATCCTGGTGGCGATCGGCACCTATGTGCTGCTGCGGTTTTCACTGCGCACCCCATTGACCTTCGGGGCCCGCGGTACCAGTCACAGCGCGAAGTTCCTTGCGCCGCTGGGGTTGTTCGGCGGGTTCATCGACGCCTCCGGTGGCGGCGGCTGGGGTCCGGTCACCACCAGCACGCTGCTCTCGCAGGGCAAGACCGCGCCGCGGACGGTGATCGGTTCGGTCAGCGCGTCGGAGTTCCTGGTGTCGGTGTCGGCGTCGCTGGGCTTCCTGATCGGGCTGCGTGAAGAGTTCCTGGCCAACTGGCCGGTGGTGGTCGGTTTGATGGTGGGTGGCGTGGTCGCCGCTCCGTTCGCGGCCTGGCTGGTCAGCCGGGTCAGCCCGGCGCTGCTCGGCACCGCGGTGGGCGGCGTCATCGTGTTGACCAACAGCCAGAAGTTGGTGCACTTCTTCGGTATCGACTGGCCGTGGTCGTCGGTGATCTACGGCGTCATCGTGGTGGTGTGGGCGTCGCTGGTGTTCTACGCCTGGCGGGTCTCGCGGGCACCCCGCTACGCCCCGGAGCCCGGCGCGGACGCCGCCGCGACGGCAGGGGACACCGACTCAGAATCGGTCACGCGCTGACTCCTGCTCGAGGACCGCGTCGAGGTCGTTGAGGCGTTCCATCGTCGACACCGCGCGTCGGGTGCGGTTGTTGCGGGCCAGCAGGTCCCGGTGCCGGTGGGTGAATGCCCAGTACCCCGCGGTGAACGGGCACGCTTCGTCGCCGACGCGCTGCTTCGGGTCGAAGGCGCAGTCACGGCAATGGTCGCTCATCTTGTTGATGTAGGCGCCGCCGGACGTGTAGGGCTTGGTGGCCAGCAGACCCCCGTCGGCGTGCTGGCTCATCCCGACGACGTTGGTGGGCATCACCCAGCGGTAGCCGTCGACGAAGGCGGTGGCGAACCATTCGGTGAGTTCGTCGGGCCGGTAGCCCCGCTGCAGGGCGTGGTTGCCGAGCACCATCAGGCGCTGGATGTGATGCACCCAGCCGCGGTCGCGGACTCCGGCCAACGCCTCGTGCAGGCAGCGGGCGGTGACGGCGTCGGCGTCCAGCTCGGCCCACCACGCCGGGAGCCCCTTGCGGGCATTGAGCTTGTTGTTGGTGGTGTAGTCCGGGCCGAAGTGCCAGTACAGGTGCCACATGTACTCCCGCCAGCCCAGGATCTGGCGGATGAAGCCCTCCACAGCCGCCAGCGGAGCCTTCTCGGTGCGGTAGGCGCGCTCGGCGGCTTCGACGGCGTCGAGCGGATGCAGCACGCCGAGGTTCAGCGGCACGGACAGCAGCGAGTGCGACATCGCCCAGTCCTCGGCCATGATGGCGTCCTCGTAACGCCCGAAACTGGCCAAGCGGTGGTCGATGAACCGGGTGAGGGCGCGCTTGGCTTCGACGGGGGTGACGGCGAACAGGCGCGGCCCGTCAGCGCCGACAGTGTCGAGGTCCATGCTGTCGAGGTCGGCGCGGACCTTCTCGTCGATGTCGTCCTCGCGGGGGCGGTACGGTGCCGGCACGCCCAGGGTGGACTGATTTTTCGGTGGCGACTCGCGGTTCTGTTCGTCGTAGTTCCACCGGTTGCCGACCGGGTCGTCGCCGTCCATCAGCACACCGAAGCGGCGCCGCTGGTCGCGGTAGAAGTCCTCCATTCGGAAGCGTTGCCGGTTGCCGGCCCACTCGGCGAAGCCGCTGCGGGACAGCGCGAACGTCGGGTTGGGCAACACGTCGGCGACCAGGCCCGCGTCTTTGAGCCGGTACACGAATCGCTCCGCGGCATGCGAGGTGGGTTCGTGCACCAGGACCGGCCTGTTGAACCGGCGCAGCGCGTCGGTGTAGGTGTCGGCGTGCAGCAGTGTGGCGCGCTCGCCGAGGTCACGCTCGGCGTGGCGCAACGCCGACAGGGTGAGGTGCAGTTTCTGACGGTGGTAGCGGCGCTTGCGCAGGGCCGCGCTCGACTCGACGAGCAGAACCTCCCGGTGGGCGTGCTCACCGCCGTACACGGCCGGCCCGAGCTGGTCGGCGAACAGCCAGAGGGGAGTGTCGTCACGCGCCATCAGTCCGAGGGTAGGCGCGGGGGTTACTGCGAAGTGTGACGATTCGGTGGCCGACGAGGCGGTTGGGATCTGGCCGGGTGGCTGAGGTAGGCTTTCGACCGCCTACCGGCGATCCCGGAGGCACCGCGGGCTGTGGCGCAGCTTGGTAGCGCACTTGACTGGGGGTCAAGTGGTCGCAGGTTCAAATCCTGTCAGCCCGACCAGAGAAGTAGCACGTCAGAGGCGGTTTCCGAGAAATCGGGAGCCGCCTTTTTCGTACCCGCCAGGGGTATGTACAGCAACGGGTACAGCAACCGCGTGAAAATCCGCTTACAGTCGGCAGGCATGGGGAAGAACGCCAACGGCGAGGGCTCGATCTACAAGCGGACCAAAGACGGCCGCGTGGTCCGCTACGAGGGGGCCCTTTCGTACATCGACGACGACGGTCGCACCAAGCGTCACACCGTGTACGGACGCACCCGCGCCGACGTGCGCGACAAGCTCAAGCAGGCCCGTGAGCGGCTGGACGCGGGCGGCCCGGTCAAAGACGACACCCGGACCGTGGCGCAGTGGCTCGCCCAGTGGCGGGCGACGACGCTCGAGGCATCCGACCGCGCCAGATCCACCAAGCAGTTGTACAGCGATCTGTCGCGCCGCCACCTCGAGCCCGAACCGTTCGGCGCGACCCGACTGGACAAGCTGAAGCCGTCCGACGTCGAGGGCCTGATTCTGTCCCTGCGCAACCAGACCAAGCCGGGCAAGCCCACCGACGACGGCGCCGACCCGAAGCCCGTACGGGCGCTTTCGGACAGCACCATCCGCAGCACCTACGCGGTCCTGCGGCAGGCGCTCGACACCGCGGTCCGTGACGGGCTTCTCGCGAAGAATCCCGCCGCCGCGGTCAAGCGCCCCGGGGTCGAGCGCCACGAAGCTCAACACCTCTCGGTCGCTGACGTCACCGCCATCCTGAAGGCCGCCGAGGGGCTGCGCTACCGACCCGTGCTGGTCCTGATCGCGGCCACGGGGATGCGTCGCGGGGAAGCGCTGGGCCTGACCTGGGACCACGTCGACCTCGACGCTGGGCTCCTCAGAGTGCGCGCTACGACGGGTCGCGTCGGTCGAGAACTCATCACCAGCGAGCCCAAGACCGACCGCAGTCGTCGCACAATTCCGCTGCCGCCCGCTGTCATCGAGATGTTGAAGGCACACCGAACAGCGCAACTCGAGGAGCGGATGCGCGCCGCGAACGTGTGGGAAAACCACAACCTCGTTTTCTGCACCGAGATGGGGCGACCTGTAGAGGGGCGAAACATCTTGCGCACCATCGAGATCGCCTCTGCGAAAGCGGGCGTCAGCGGTGCCGTCGTGCACACGTTGCGGCACAGCGCGGCCACCGCGTGGCTCGAAGGCGGCGTGCACATCAAAGCCGTCGCCGATCTCCTCGGCCACTCCAGCATCGCGATCACCGGCGATCTGTACGCACACAGCACCGACGACACCGCTCGCGCGGCGGTCGCGGGATTTGCTGAAAAGCTCGGCCTATAGATCGGCGACACTCCGACTGGTCTGCAATTCTTCTATTGCAACTCTGTATAGCGCTCTACAGCCGAGTAATTAGCTGACTTAATGCGCGCATTAAACCGCGTCATTGGCGCGAAAAACGTCACGTGCAATTCAGCTACCGTGTTTGCCACGAGGTCCCCAGATACATGGAGGGGCCTGTAGACATGGGAGAAGCGACATGGAAAAGCTTCTGTGCTCGATCGACGACGCGGTGGAGTCCCTCGGCGTGAGCCGTCCCACCATTTACCGGCTTATTCGACAGGGCGAGCTTGTTCACGTCAACGTCGGGCGCCGCGGATTTGTCACCGTCGGCTCCGTACACAAATTCGTGGATCGGCTCACCGCTGCGAAACAAGGTGGTGCGAAATGAGTATCGCCCAGATATGGCGCGGCCCGGATGTCGACCAAAACATCCGGGCTACGAACGCCACCCACGGCTTGACCAATTCTATCCGGTCGGGCGGAGGTGATCTCAGTGAGCAGCCGGACACCGCAGCCCGATGATGATGGCTTCACCGGGTATGAACCCGAGCCGTTGCCGTATCCCGATATCGACACCGGCGGAAAAGATCCGTGGGAGGAACGTCTCCGCGCTATCGGTAAGCTTCCCGAGAAACCGACGCCCAAGCCTGTCGATATCCCCGATCTGGACGCCCCGAAAGAGCACCTCGACTCGTACGCGCAATCAGCTCTCAGAAACGAGCTGGGGCGGCTAGCGGCCGCTACCGAGGGCACTCGCAACACAACGCTTTTCATCGCCGCGGCGGCGCTCCGTCGATTCGTGCGCGCGAAGATATTGTCGGAGGCGTTCGTCGAGGACCAACTACTGCAACAGGCTCTCGCCATCGGGCTCACCGAGCGCGAAGCCCGGAAGACCATCGCGTCAGCACGCCGGAAAGACGACGCCGGAGGCCGCAAGGTCGAGCTCAAAGATCGCGACGGCTACGGAAAGCTCTACGAGCTCGACGACCCGACAGACGACGGCCAACAGGCCAGCCCGACCGGCAGTAGTAAGCATCCCGCCGACCAGCACCAGGGTCAAGCGAAATTTGCCTACCTGCTTGCCGAGCGGTACGCCGACCAGCTTCTACACGTTCACGGGCTGGGCTGGCACGCGTGGAGCGGAACCCGTTGGGCCCCAGACGACCGCGGCGTGGCACGCCGCGCCGTGCTGGACGTCCTGCGCCACGCGTGGGAGGAGGCATTCGGCTCGAAAGAGCTCACCGCAGAGGTCAAGCAATGCCAGACAGCGACCGCCGTCAACGGAATCCTCGCGCTAGCAGCGTCACTCGAACCGTTCGCCGCCACCGTCGATGACCTCAACGCCGTCCCGTGGCTGCTCAATTGCGCCAACGGAACTCTCGACCTCCACACGCTCGAATTGCATCCCCATGAGCCCTCCGAGCGACTAACGAAAGTGTGTCGCGGTGCCTACCGCCCCGATACGGCAGCTCCGACCTGGGACGCGTTCCTGGCGCGGGTGCTGCCCGATGAGGAGGTCCGCGGATTCGTCCAGCGACTCGCTGGGATGGCGCTCATCGGGGACGTTCGCGAGCACGTGCTGCCGATCTTCACCGGCACCGGCCGCAACGGCAAGAGCGTGTTCTACAAGGCCCTCTCGTCGGCGATGGGCGACTACGCAGCGACCGCAGACCCCGAACTCTTTATGGCGCGCCGCGACGGCGCACATCCGACGGGCGAGATGGACCTGATGGGCCGCCGGCTGGTGGTGGTCAGCGAGTCCAACCGAGACCGCCGCCTCGACGAGGCCAAGATGAAGCGCTTGGTCGGCGGCGACCCGATCAAGGCCCGGCGCATGAGGCAGGATTTCGTCGAGTTCATGCCGTCGCACACCGCCGTGCTGGTCACCAACCACTTACCCAAGGTGAGCGGCGATGATCCGGCGACGTGGGCACGGCTGCGCGTCGTGCCGTTCAACGTCGTCATTCCACCGGCCGAGCAGGACACCGAGCTTAGCGCCAAGCTTGAGCTCGAAGCCGACGGCATCCTGTCGTGGGCGGTCGCCGGGCTGCGCGACTATCTCGAGCGCGGTCTCGATGATCCGCGCGGCGTGCGTGTTGCGACTGCGGCATACCACCGGGACAGCGACGCGCTAGCGAGATTCATCGACGAATGTTGCGAGACCGGCTCGGCGTATCAGGAGCGGACCTCGGAGTTGCACGCCGCGTGGGTGGGCTGGCAACTGCGCGACGGTGCTGAGCCGATGAGTATGAAAGCGTTTGGCCAAGCCCTCGATGCGCGAGGTTTTACGTCGAAGAAAGTGAAAAGCGGAATCTGCCGCGTCGGGATCAGGCTCTTGCCGTCTGGGACTGATTTCGACGCTAACAGCCCTGAACAGCACGAATCGTCTGAGGGTGCACCTTGTGCACCTTCTGCGGTATTACCTATCACGCGCGCGGGTGAAGAACTTTTACCGCAAACGGTGCACAAGGTGCACCCACCGATCTGCGCTTCTCCCGGCTGTGGCCAGCAGCTAACCCATCCGGAATCTGTCGAGGCCGGACTGTGTGCCGAACACCGGCTGGGGTCGACCGAATCGGGGTGGTCGGCGTGACGCCCGACGACGTGCCCGCGTTGACGACACTCCGTCCGTCGCGCCGAACCGAGGCCGAGATCCTCGAGACCTGGATCGCACTGCTGGCCGGTGCAGCCGACCTGCCCGGCGCTGCCTGTCGGGGTCGCGCCCAGGAGTTCGATGCCGACCGCGATGGTGAGAGCCGTGATGGTCGTGAGGATCGCCTGGACGGTGCCGTCGCGATCTGTCGCCAGTGCCCGGCGCTGACCGACTGCGCGGACTGGCTTGACCGCCTGCCACGCCGACGGTGGCCGACCGGAGTCGTCGCCGGTCGCGTGATCGAGGCGACGCCGGCCGGCACTCCGCGACTCCGACGCCCCCAGATCGCCCAGAACGCAGCAGAACCCGTCGCTGCGAGCGGTGACAGCCAGGGTCGGCGTGTCGCGCCCCAGCGGCAGCTACAGAAGCCCGCTGACGGAGAGAGGAGCGCGTCGTGACGAAGGCTGGAATCACCCCCGGTGCTGCGCAGTGGGCAGCGTTCGCGCGCGAGCTGGGGTGGACCGTGACCTACTCGCCGGGCCGCGCGTGGTTCACCATCCACGGCGGTCGTTCGGCGCTGATGCGCACCACCGCCGCGACGACCGGCACCGGCCTGGAACGTCATATCGCCGACCTCGAGGCCGACGCCACCGAGCGCGACTATCGAGGCGACTTGCTGATCGTCGGCGCCGCACCGCTGGTGAAAGCCAGACGGTGGTTGACCAATGACCCCGCCGCCGGGCTTCTCGGCGAACCCGACGGCGCGGGCTGGAAGTGGTCCGCGGCCTGTTGGTTGCGTTGCGCGCGCTGCCGATTGCTGGGCCTCTACGGCGAGCTAGGCAGCTGGGATGCCCACCCCTGTGGGCACCACGAAGGCGCGTGGCACCTCGGTGATGAGATCGCGCCGTCCGTCGCCGAAGCGTGGGCGCGAGCCGCCTACCAAACCGCCATCCAGCGGTCACATCGTCCCGACGAAAGGAACTCAAATGACCAATCTGCTTGACCCCGAGGAACGCGCCGCCGCGGTGCGCCTGTTGTCGTCCGCGCGGAACGCTCGAGCGCCGGGTTCCAGTAAGTCGGTGGCGGCTGCTGTGAGCACCGACCCACTGGGTTCGTGGCGACTGGCTGCGGTCGCCGCTTGGCTGGTTCGTCTGATCGCCGGCCGGTTCGGCAACAGTCTTCGTGACAGGACTGACGACCCGGTGATGGCCGACCACGTGTTGCGCGAAGCGCGCCGAGCGTTGGACGGAGACGCCCCCTACGACAAGGAACTCGTACATCTAGCCGCATTGGCAACTTCCGACGGTCCCGGTGATGCCCGCGCCGCCGCCCACCGTTGGTACGAGCGGCAACCGCACAACTTCGACACCTGGATGGTGACCGACAGTGCCATTGATCTGCTTCGACACCTCTCCGATCTGAGGGCTACGCAAGTGGCAGGGGGTATCGCAGGCGACGATCTCACTCGCGACGCCGTGCTCGATGCGGTCTCCGCTGAGCTGATCGAGGTGGAAATGGCTACGGGTACGACAGATTTTAAGGATGAAACATGACCATCGACGGCGTAGGCCCCCAACTGAACCAACCCGATCCGCGGGGGTGGCTGGTATTTGCGTGGCTGCCAGAGAATCTCCAAAAGGCTGAGGACGCCACCCAGTTCGCCGACCACGAACGGTTTCACCATCGCGCCAGCGGCGACGCCCTGGGGCGCGGCGCGTTCAGCCGTGCAGCGACCTCGGCTGAGCGACAACTCCTGCAGCACTTGGGCTACGCGCTACCCGAGCACGTCCACACCCACGTCGACTATCCGACCCCGGGGGTCCGGCACCGGTCCTGGCCGCAACTCAAAGACCAGCAGCCCGCCGCTGCATAACCAATCCGAAGGAGAAAGACATGACCACGACTGAAACCACAACGACACCGACGACTCCCGCCGAGCAGGTCACGCCCGCCGAGATCGTCGACCCCGAACAGAAGCCAGCGGAGACCACTCCCGGTGGCTCTGAGGGCGACGCTGACGCCCCCGACGACAACGGCAAGCCCAAAGGCGTGCGGGCTCGTCTCGACGCCACCGAGGCGGAGCGGGATGTGTTGCGGGCGCAGCTCGATGCGGCGCACGCCCAAGCGTTCGACAGAACCGTCGAGGCGATGGGACTACAACCGGCCCTCATGCGGGCGGCGGGTCTCGAGGTTGCCGAATTCGTCGTTGAGGACGGCTCGCTCGACACCGTCGCGCTGACGACTGCGATCGACACCAAGCGCGCCGAGCTCGGCCTGAGCCGACGCCCGGCACCGAACCCGGTGGCCGGCCTCGGGAGTGGCGACGCGCCGGACACGAAACCGTCGAGCTGGGCGGGCGCGTTCGCCGAACACACCGGACGCGCCAAACCGCAGTGAAGATTCCCGATATGATTAGCGGGTCGGTGACTTCGCGGCTGTCGCAGTCGCACTCACCGGCCCGCTGACTTCCATCGGAAATTGGAGCACAGCACGGTCGAGCTGCCGCAGCGATAGGGCCGGGTGAACAACCCTTCCTACGCATAGAGAGGTAGCTAGTCATGGCCACCACATCAACCGCCGCAAGTCTTCTGCGGCCAGAGCAGGTCAACGAACTCATCGTCCAGCCGTTGACGCTGGCATCCGTTGCGATGCAGGCGTCGACCGTCGCTCAGACGGAGTCCACCGAGTACCGCATCCCAGTCCTGACGGGCGATCCCGACGCCAGCTGGGTCCCCGAAGCCGCCGAGATCCCCGTCGACGACGCCACGTTCGACGAGGTCGTCGTCACCCCGAAGAAGGTCGCGGCCTTGTCGGTGCTGTCCAACGAGCTGATCGAGGACTCCAGCCCCGAGGCCAGCGCCGTGATCGGGCAGCGCCTGGTGCAGTCCCTGGTCCGCAAGGTCGACGCGTCATGGTTCGCCGCCGCGACCGCGAACGGTCCGGCAGGACTTGGCAGTATCACACCGAGCGAAACCTACGCCGGTGCTGCGTACGCGAACATCGACGCGTTCCTCGAGGCGATCACCGCCGCCGAGGCCGAGGGTGCGCAGGTGAACTCGTTCGTCACGCATCCCAACACCGCTCTCGCGCTGGCGAAGCTGAAGAAGGCGACCGGCAGCAACGAGCCGCTGTTGCAGCGTGATGTCACCGTGCCCGGCGGTCGCGTCGTCGCCGGCGTGCCACTGCTCGTCAGCCCTGACGCTGACGGTGACGGTTCGGTCTGGGGAATTCCGAAGGCTCGCGTGTTCGTCGTGATCCGTCGCGACGTTCAGGTTGCGCTCGACAGTTCGGCGTTCTTCACCAGCGATCGAACCGCCGTCCGTGTCACTGCGCGAATCGGTTTCGGCTTCCCGCATGAATCTGCGGTCGTGAAGATCAACCGCAGTGCCGCGCCGTAACAGGTGAAACGTGCAGGCACGGCGTGACTGGCGCCGCGGGATGCTCATACCGCCGAGCGACTCTCACTGCTCCGTGTCTGTCGTCGCCGCTGTCGGTGCAACACGCGACTGGTCACTCGAGCGTTGCCCGGCAGCGGCGAACCACACCAACACTGTCGATACACGAGGTACAAACATGTTGGACTGCAACACGATTCGCACCCGCTGCAACCACTGTGCGGCACCGCGACGGGCCTGCTCACGGGGTGCGGGGAGGGACCCCCGGCATCCATGCTCGAGCCCGGTTGGCATTGCTCCCCGCATACCGCCGGAGTCTCGGACTTTTCAGCCGTAGCGACATCACACAGCTCAGGGGTGCTAAATGACCGACCTCAACGACGCCGCCGACGCGCTGCTGCGCCTGCTCGAGCGCAACGTCGGCGCCGCCCACACCGGCCTGCAGAACGCGTTCTACGCCATCCTGCCGTCGGGCGACTGGACCATCGAAACGAAAGGCGCTGTCGTGGCCGGATTGGTCGAGGTCTATCCCCATGCCCTGCGTGGAGCCATCGACATGACCGCCGAGATGGTCGCCGCCTGGTACGACGCGCTCGCACCGGACGAGCCCTACTCCGCGACGGTGCCTGACGAGATCGTCACAGACGAACGCATCGCCGAATCGATCGGGTGGGCGATCCGCACCGCGACGACCGCCGAGACCGCGCTGGCCCAACTCGCCGGGTCGGTCCAACGGGCCGTTCTCGACGCCCAGCGAGCCACCGTGGCGCACAACGCCGCCGCCGAGGGTGTCCGCTACAGAAGACACACCAATTACGCCGGGGCCTGCGACTGGTGCCTGGTGATGGCCACCAGGGGAGCGATCTACACCTCGACGGCGTCAGCCGTCCGAGGACATGACAACTGCCGGTGCATCGCCGTCCCTGAGCGATCCGGGTCGAGCTACGAGACACCGGCCATGGTGCTCGACGCCGAAGCGCGCTACGCCGAGGCGCGACGGCAGCTCGAGGCCGAAGGGTCGCCGACTAGCCTTGACGCCATCGTGAAGCGGATGGACGCGATGTCAATCCAGCAACAGGTGTCCGCCTAGGGCTTGATCGAGTAATACCGCGTAGCCGAAGTACAGGTGACTGAGCCCGAGTATCGATATCAGCGCGCCGTAGGTGTAGTAGGCCTCATAGTGATCGTCCGACAGCAGGTCGGCGAGATCTCCCTCGATATCGAAATGTAGTGAATCGCCGTAGTTGAATTGCTTGATCAATTGGTCAGGCTTGATGTTGCGATAGCTGATCGGATTATCCAGAGTCGCGTTCGTGGCCTTCATCGTCACGAGCGTCTGGATAGTGTGATTTGTCAGCTTCCGCCTTGCGGAGCCCCAAGCTCGGAGGACTGGCTCGAGTTCTGTTCGTTCTTGGTCGGGTAACGCGTTGAGAACTTCGAACATTATGCGCTGGCAGTTCGAGAATGACGCCGACTCACCATCGTTGTGGAGTTGTCGAAAAGCCGCGGATGCACCGAGGAAGCTTTCGTCTGATGGCGGATCGAACACTTTTATATCAAAGTTGCCGATGGATGGCTTACTGATCGACAAGGCCGTATTCACATTGATGATGCTGAATTTGGCCATCCGCCGAGCCAACGTGACGAAGCGCGTAAGTCTTATGCGCCCATCTGGTGGCACAGGCAGAATCGGAAAGTCGAACGGGTCCGGCAGGCTGAACACAAAATTCAGCTTCTCCCAGTAGAGCCGAAAGCCCGTAGCATCCGCTTTACCGAACTGCGCCAACGGAGGATCGAAAGCGAGCGGCGCTGGGTGAATTGAGTCTTCAGTCGGCGTATAGCTGAACGTTGCGTTTCCCGACTGAGTAATAGATTTGTTCGTGATCTTCATCGAGAGGCACATCGCTGGAGCGCCGTCAGGTACACCCTGCTTTGGCCCGCGCTCGAACGATAAGTACTGGCCGACGGCGAAACCCTCGGCGGTCAGCGGGCCGACAGACGGTTTCGGGTTCGATTGTGGTACTGAATGCGCACCCGCTTCGCCAAGCCATCCGTATGACTTGATCCGACGCCTACTACTTCGACGGTTCACCGTGCAATCAAAGCTCGCGAGAGGGACTGCCGTCCGGATCGACAACCACAAACCGCGAGTCGTCGTATTGAATGATAAGTGGCTCACCGCGTTCTTCGAGCCAGTCCAAGAAAAAATCCATTACGTCTCGCACGATAGCTCCCAACGCTTGCCAGTGGCTAAGTGCGGTTAAGGCTACCGGGATAATCCCGTCGTTCTCTAGCGAAGTGACCTGTTGTTGCTCCATTCATGAACCCGGACAGGACGTCACGCACTCGTCGCGAAAGCTCGATAAAACAGACGACCCCCGGCACTGCGGATTACCGGGGGCCTCTGCTTTCGTTCAGAACACGCTATGCCGCGCGATCTCCCTTCTCGGGCAGCCGCTGCTCGAGTTCAGCAACGGCGTGCACCAGGCCGTCGAGGAGGTCGACGATCGAGTCGCCTTTCGACTGGACGCTGTGCGCCAGCGGAGACTGCTCCGGGTCCACGTCAGAAAAGATGGCGCGCACACGGCGGCCATACTCGGACTTGAACCCATCCGCCATCCCGATCAGGCTCTGGAATGGATTGCCGGGGAAGCCCCCGAACGGATTGCCTGGGAACATGGTGTCCCATCCTTTCAATCTGTTTTGTGACGGTGACGGCTCAGCTAAGCCGCCGGTTCAAAGCGTAAAGCCGCCTGTGTCATCTTGAAAGGGATAGAAACGTCTGCTCAGGACACCAAAACGTAAGAGGATGCTAAACCCCCAGGTTGAACGCTTTCGCTGCGTTGCGGATGTGGCAAATGGTGCCAAAGTTACTTACAACAATGTGATTACGAGCTGGACTCGGGTGACAAACGTCGCATACAGCCCCGCCGAACATACCTTGCGCCTACCATCGCGGTCAGACCTTGCGGTCTGTTTTGTGATGGGAAGGGGCCCTCTGGCTGCGGAGCTGAGGGCCCCTTCCGCATATTGGTCTCGGCTATCGCGATGGGGTACTGAAGTCTCGCGAGGTACGCGCGCTGAGCTCTGGGCGAGTCGTCGGATCGCTCAGCAACCTGGGCCGCCGTACAGCAACGCGTACAGCAACGCCGTCGAAAATCAGGACGTATCTCGGTGTAAGCCGGCATTTCGAAACCGCCATCTAGCAGGCAATATGAGACATCCAGATACACCGCGACACGCCCGAGACGTGCCTGGGGGTCAAGTGGTCGCAGGTTCAAATCCTGTCAGCCCGACCATCGAAAACCCGCTCTGAACAGTGTCGGAGCGGGTTTCTTGGTTCAGCGGTCCGACGGAAGTTTCGGCCAGGGCCAGCAGTGTCCCGAGGGGATTACAGTGGGCCAAGCGTCAGCCGAAAAGCGCGCCGCCAGCGGCGCGCAGATCGTCGCGCTGGGCGTCGGAGTAGATCGCTAGGGACACGGCCGGATCATGGCCGTGCCAGGTTCTGACGACGTGCACCGGCAAACCGCTCGCCAATATCAGCCTTACCGCCAGGCCCTTGGGCGCCTAACCGATTATGCAACTATAGTTGTGTTACTCTAACTTTAGTTTGAGTCCCGAGGTGCTAAAGATGCAGTTGAACAAGCCGTTCGCCACGGTGACCCCGACATTGGACGGCGATGTCCTGGCCGTTCTGGCAAGTGCTGACGTAACGTTCACGGTCTCCCAGATCCAGCGCATCCTCACCACGGTGTCGGGCGAAGGTATCCGCAAGGTCCTCACCCGCCTCACCGCCCAGGGGGTAGTGCTCAACGATCAGGTGGGCAGGACAAATACCTATCGACTCAACACCGAACATCTTGCAGCCGAGCCGATCATGGCGCTTTCACGGTTGACCTCCATCTTCTTGGATCGCCTCGAGGCCCACCTGGAGGGTTGGGGCAGGGATCTGAAGTACGCCGCGGTCTTCGGGTCCGCTGCGACCGGCCGGATGACCCTGAACAGCGACATTGACCTGTTTCTGGTGCGCGCCTGCGCACCCGATCTCGACGCTCGCGACAGTCCAGAACTGTGGGAGCAGCAGCTGACCGAACTTGCCCGACTGGTCACCGCTTGGACCGGCAACGACGCTCGCGTCGTCGAGTACGCCGAGCACGATCTTGCCGCCGCGGCTGCCGCCGATGAACCCCTGCTTCGTGACGTGGCCGAGCAAGGCCTGACTGTCGCGGGGACGCGGGCCTGGTTCAACACGCAGTTGCGCCCGGTTGCTAGATCTTCGGCAGCGAGGAGATCGTGATGGCAGGACGACGCGACTGCGACGCCGTGGTCACCGCAGGGCGCATGTCCAAGGCGAACGAGTTCTTGGCCGCCGCTGATCATCTGGGAGAGGAACTGCCCAACGCCGCCGGCGATCTATACGTCGACGCCGGCATTGCCGCCTCGGACGTGATTTGCTGCGTCCGCAGCGGAACACACTCGAACACCGGCAACCATCACGAGGCCGTCGCCCTGCTTAAGCAGGCGGACGACGGATCCGAACGACACTTGAACACGCTGTTGAACTTGAAGAACAAGGCTGCCTATACGCATCAGGACCTGACCTCAGCTGAGTTGAAAAGGATGAGCCGCGCGGCGGAGCACTTGGTCGAGTCGGCCAGACGAGTGCTGGCCTCCGGACATTGATGCCTTCTTGAACAGCGAGCACCCTTCATGTGCACCATGCCCGCGGTGGACCGGAGCCGGGGGCGAGGCGCCGACCTACTCATCCTGAAGTACCGGCTCGGGCGGCTTCGCATGACGGATTTCTTCGATACCGGCACGGTTTGATCTCGGTCGTGTAACAAATTTCTATGGCGTCACGACAACACCACTGGTAACTGCAGGCACGGCAAGAGGCAACATCATGACGAAAGCCAAGGTCGTCGGGGTACTCGCTCTCTGCACTGTCCTCACGACGGCACTCGACACCACTGCAGGCTTCCCCGCGTGGGCCGACGGCCGCGCGGCCGGAATATATGTCGGGGTGAACCAGCAGCGTCAGAGTTGCGGGGCGATCGGCGAGGACCCCCGGCTGACGTCGGCAGCTCAGCGACACGCCGACGACATGCTGCGCAACCGCGCCTTCAGTCACACCGGTACCGACGGTTCCTCACCGCGGGCGCGCATGGCGCAGGCGGGTTACGGCGCCCTCGGGTCCACCGGCGAGATCGTCTACTGGGCCACCGGGTCAGCTGCGACAGCCGAAGGCGCCCTCGCGTTCTGGATGCAGAGCCCCGGGCACCGCGCGATCATCCTGAACTGTGGGTTCACCTCGGGTGGCTTCGCCACGGCGTGGGACGGTCACACGATGACCGCCGTCGGCGACTTCGCCGGACCCTAGATCTGAAGCCAACCCGCAGATTTCGTTCCGCGAGACGCGGAAGTGAGCCGATTGCCTCCAGGCTGAGACACGCGAACATGTAAGTCTCGAAATCGTCTCGTTTGCAGTCGTTTTCAGACACGAACTGATGTCAACGCATGCCCAACGTCACCATTCGGAAACGGCGTGGTGCGGCGTGTTCCGCCAGCGCTCTGTGTGTCGATAAATTGACGGCGTCGTTCTGGGGATCGTCATGAATGGGTGTGGCAGACATGCTGCCGCATCGCCCGGAACGAGAAGACTGTGGAGTGTAGATGAAGGAGTTGGTGGATGATGGCGGTCTTTGATCGACTCAGCATCAGAGTGGCTGCCGTCGGTGCCGGGCTGTGCGGCATCGCCCTGGCGTTGAGCCCCGGCGTGGCGCAGGCAGGTGGATACGACTGCCTGCAGACCACCGCAGGTGAAGCGCCCGCGGCGGCAGGAGCGGGCGTAGCAGGGGCCGGCGCCGGAGCGGCGGCGTGCGCTCCGATCTCTGAAATGTCTGGTGTTCCAATCCTGCCCGGTCCGCCGGTGGCGCCACCCCCGGTGGTTCCGCCGTTGCTGCCGCCGCCGGTGCCCCCTGTGGTGCCGCCGTTGCTGCCGCCGCCGGTGCCCCCTGTGGTGCCGCCGTTGCTGCCGCCTCCGGTGGTGCCGCCGGTTGTTCCGCCTGTG
Source organism: Mycolicibacterium poriferae (assembly GCF_010728325.1). The sequence continues at coordinate 3,402,598 of NZ_AP022570.1, forward strand.
GCGCCGCCGCCGGTCATCCCGCCGGTGGCACCGCTGGTTCCGGCCGCCGGCGCTGTCGGGGGTCTTCCGACCAGCACGATGGGTGGTCTTGCGGGTAAGGGAGATATGACTGGTCCGGCACCGAGCGGCGCTCCGGCGCCCGGTCAGCCGATCGCCCCCGGCCCAGCAGCCTGATTCGAAACAACACTCGCGGCTGGCGGCCCGTCCCGAAAGGGGCGGGCCGCCAGTCTTTTCGAGCGCTGTAGGCCAGTGCTCGACGCCATGCCGGAGGCCGGTCCTGGGAGACACCAGGATCTAGGGGACGACGCCAAGACCCACCGTGACAACGATGATGGTTGCGCGACGGAACGTGTTGGGCGCAAACCCTGTTGTGGGTCATCGACGGCCGGATGCGGCGTACCTGACTGGCACCGGAATCTCGCGACACCAATGCCGAACCCGGGAAACGTGACCCGACATCACATCACCGTTCATCGCACCGCACCGGTTGTCCGGAGCCCAGCCATCCTGATGGCCTCCAGCAGCGCGCCGGTCACACGGGCGCGAGCGACGAAAGCGCCGCCGCCGGGCTCGGGGCTTGTGCCGGTCACACCGATGCAAGCGTGGCGATGGCACGGGGCGCTCCGAGGCGTCGGACGATTCGCGGCATCCTATCGAGGCGCAGCCGCCACCGCGGATGCGCTATTCACGAAGGGATTCAGCTTGATACGGTCCGAGGGACCTCGACGCCGTTCTCCCGAATGATGATCGGGTCGCCGACGTTGACGGTGTTCAGGTACCACTCGGCGTCCTCGGTGCTCAGTCCGATACAGCCGTGGCTGGTGTTCTCGTAACCCATCTGATTGATCGCCCACGGCGCCGAGTGCACGAAGAGGCCTCGCTGGGTGAACCGCACGGCGTACTCCACGTCGAGCAGGTAACCATCGGGGGAGTTGATGGGGATGCCGACGCTGCTCGAGTCCATCGTCACGTCCCGCTCCTTGGCCAGAACAGAGTAAATCCCCACGGGCGTCGGATATTCCGGACGGCCCATGGAGGCGGGGAAGACACCGTTCTGCCCCCAGTTCGGCCGGTGGTGGGGAGCCGGAAGTTCTGACGGTGGCTTACCGTCGATGGTCACGGTGAACGTGTGCTTGGATAGATCGGCGACGCCGATGACGGCCGGTCCGGTGTCGAAATTCCGTGTGGGCAGGTTGCTCACCGACAATGCCACAGTGCTGTGGGCAGGCCAGAACTCATCTGGAACCCACTGCACGACATTACTTTCCACCCACTCGAATCTGCCTGTCATCGGCGGTTCGGATTTCACCTGCAACGCGCGTTCGGTGGCGCGTCGGTTGGCCACGGGGCCGTCGAACGTGACCACCAGCGGATGCGCGACGCCCACGACCGCCCCCTCGGCAGGGAGCAGCGATTCGACATCGAGCTGAGGCGACCAACTGGCCGCATTGCTGGTATTGACCGGCCCCGCAACCGCACTCGCGGCCATGATGCCCATGACGAGCACACTCCGAACAGCCACGCGCATGGGTCTCCGAATCCTTTCGAACTTTCAAGATCGTCAATGTCCGATGGTATGCGTCAATTCTGGTTTGCCGAAAGCCGTTGAGCCCCTTCGATTCGGTCAAGTGTTCGTCACGCTTCGGCAACGGCGCCGCGGACGTGCCGAATTCGCTGCTCATCCAGGCAGCCGAATTCTTCATCACACGAGCGACCTGCGGCCGTCATCGCGCCCGCCAAAGACCGGGCGCGACGACGAGCTCGGGCGAGGAGAATCAACCCGGGAGACGGGCAAGACGGCGGCCATCGGGAGCCACAGGGGAGTCCCAGGGGCGCCCGTCTTACCCTTCTTGTCGAAGGGATAGGCCCCTCGAGTCGAGGCCGACAGGATGGCCGCGCGGCCCGGCTCGGTTGGTGGTGACGGGAACCCTGGAGTCGATCTCACCTCGAGCAATGGCTGAGGGCGGGAAACCGACAACCGCCGACGGGCCAGCCGACATTGCCGAGCGAGCCGATACAGGTTTTGCACAGGAAGCGCACAGCCTCGGTGACTGGCGCGGGCGAATCGCTCTGGGGGAGGCTTGACCGAACGCGGTTACCCGATCGAATGTCCAGGAGGTGCAACATGGCACACGACAACCGATGCACCAGTTGCCGCCGTCGACCGCGCATCGCCGACTCCGTCCTGTGCGCGTCCTGCGGTCGCCGCAGCCTGCAGGCGTCTCTCACACGCCTTCAGCAGCACACCATCCGGCAGGCCGACGCTGTTGGCGCCCGACACGACCAGGAGCACCTCCGGCGCCACGCGGCCGGCTGACCCTCGCCATCGACCCGGTCAGCGGTTGGCGTGCCATCGCCATACCACGAACCCGAGAGCGAAGACCACGAAACTGATCAGCAGCCCGAGGGTGACGTAGTCATACCAGCTGTGTAGCCCGTACCGATCCATCGGATTCTCCTTGCCCGGCGTTGCTGAGCGGTCCTGATCTCAGGTTGCCCGGCCGGGCGCAGCACGTACGCGTCCTTGACGGTTTCTTGACGCTCCGACCTCAGGTGGCGCGCCGGTAGCGGGCTTCGGCGAGGGCGAACAACCCGTAAGCCAGCAGGCCGAGGGCAATCAGCCACAGTGCCAGCTGCCCCCACCCGTTCCCGGCGAGTTCGGCCAGCAGACCGGAGAGCCCTTTGACGTTGTCGGGGTCGTACTGCATGCCGGCCAGGAACAGAAAGACGCCGACACCGATGGTGACGGCGCCGCTTCCCGCATAGCCCAGCCGGCCGAACGCCGCGACGACGCGCTCCTTGTCCCCACTGACGTGGAGACGCTCCATGAATTCGCACTTCACGGTGTTGCGGAAGATCTGGTAGCAGCCCAGGCCTACCGCCGCAAGACCGACGACCATGACGATCCATCGCCCACCGGGAAAACCCATCACGAGCGCGGTGGCCTGTTGCTGATTGGCACCGGTGCCGCTACCACTGCCCGGCACCGACGCCGAAAAGCCCCAGTTGGCAATCAGGATCGCCACTGCGCTCAGCGCCGCTGTACCGAACAGCAGCGCCTTGAACACGTACTTGATCCGGTCACTTGCGTCGGAGCCTTCGACCGGATCACCGGCGATGGCCTGGGTGGCCTTCCAGATCACCAGCGCGATCAGCGCTGCCGTCAGGCCGATCAACAGGAACCTGCCCAACGGCGCCTGAGCGACCGCCTGTACGGCGCCGGTCCGACTGGCCGTCGCACGGTCGCCGGTTGCCACATTGATCGCCAACACGCCCAGTAGCGCATAAAGCAGACCCATGCCCACCAGCCCGACGCGTGCGACTTTGGTCCGCACACCTCCCGCGCGTTCCTGCGCTCTCGTCGTCGCATGCGTCATTGTCGTTCACTTCCTTTGTCGTTTGACGGTCTTCGGTGTTGGTGGAGTCGGGCATAAATGTCGCCGCGCTCGGCGGGATGGCCCACGCGCAAACGGCGTGCCACGGGGGCCAGAGAACGGTATGGATGTCAACGCGGGTTGGAGTGTCGAAGGAACCAGAGGGCCCCGCTGCGCCAGAGCGGCCGGTGGGTGTCGTACTGCTGTTCGAGAACTTCGGCCGATCACTGTCGGCGACGGCGAATCGGCGCGACCCGCTTAGCGAGACTCAGTAGAGCAGTGCCCCGTACGCTGCCGCGTATTCGCAATGCTCGCGACCGTTACTGTCCTGTGACTATCGATGTACTACTGGGGCGACATCGCCGAGATCCTGCTTGCGCTGGCGATGCTGCTCACCTGGCGGCCGACGCGTCCACGCCGGACGCACGCGGAGCAGGCTTCCGCAGCCGTGCGGTGACGACCCCGCGCCGGGGATTGAACAGATAGACCAGCGCGAACACGATGCCGTTGACGAGAACCACCATCGGCCCGGACGCCGTGTCGAGGTAGTAACTCGCGTACAGGCCCACCATCGCGCACACCGCGGCGAGACCGGGCGCGATGAGCAGCATTCTGGCGAACCGGTCGGTGAGGAGATAGGCGGTCGCTCCCGGGGTGATCAGCAGCGCCACGACCAGCACCACCCCGACAGCCTGCAGCGCGACCACCGCGGTCAGCGCCAGCAGCCCGAGCAGGACCGCACCCAGCCGTCGCGGGTTCAGGCCGATGGCGTGGGCGTGCGTGGGATCGAATGCGTAGAGGGTGAAGTCGCGGCGCTTGGCGAGCAGCACGATCAGCACCGCCGCACCGATCACCACCACCTGGATCAGGTCCGAGCGCGAGGCCCCCAGCAGGTTTCCGAAGATGATGTGGTTGAGGTCGACGTGGCTGGGCGTCACCGACACCAGCGTGAGCCCGAGGGCGAAGAACGTCGTGAACACCACCCCGATGGCGGCATCCTCCTTGACCCGGCTGGTGTTGCGCACCACGCCGATGAGCGCCACGGCCAGGAAGCCGCAGATCACCGCGCCCACCGCGAACGGGACGCCGACGACGTAAGCGAGCACCACCCCGGGCAGCACCGAGTGCGAGACCGCGTCACCCATCAGCGACCAGCCGATGAGGACCAGCCAGCACGACAACGTGGCGCACACCACCGACGCGGTGAGGGTGATCAGCGTGGCCCGCACCATGAAGTCCAACTGCATCGGCTCGGCCAGGAAATCGGCGACACCCATCAGCTCTCCCGGCTTTCGCCCAACACGTCGATCCCGAATGCCCGAGCGAGATTCTGGGGCTGCAGCACCTCGCCCGGCGCGGCGTGCATCAGCACCGTGCGCATCAACAGCACGGCTTCGTCAGCCAGCCCGGGCAGGGCCTGCAGGTCGTGCGTGGACACCAGGATCGTCGCGCCGCCGGAGGCGAGGTCACGCAGCAGTCGGCTGATCGTGGCTTCGGTGCGCTTGTCGACACCGGCGAAGGGTTCGTCGAGCAGCAGGATGGAGGCGCCCTGGGCGATGCACCGGGCCAGGAACGCTCGTTTGCGCTGTCCACCCGACAGCTGACCGATCTGGCGGTCCCGGTAATCGGTGAGTTCCACCCGCTCGAGCGCATCCGCGACCGCGGCCCGATCCGCCGGGCGGGTCCGCCGGGTGGGGCCCATGTGGCCGTACCGCCCGGTCAGCACGACATCGCGCACCGACAACGGGAACTGCCAGTCGACGTCCTCGCTTTGCGGCATGTAGCCGATGAGCCCGGCCCGCCGCGCCGCGGCGGGGCTGCCGCCGTTGATCGCCACCGTGCCGGCGAGGGGCCGCACGATGCCCATGATCGTCTTGAGCAGGGTCGACTTGCCCGAGCCGTTCATGCCGACCAGTCCACACACCCGACCCGAGCCGATGTGGACCGTGGCGTCGTCCAGGGCGGGCACCGAGCCGTACCGGACGGTGACGGAATCGACGGCGATCGCCGGCGTCACGGCGTGCGGCTGGCCGTCAGGGCCGCGGCGATGGTGTCGGCGTCGTGGCGGATCAACTCGAGATAGGTGGGCACCGGGCCGTCGGCGGCCGACAGCGAGTCGACGTACAGGGTGCCGCCGTAGCGGGCGCCGGTGGCCTCCACCACCCGCTGCATCGGCGCGTCGGACACCGTCGACTCGCAGAACACGGCGGGCACCGTGTTCTCGGCGACGAAATCGATGGTCGAGGCGATCTGCTGCGGGGTCGCCTGCTGTTCGGCGTTCACCGGCCAGATGTACTTCTCCGTCAAACCGGTGTCACGCGCCAGGTAGGAGAATGCGCCCTCACAGGTCACCAGCGCCCGTTGCGAGGTCGGCACCTCACGCAACTGCTCGACCAGATCGTCCTGGACCTGCTGCAGCTCGGCGCGGTAGCGCGCGGCGTTGGCCTGGTAGTCCGCGGCGTGTGCAGGGTCGAGGTCGGCGAAGGCCGCTGCGGCGTTGTCGGCGTAGATCTGCACGTTCAGCGGCGACATCCAGGCATGCGGATTGGGCAAACCGGCGTAGGCGTCTGCGCTGATGCTGATGGGCTCGATGCCGTCGCTGAGCACGACGTGCGGCACGTCGATGTCGTCGACGAACTGGGCGAACCATGCCTCCAGGTTCAGACCGTTGTCGAGGATCAGATCCGCCCTGGCAGCCTTCTTGATGTCGCCGGGGGTCGGTTCGTAGCCGTGGATCTCGGCGCCGGGTTTGGTGATGGACTCGACCTGCAGATGCTCCCCGGCGACGTTGGCGGCGATATCGGCCAGCACCGTGAAGGTGGTGAGCACCACCGGGCGGCCACCGTCGTCCGAGTCGGCGTCCTGCGGGCCACTGCCTGGCGCGCACGCGCACGCCACGGTGGTGGCGAGCACGGTCAGGATCGCCGCCACGCGGTGAGGTCCGGTCATCACACGCAATACCTGGAGTTTCGGGAGCTACTATCCGATTTTTCGGGTAGCCGAAAATATAGCGGCGGGCCTGACGGGGTCGCAACCAGGGCCGGTCTTACCGGGAGGCGGTGGCCGCGTCGGTCGTCTGCGCGTCGCGGCTGAAGCGGTTGCGCAGCAGCGACACCGCCTTGGTGAGCAGGATCCCGACGACCAGAGAGGCGAGCACCCCGGGCAGCGGGTGTCCGTCGAACAGCGCGTAGACCTGGTAGTGGGTCAGGTAGGTGAACAACGACGCCTCGGCCAGCCATCCGGCGATCACCGTCACCCCGGCGGGACAACGGATCGCAGGCAGCCAGATCAGCAGGGTCAGACCTGCGAACACCAACACCGTCCGGTAGGTCTCGTCGAAGTAGCCGTAAAGGCCGATCGCGAGCACCGCGGTCACCAGCGCGCGCTGCCATCCCGCCGACGCTTTCGCCGCCGCCCAGCCGGCTGCGAAGAACCAGAAGGTCAACACCGTGAACCAGGCATCGTTGCCGAGCCCGAGGCCCAGCACGTCATAGCGCAGGGCCAGGCCGAGTGCCAGAAAGGCCATGGCGACCAGGAACGGGCGTCGACGCTCGACGCGGTCGGCTACCGGCCACCAGAACACCACGGCGAGTGCGACCAGAATCCACACCAACGCCTCGACGAACCACAGCCGACCGGCCGTCATGCTGTCGTCGGGGCCCAGAATCTTCTGCAGCAGAAGCAGATTCGTCGGGTGATAATCGTCGGTGAGCGCCAGCATCAGCGCGATCCACAGGATCGAGGGCACGGCGATCCAGGCGATCGTCGAACGCAGGTGACGGCTGCGGTCCCGGCGCGGCAGCGGGGTCAGACAGAAGCGGCCGAAGTTGTATCCGGCAACTCCGAGCAGCACGTGTGCACCGCCCCACACTTCGAACAGCTCGGCATGCGATCCGACGATCAGCACGATCGCCACGGCGCGCAGGGCGACGCTGGTCTCCATGGTCGAGGCCCACCACGACCGTCGACGGGTCGGCTGCGCGGTCGACTCCAGGTCGGCGATCGGTCGCCGGTGCCAGTCGGCCGGCAGATGGCCGAGCGCCCGCTCGAGCCGCACCGACAGCGCGACGTAGGACAGCGAGTTGCCGCCCAGGTCGACGAAACTGCGGTCGCCGGTGACGTCCCGAGGATCCAGGTGCAGCGCTTCGGCGAACAGGCCGCGTAGATCGGCCCCGTCCGTCGGCGCCGGCTCGCGGCGGGCGAGTTCGCGGACGGCCCGGTAATCGGGCTTGTTGGAGGCGGTGTGCGGCAGGGCGGCGACGCGTACCGCGGTCACCGCCGCCGGTGGCAGCCCGGCCGCATCGGCGGCCGCACGCGACACCTCCGGTTCCCCGGGCGCACCGGAGTAGGCGAGTGCGATCCGGTCTCCGTCACCGGTGCACATCGCGGTCACGCCCCGGCCGCGCAGCTGCGCTTCGAGTTGCTGCAGGTCGATGCGCAGCCCGAACATCTTGACGAAGCGGCTCGCGCGGCCGATCACCTCGTAGAGTCCGTCGGCGCCCTGCCTGGCGATGTCGCCGGTACGCAGTTCTGCCAGGGTGCTGCCGCGCGCCAGATCGGACCGGTCCCGCGCGTACCCCATCATGACGTTCGGGCCCTGGTAGACGAGTTCGCCGGCTCCGTCGTCCCAGCCTTCGACAGGGTCGATCCGGAATGACCCGCCGGGAATCGGCCGGCCGATCGCGTCCGGCCGCGACCGGGCGAGTTCCGGTGGCAGGTAAGCCATTCGGGCGGTCGCCTCGGTCGCGCCGTACATCACGAAGAAACGCCAGCCGGACCGTTCGCCGAGTTCGGCGTAGGCCCGCACCCGCTCGGGAGCCAACCGTCCACCGGCCTGGGTCAGGTAGCGCAGGTCGGGCAGATCCATGTCGGCGAAACCCACCCGGTCGAGCAGATCGAACGTGTAGGGCACACCGGCCAGGGAGGTACCACGGTGACGCCGGAACAGCTCCCAGAACTCGTCGTCGACCACCGACGTGTCGGTCAGGATCAGGCCCGCGCCGACGAGCAGGTGGCTGTGGATGACCGACAGCCCGTAGCAGTACGACATCGGCAGTGTCGTGGCGGCCCGGTCGGTGTCGCGCAGTTGCAGGTACTCGGCGATGGCGCGGGCGTTGGTGATCACGTTGTGCGCGGACAGCCGCACCAGTTTCGGTGAACCGGTGCTGCCCGAGGTGGAGAGCAGCAACACCAGATCGGGGTGCAGAGGGCGGGCGGATCCCGGGTCGGCCGAGCGGATCTCCCGGATACCGTCGCCGTCGATGACGACGTCCGGAGCGTAGGTGGCCGTGATCTCCGGATACGGCCGCCCGGCCGGCATCGGCAGCACGACGTGCCCGGCGGCCAGCGCACCCAGATAGTGCACCAGGGTGTGGAGGTCGTTATGGGTTTCCAGCAGCACCAGCCGCCGCACCCCGGCCAGTTGCGTGGCGACCGCAGCGGCGCGGGCAGCCAGATCCCGGTAGCTCAGCAGCTCGGTCCGGGTCGCCACCGCCAGACGCTCACCGTGGCGGGACAGCCCCTCGATCAGACCGTTCATCGAAAGACCACACCACTGCCCATCACGTCGATGTGCACCTTGGTGTCGACCGCAGGCGGGTCGATGCTGTGCTGGCGCACCGTGATCGGGGCGGTGTCGCCCCCCGGATCGATGGTGAGCAGCACGTCATGGCCGAGGAACTCGCTGGCGACGACGGTGCCGACGCCGGTCTGTCGCTCGCTGTCGGATGCCTCGGTGCCCATCAGCTGCTCCGGTCGCAACATCAGTGTCGCCGCACCGTCGGTGCCGGGCGGGTCGACGGGCACGCTGCCCAGGACGCAGTCGGCCACACCGGAACGCACGGTGCACGGCACGAACACGCACTCACCGAGGAACTCGGCGGTGAACCGGTCCACCGGGTGGCGGTACACCTCGCGGGGACTGCCGACCTGCGTGAAGCGCCCGTGTCGCATCACCGCGACCCGGTCGGCGATCGACATCGCCTCCTCCTGGTCGTGCGTCACGACCAGGGTCGTGACACCCGCCGAGGCCAGCAGCTGGGCGACGGCTTTGCGGGTGGATGCGCGCAGTCCCGCGTCCAGCGCGTTGAACGGCTCGTCGAGCAGCATCAACTTGGGGCTGCGGGCCAGCGCCCGCGCCAGCGCCACCCGCTGCTGCTGGCCGCCGGAGAGTTGGTGGGGACGCCGGGTGGCGAACGCCGGATCCAGCGCGACCGTCTCGAGCAGTTCGGCGACCCGCCGACGCGCGGCACCACCGCGACGCACTCCGGGCAGCCCGTACGCAATGTTCTGTCCGACGGTCAGATGGGGGAACAGCGCACCGTCCTGCGCCACGAAGCCGACTTCGCGCCGGTGGGCGGGGACGAACACCCCCGGACCGGACACCTGGGTGCCGTCGATGTCGACGCTGCCGGCGTCCGGGGTTTCGAACCCCGCGATCAACCGCAGCAACGTGGTTTTGCCGCACCCCGACGATCCGACGATCGCGGTCGTCTCGCCCCGGGGCAGTTCGAGATCGATGCCGTCGAGGACGACGGCCCCGCCGAACGATTTCGACAGACCCTGCACCGTCGCCGCGACGCTCATATCGATGCCGCCTTGGTGGATTGGCGGAACAACACCATGGTGACCGGCATGGCCAACAGCACCATCACCAGGGCATACGGCGCCGCCCCCGCATAGTTCAACTCGCTGGACAGCGACCAGAACCCCATCGCCAGCGTGCGTGTCCCGGTCGGGGCCAACAGCAACGTCGCGGTCAGTTCGGTGGCCACCGCGACGAACACCAGTGAGGCGCCGGCCGCCGCCGCGGGGGCGGTCAGGCGCAGCGTGACCCGCAGGAACGTCGCCCAGGGCGCCACGCCCAACGAACGGGAGGCCTCTTCGAGGCCGACGGGGACCTGCGCCAGGCCGGCCCGCACACTGACCAGCGCGCGGGGCAGGAACATCAGCACGTACGCGCAGACCACCACGACGACAGTCTGGTAGAGCGGGGGAGCCACCCGGATCGTCACCGTGACCAGGGCCAGCGCCGTGACGATGCCGGGCAGCGAACTCGTCACGTAGTTGGCGCCCTCCACCGTGCGGGCCAGGAAGCCTTCGCAGCGCACCGCCACCCAGGCGACCGGGAAGGCCAACACGGTCGTCACCACCGCCGCCACGGCGGCCAGGCCGATCGTCTGGGTCAACGACTGCCCGATCGAACCGAGGGTCCACACCTCGACCCCGCCGATCCACAACCAGCGCGCCAGCGTCCACAGCGGCACACCGAGAGCCAGCAGAGCCAACGCCACCAGCGCCACCAGCGCGGGGATCCGGTTGCGGCGCAAGCGCAGTGGGACCAGCGTTCGCGCAGCGCCGCCGCCCACCCGGGCCAGCCGCGCGTTGCCCCGCGCGCCGGCTTCGGCGACCAGCAGCACCAGGCAGCACAGCACCAGCACACCGGCGAGCATGCTGCCGGCCGGCCCGTCGAAGGTGGCCTGGAACTGCTGGAAGATCGCCGTGGTGAAGGTCTCGAAGCGCAGCATCACGAACGCCCCGTACTCGGCCAGCAGATGAAGCCCGATCAGCAACGCACCGCCGAGGATGGCCAACCGCAACTGCGGCACCACCACCCGCACGAAGACGCCGACCGAGTTGGAACCCAGCGCACGCGCCGACTCCTCGATGGTGGGGTCCAGCCGGCGCAGCGTCGCGGCGGCGGGGAGATAGATGAACGGGAAGTACGACAACGTCGTGACCAGGACGCCGGCCCCCAGCCCGTGCAGCGACGGGACGATGCCGAGCCACGCGTAACTGTTGACGAACGCCGGCACCGCCAACGGCGTCACGAACAGCGGGCGCCACAACGCCCGGCCCGGAACGTCGGTGCGCTCCACCAGCCATGCGGCCCCCACCCCGACCACGATGCACAGGGGCACGGTCAGCACCACCAGCGACACTGTGTTCACCAGCAACTCGCCGACCCGCGGGCGGACGATCAGGGCATAGGCCTGATCCCAGCCGGTGGTCGCGAACGCCCAGGCCACATAGCCCAACGGAATGAACGTGGCGGCCACCAGGACCGCGACGGTGGTAGAGATCAGCGGGCCGGGACGACCCGCCCCCGGCCGGGCCCCGGCCGGGGGACGCTGCGCTGCCGACTCGAGGTCGTGTGACGTGGCCGGAGCGACCACCTACAGCAAACCGTCCTGGGTCATCATGTCCGACACCGCCTGGGCATCGAGATCGGACGGGTTGACCGCCGGAGCCTGCAGGTCGGCCAGCGGCGGCAGCGCCGGATTGGCAGCCACGCCGCTGGCGACCGGGTATTCGAAGGAGGTGCCGGTGCGCAGCACATCCTGGCCGGCCTCACCGGTGACGAACTGCACGAACTGCTGAGCCTGGTCCTGCTTGTCGCTGGACGCCAGCACCCCGGCGCCGGAGATGCTGACGAACGCGCCCGGATCCTGGTTGCGGAAGTAGTGCAGCTGGGTGTTGCCGCTGATCTCCTTGGTTTCCGCCTGATCGCGGAACCAGTAGTAGTGGTAGATGATCCCGCCGGCCACCTCGCCACTGTTGACCGCTTTGAGCGTGGTGATGTTGTTGTCGTAGATCTTCGCGTTCGCCTTCATCCCCTCCAGCCACTGCTGGGTGACCTCGGGGCCTTCGAGCTCGAGCAGCGCGGCCACGATCGCCTGGAAGTCGGCCTTGGCCGGCGGCGCTCCCCACCGGCCCTGCCACTCGGGCTGCTGCAGGTCCAGCATCGAGGCAGGCAGCTGCTCAGGGGTGAGCATGTCGGTGTTGTAGGCGAACACCGTGGCGCGGGCGGCGACACCGGTCCACTTGTTGCTGGCCGGCCGGTACTGGGCCGGTACCTGCGCGACGACCTCGGGGCTGATGTCGGCGAAGAGGCCGGCCCGCTCGACGGCGGCCATGGCGGGGGAGTTCTCGGTGAGGAACACGTCTGCCGGCGAGGCGTCCCCCTCGGCCACCAGCTGGTTGCCCATCTCGGTGTCGCCGCCCTGCCGGTAGGTCACCGGGATGCCGGTCTCGGCGGTGAAGGCCTCGATCCACTCCTTGGTCAGCGACTCGTGCTGAGCGCTGTAGACCAGCAGTTCGTCGCTCTCGCCAGAGCTCGAGCAAGCAGCGGTGCCCAGTGCTGCGGTGAGGGCGACGACTGCGGCGATCCGACTCCAACCTGCGCGCATGCGGGGGCCTTCCTTTCCCGCGCCCTACTCAGACGCTTTAGCGAACCCTAGCCTAACCGGACACCGTACCCGAGGGACTAAGGTCCTCTTTACCTAGGTGTGGCTACCCTCAGCTCCCGCGGACGGCTAACCTGCCTTTCGACCCGAACAAGGAGGTTCCTTTGATGAGACGGCGTACTGCCCTTCCGATCTCGGCGCTGGCACTGGGCCTGGCGTTGGCCGGCTGCTCGAGCTCCGACACCGACACCGCCACCACCGAGACAGAGACCGCGACGCAGTCCAGCGCGGAGCCCTCGGCGGCACCGGACCCGCTGGTCACCCAGGCCGCGGAGGAGTACCAGGCCTACGCCGTCGACCAGAGCGACCAGTTGGTGACCGCCGTCAAGGTGCTGACCGATGCGGTACGGGCCGGTGACCTGCAGGCCGCCCAGGATGCCTACGCGCCGTCACGTGTTCCGTGGGAGCGCATCGAGCCGCTGGCCGGGCTCGTCGAAGAGATCGACGGACTGGTCGATGCCCGCGTCGACGACTTCGCCGGCGTCGACGACCCCGCCTTCACCGGCTGGCACCGGCTGGAGTACCTGCTGTTCGACCAGAACACGACCGACGGCGGCGCACAGTTCGCGGACCAGTTGGACGCGAACATCGCGACGCTGAACGAGCAGATGCCGACACTCGAGGTGGCACCCAGCGATGTCGCCGTGGGCGCGGCGGAGCTGATCGAAGAGGTCTCCGAGGGCAAGATCACCGGCGAGGAGAACCGCTACGCCAAGACCGACCTGTGGGACTTCAACGCCAACCTCGAGGGCTCGCAAGCCGCGATCGAGGACCTGACACCGGCGCTGCAGCAGGCCGATCCGGAGTTGCTTGAGCAGATCAACACCGGGTTCGCCGACGTCAACGCGACGCTCGAGCCGCTGCGCCGCGGCGACGGATGGGTGCTCTACTGCACCCCGAACGACCAGTACCCCTCGCCGCGCTGCCCCGAGGTGACCGTCGACCAGCAGACCATCGACACCCTCAAGGCCCAGCTGGCCGGGCTGTCGGAGAACGTGTCGGAGGTCGCCGGAGTGCTGAACCTGCAGTGAGCACGCAGTCGCCGCGATCCGGCATCAGCCGCCGCAATTTCGTCACCGGGGCGTTGGGCACCGGTGCGGCGGTCGGTGTCGGCGCGGCGCTGACCGGGTGTTCGGCGGAGGACGGCCCGTCCACCGCCGGCCCGCCGGCGCCGCGATATGTGCCGTTCGAGGGGCCGCACCAAGCGGGTATCACCGCCATCCCGGTCCCTGCGCAGGGCCTGATGGCCGCCTTCACCGTCATCGCCGACAGCAGAGAGAAACTGGCCGACACGCTCGCCGAGCTCACCGACGAAATCCGGGGCCTGATGTCGGGCCGGCCGCCCGAGCAGCGCGGGCCCGCCTATCCGCCGGTCGACTCGGGCATCCTCGGCGAGGAGCCGCCACCGGACGATCTGTCGGTCGTGGTCAGCGTCGGTGCATCGCTGTTCGACGGCCGGTTCGGTCTGGCCGACCGGCGCCCCGCCGAGCTGGTGCAGATGCCGTTTCTGGCCAACGACCGGCTCGACCCCAAGTTCTCCCATGGTGACCTGCTGCTCACCATGGAGGCCGGACACATCGACACGTTGCAGTTCGCACTGCGCCAACTGATGCGGCGCACCAGACGACACCTGGTGCTGCACTGGATGATCGACGGCTACGCCCGCGGCGCAGGCGTTGCCTCACACGCCGCCACCCCCCGAAACCTGTTGGGGTTCAAGGACGGCACAGCGAACCTGGCCAGCGACGACCAAGCCCTGATGGACCGCTACGTGTGGGTCGGTTCCGGCGACGGTGAACCGGACTGGGCAGTCGGCGGGTCCTACCAGGCGGTGCGGATCATCCGTATGTTCGTCGAATTCTGGGACCGCACGCGGCTGATCGAGCAGGAGCAGATCTTCGGCCGAGAGAAGATCAGTGGCGCACCGCTGGGGATGTCCGACGAGTTCGCCGACCCCGACTATGCCGAGGATCCTCGTGGAGAACGGATTCCGCTGAACGCCCACATCCGGTTGGCCAACCCGCGGACGCCGGAAACCGAGGACAGCCTCATCCTGCGGCGCGGCTTCTCCTACGCTCGCAGCTTCGACGGAGCGGGCCGCCTCGATCAGGGCCTGGCCTTCGTGTCCTATCAGCGCAGCCTCGAGCGCGGCTTCCTGGCGGTCCAGAACCGGCTCACCGGGGAACCGTTGGAGGAGTACATCATGCCGGTGGGCGGAGGGTTCTTCTTCGCGCTCCCCGGCGTGCAAGGCCCCGACGAATTCCTCGGCCAGGCCCTGGTCGGCGACCCCGGTCACGGCAGACGACACCGCCAGGGCTGACCGGAGTCCGCCCGAGCGGGCACCGGCTAGTCGGCCGCGGTCACTCTGCGCATGCTGGCCCGGCGCTCTTCGATCACCCGGCCGATCTCCTGCATCAGCAGCGGGCGGCGCAGCACCAGCGACTCCATGCTCTGGCGGTCGATCCACGCCACGGTCAACTCGTCGAGCGCACGGGCGTCGGCCTTGACCTGCTCTCTGGTCAGGGCGGTCTGCCCGAGGAAATCGCCGCGCTCGAGCGTGCGGATGCCCACCACCGCGCCACCTGAGCGGACCTCCAGACGAACCCGCCCGCTGACGACGAACATCATCCGCACGGGGACGGTCCCGCGTTCCTGAACGATCTCGCCGACGCCGTAGCGGACCACCCGGACGTGCTCGCGCACCAGCTCCTGATCGGTGCGGCTGAGGTGCAGACTGCGCCCCACCACCTGCAACGCGTCGTCGAACAGCAGCGGGGACGGAAAGTCGTCGGTGACGTCGTCGAGCGAGAGTTCCTCGCGCCGTGCGGCGTACCAGGCCCAGCGCAGAAACGTGGACCGGGCCGCGGCGTCCTCGGCCGGGGTGTGCAGCGGAACGGTGGTGGTGTACTCGCCGGTGGCACCGATGAGGGTCACCGGGTCGGCCCCGGCACGCAGCTGGGGAACCCGCTGCGCGAGGCCGGTCAGCATCCGGCACACCGCGTCGGGCGGATCGGCAGCCGAGAACTTCGTCGTGATGTCGATCGAGTGTTCGCCGCGCGGCAGGCTGCGGTTGATGAACAGTTCGGTGGCCAGCAGCGAGTTGGGCAACACGTATACACCGTTTCCGGAGTCCAGATGTGTTGCCCGCCAGTTCACTTCGACCACCCGGCCGCCATCGATCCATCGAGTGGCGACCCAGTCGCCGATCTCGAAGGGCTGCTCGAAGAGCACGAGCAACCCCGAGATGACCTGCCCCACGGAGTTCTGCAGCGTCAGGCCGAGCACGATCGAGCCGATGCCCAGCGCGGTGAACAGACCACCGACGTTGGCGCCCCAGATGAACGCGAAGATCAGCGCGACACCGACGGTGATCAGGACGAACCGGGCGACGTCGAGGAAGATCGACGGAACCCGCTTGCGCCAGCTGCCTTCCGGCGCACCCTGGAACACCGTCGCGTTGAGTCCGGACAGCAGCAGGACCAGGACGACGAAGCCGAGCACCGTGGCCACCACCCGCACGGTGGTGGCATCGGCGCGCACCTCCGTCGCCTTGAGTAGCAACAACAGCAGTGCCGCCAGCGGCAGCACATAGTTGCGCACCAGGCTCACCGGCCGGGCCAGGTAACTGTTGCGCCGCAACAGCGCGTTGTGCACCTCGGTGAGCACCACCAGCGAGATGGGCAGTGCCACCGCGATCGCGATGGCCCACCAGAACCACGGCGCGGAGAAGATCTCGGTCATCGCCGGTCACCGGAGAGGCGCCACAGGCGTTCGACGCGATCGTTGGCGACGACCTCGCCGTCGGCGGTGAAGTCGCGGAGATCCCGCATTGCCTCGTACACCGGGCGGGTCACGTAGACCCCGGCCGTCGCCGGGCTCTTGTGCGCCTGGTAGGCGAGGTTGACCGCCGAACCCCAGATGTCGTAGACGAGGTTCGACTGTCCGAGCAGGCCGCTGGTCACGATGCCGGTGTTGATCCCGGCCCGCAGGCTGAGCCGGTGTCCCGTCTCGCCGTTGAACCGGTCGATGATGTGCTGCATCTCCACGGCCAGGTCGACCGTCCGGCGCGCGCTGTCGAGCCGGGGCACCGTCAGGCCGCAGCTGGCCAGGTATCCGTCGTGCAGCGTGCGCACCCGCTCGACACCCAGATTGTCTGCCGCGGCGTCGAACTGGCGAACCAGTCGGTTGACCACGCCCAGCGATTCCTGCGCGGTCAGCTGCTCGGCGAGGTCGTCGAGTCCGTCGACGTTGGCGAACAGCACCGTCACATCCTGGTGCTCCTCGGCGATGTTCTCCTCCCCGTCGCGGTAACGCTCCAGTACCGGTTCGGGCATGAGCGACAACAGCAGCCGGTGGTTCTCGGCGCGTTGCTCGGTGAGCTGTCGCTCCTTAGTCTGCAGATTGCTGCTCATCTGGTTGAACGCCCGGGTCAGATCGCCGAACTCGTCGCGCGAGGTGACCGGCAGCTCGACATCGAAGTCCCCGGCACCGATCTGCTCGGCCCCGGTTTCCAGCCTGCGGATCGGCCGAACGAACACCCTGGCCAACAGCAGCGCGGCGATGCACACCACCAGGACGATCGCCACGGTGGACAGCACCAGGGTGCGGGTGAACGTGGCGACGGGGGCGAACGCCTCGGCGACGTCGATCTTGGCGACGAGCACCCAGTTCAACCCCGCGGTCTGCACCGGTGAGTACGCCTGCAGCGTTCGGCGGCCCTCGTAGTCCTCGGTGATCAGCGTTCCGGTCGCCCCCTGCAGGGCCTGTCCGACCGCATCGGTGTCGACGGGCTGCACGAGAATGGTGCTGCCCTGGCGGATCGCCTCGTCGGCCACTTCGACGGGCGTGCCGGCGGCCACCACGTCGCTGCGGTAGGCGTCGGGGTCCTCCAGGAACAGCCGTGACTCCGAGCGCATCAGCAGGTCGGGCCCGACCAGGATCGTCTCTCCGGTTTTGCCGAGCCCGGCACCCTGCCAGTCGCCGTTGAACGTGAGACCGCGGTTGAGGTTGTCCACCGGCAGCGCGAGCGCCATGACGCCCTGCACGTTGCCGGCCGGACCGATCGGCGACACCATCCAGGCGGTGGGGATTCCCGACGGTTGATAGGTGTCGAAGTCACGGACGACGACCTCGTCGAGCGAGTTGGAGTTCATCGCCTCCTTGAACGCCTCGGCGAGGTTGCTGCCGCGGTAGGGCCCGTACTGGATGTTGGTTCCCAGGTCGATGCCCTTGCCGACGCTGTAGACGACGTTGCCGCGGGCATCGATCAACAGCGCGTCGGCGGAGTGCTGCCGCTTGATCACCTGGCGGAAGAACTCGTTGTACTGCGCGTTCGTCGCCGACCAGGCGCTGCCGTCCCCGGGATCGTCGAGCTCGATACGGTCCTCGGGGGTGTCGGCGGCCAGCGTGTACGTGGTCTGCAGGTAGCGCTGCGAGTTGCCGCGGGGCAGCAGAGCCTGGACCCGGGCCTGAGCGGCGTCGCGGTCGGCGTCGGCGTCGGTCTCACCGTAGTTGCGCTGGTAGAACTCGACGAGGGCCTGCTGCCGCTCGGGCGGCACCTCGGCGTCGCGGAGCTCGTCGTATCCGGCGGTGAACGCGGCGATCGCCTGCTCGGCGGTGCTGCCGCGGGTGTAGACGACCATCGAGCTGGTCAGGTCGCGCATCGCTTTTTCCAGCATGCGGGCCTGGGCGCTGCGAATGAGGGTGAGCTGTTCGAACACCGATTCACGCAGCGATTCGCGGCCGGACTGGAAGCCGATCGCGCCCACCACGGCCACCGACAGCACGCTGGTCAGCAGCAGCATCAGCAAAAGCTTCGACTGGATGCTGATCCGCGAGAAACGCCGTGGGGTCTCCGGCACGCTTGCCCTTCCGTCGCTGGCGAAACTCGGGTGCTCACACCTGTCGGGACGGCAGCGTCGCGGTCTGCTTCCGCAAGCGGCGCGGGCCAGCCTACCCTGCCGGCTGTTCGCTCGGGCCCGGCTGGTGGCGGTCGACTGTTTTCAGGCAAGTCGCCGATTCACAGCCGTGAGGACAGATGTTCCGCGTATTTTTACGCCCGCGGCAACTTTGCCGCGGCGGTGTCAGTCAGGCGGCCCCGAGGAGATGTCCCATGAACCATGCCAAGTACATCGGACGGGTGGGAGGGCTCGCGGTCGCACTGGGCGTCGGGCTCGCCGTGGCCAGCGCGCCGGGGATCGCCGCGGCCGACACCGCCGACTCGTCGAGGGACTCCTCGAACACGAGTCAGGCCGGCGACTCCGGCGGTGCCGCGTCGTCGGAGGCCGGCGGCGCCGCGTCGTCGGACCGCACGGACGATGCGACGACACAGCAGGAGGAGTCGGCCGCCTCGGATAACGGGGGACAGGACTCCGGCCTCGGCGCCGATGACGATGCGGATTCGGACGGCGACTCCGACCTCGGGGACGATCTCGCCGACGAGCTTGCCGACGACCTCGACGAGGCAGAGGAGGGCGCAGCCGACGTCGGGGAGGGTACCGACCTCGCCGATCCGCAGGTCACCGATGCCGGCGCGGACGAGGACACGGCCACCGACGACTCCGATGACGTGGTGGTCGCATCCGGGTACGCCACCCAAGCGCCCGCCGAGTCGCCCGCCCAGGCGGCTGATGTCGCGATCGAACAGCCCGCACCGCAGCCGGCTCCCGAGGCTCCCGCGCCGGCGGTGCTGCCGATGGCGTTGGCGACGCTGGCCGGCGCCCGGGAGGAGTCCGAGCGCGCCGCGCTGCGCAGCAGCGCCGTCGCTCCGCCGGTGATCGAGTTGCTGGCCGATCCCTCGCCCAACGTCCTGGTCATCGGCGTCGACGGCACGAACCTGAGCAGAGTGCTCGCCGATCTCGCCAACACCAACTTCTTCGGCCTGATCCAGGACGGCACCACCGCGCCCGCGAGCATCGCGGGACACACCACCATCTCCAACCCGTCGTGGACGTCCATCCTCACCGGGGCATGGGGAGAGAAGACGGGTGTGATCAACAACGTGTTCACCCCGTGGACGTATGACAACTGGCCCACGGTGTTCACCCAACTCGAAGCGTTCAACTCGGCCATCCAGACCACGTCGATCGCCAACTGGAACGTCATCTCCGCCATCGCGGGCGCGGGCGCCAACCCGGCCGACGAGATCATCGACATCGGCCAGATCGCAGGAGACACCGACTGGTTGCTGACCGACGACGCGGTCGGTGACGCCACTGAACTGGCGATCATGGCCGCCGACCCGATGGTTCCCAACTTCGTCTTCAGCTACTTCGTCGGCGTCGACGAGAACGGCCACATGTACGGCGGCGCCTCGCCGCAGTACGCCGCCGCGATCCGCAACGTCGACCGCAATCTCGGGGAGATCCTGCAGGCTGTCGACGCGTGGGAGGCCCTGACCGGCGAACAGTGGACCATCCTGGTGGTCACCGACCACGGCCACCAGCCGCAGCAGGGGTTCGGCCACGGGTTCCAGTCGCCCGATGAGACGTCGACCTTCGTCATCGCCGAGAACCCGAACCTGTTCGCGGCCGGCGCGATCAACCTCAAGTACCAGATCGTCGACGTCACCCCGACCGTCATGACGCTGTTCGGCGGCATCCCGTCCACCGACTCCGACGGCGTGTCGCTGACCACGCTCGGCAGCAGCGACGTCTTCCCCGTCAACGACGACGAGGCGCTGCGGGGAGCGTTGCAGGACGCGATCGCGATGTACGGCTACCCCGACATCGGCACGAACATCGCGCTGGGGGTGCGCACCATCGCCGCCACCGTGCCCTACATCGTGTACGGGCTGACCGAGAGCCTCACCGCGGGCCTGCAGCAGATCGTCGACCAGGAGATCTTCCTGATCAGTCCACTTGCGGCGCTGGCGATCGTGCCGGTCCGGCTGATCGGCAACCTCACCTACGTGGTGACCAACGTCGTCGCGCAGATCGTGGCCAGACTGACCGGGGTGACCGGTGCCAGCATCTTCCCGCTGTGGCCGCCGGCCCCGCCGTCGGTCGAATCTCCGCTGGACACGGCGCAGCTGTGCGAGGGGGACACCGCGGCGGCGCTGCCCGCCTGCGGTCAGATCGCCGTCTAGGGCTGATATAGCTCGAGTTGGTCCTTCTCAAATGCCTCCGGAGGTGTCAGGAAGGGATCTGTAACTGATTCCTTTTCGGGGTCCGTGTGTTGGACGCACGTGGACCTCCTGACACGCCCCGGAGGTGTTGTTGTGTCTGTGCATGTAGCTCCAGTCACGTCGTCCACGATCGTCGTTGCTGTCGATGTCGGCAAGACCTCGGCCCTGTTGTCGGTGACCGATGCGGGTCACCATCGGTTGTTCGGGCCGTCGGAATTTGCGATGAACCGCACGGGTCTCGCCGCGGTCTTGGCTCGGGTGGCGACCTCGGTCCCGCTATCGGGGCAGGTCAAGGTCGGTGTGGAGGCCGCCGGTCACTATCACCGACCCGTGCTCGACCATCGCTGGCCCGATGGATGGGAAGTGTTGGAGCTCAATCCCGCTCATGTCGCCGAGCAGCGCCGGGTGCAGGGACGACGCCGGATCAAGACCGACGTGATCGACCTCGAGGCGATCACCGAACTCGTGTTGGCCGGACACGGCAGCCCGGTCACCGACCGCGATGTCGTGATCGGTGAGATCAGCGCCTGGGCAGTGCATCGGAGCCGGCGGGTCGCCACGCGTACCGCGACGAAGAATCAGCTGCTCGGCCAGCTCGACCGGGCCTTTCCGGGCTGACCCTGGCTCTGCCCGACGTGCTGGCCACCAAGATCGGCCGGCTGGTGGCCGCCGAGTTCGCCGACCCGACACGCCTGGCCGGTCTCGGGGTCAATCGGTTGATCCGCTTCGCCGCGACCCGCGACCTGCAACTGCGCCGCCCCGTCGCCGAGCGTCTGGTCGCTGCGGCCCGCGACGCCTTGCCGACCCGCGACGCCGTGATCGCGCGTCGGATACTGGCCGCCGACCTGGCCCTGTTGGCCGATCTTGACGACCAGATTCAGTCCGCGGAGACCGCGCTGGGATCACTGTTGCCGCGCAGCCCCTACGCGACGTTGACCTCGGTGCCAGGCTGGGCAGTGGTGCGGGTATCCAATTACGCTGCCGCTCTGGGTGATCCGAAACGCTGGCCGGGACCCCGGCAGATCTACCGTGCGTCGGGGTTGTCCCCCATGCAATACGAATCCGCCCACAAACGCCGCGACGGCGGTATCAGCCGCGAAGGTAGCGTCGCGCTGCGCCGCGCCCTGATCGACCTAGGCATCGGCCTGTGGCTCAACGAGCCGGCCGCCAAAACCTACGCTCACGGACTCAAGGACCGCGGCAAACACAGCGGCGTGGTGGCCTGCGCGTTGGCCCATCGCGCCAACCGCATCGCCTACGCGCTCGTGCGCGACCACGCCACCTACGAGGCAGCCCGCTGGGCCTAGACCCCACACTCAGCACGAAAGGACCGACCAGACCCTTCCACCACTCCCGCCGGTAGTGCCACGGTAAACGGACGAGGACGAAGGGCCGGATCAGATGTCGTAAGGGCTATGGCGGACCCCTCACCGGGTTACGCCGACGCTAGCTTGGCACCCGGCCCTTCGTGCCTCCACGGCAGCCCGAACGACGCCAGATAACCCACACCGAGGTTGCATACGTCAGCGTGGGCGCTAGGCACCCGTCAACCTCACCAGCACCACTGCCGGCCGCGCGGAAACCACACACCCGACCAGGTGTGTCGGCCCACTACGGCCTCCGCACCACTTGACTCGACCTACAGCCAGCTAGGGCTACGTCTTCGACCTAGGACTGCATCGAGCCGATGTAGTAGGTCTCGTCACCGTCGGGGTAACCGCCTCCGATGGTGGCGATGTGGATGTGGTCGAAGTGGTTGAGGGTTTCGTTGCCGTAGTCGGCGGTCCAGCTCGGCGCGCCGATGCCCGGATAGAAACCCTGCCGCCAGATGACGTGCAGCACACCCCAGCGTTTCGCGTTGGCCAGCACGTAGCCGGCGATCTGGTTGCCGAGCTCGATGCCCTCGTCGCTGTGGTAGTTCGGGATCATCACGTCGATGGCCAGGCCGTTGGGATGCCACTTCAACGGATCCTGGCGATAGCCGCCGATGGTGGTGATCTCCGGGAACAGGGCGCTCAGCGCCCGGGCGGCCCAGATGGTGTTGACCTGCAGGCCGCCCTCCGGCGCGACGCCGGGGGGCAGTGCGAGGTCGAAGACGCGGCCGTCGACCGGGGCGCTGGCGGCCAGCAACTCCGCCTCCGACAGCCGGACCCGCTCCGGTGCGGCAGTCGGTTCCTCGCCCTGCGCGCTCGGTGGTCGGGACGGCTCGGGGGCGCAGCACGGCGGCGCGGCGTTCTGGGCGTAGATCATGCCGCCCGAGACGACCAGAGACACCACGACCGCGAGCCATCGGCCCCGACCCTTGGCAAACACGTCTCTGCGCACGATCAGCACCTTAGTGGCGCGACCCCGCCGCGCGGCCAGGTTTGCCGGCAATTGCGCCTGGCGCGTCGGTCAGCCGAGGACCGGGACCTCCTCGGACTCGCGACGGCGCCGGCCCAACAGCAGCAACGACGTCCCGCCGAGGAGCGCCGCGGCCCCGGCGAACACCAGAAAGCCGGTGAAGCTGTCGCTCCGGTGCAACGACCGGCTCAGGATCACCGCGCCGACGGCCGAGGACACCCCGATCGCCGCCGACAACAGCGACAGCACCGTGCTGTAGATCGACAGACTGAACCGACGTGCCACCAGATACGCGATGACGTCGCCCTCCGCACCCCACGCGGCACCCAGACAACACACCGCCACCGCCAAGACCGCGAAGCTGTCCCACCCCGAGGCCAGCAGCAGACAACCCACACCGGGCAGCGCCAGCGCACCCGCCGCTACGAGGTGAGCCGGCAGGCGGTCCAGAGCGACACCGCAGACGAAGCGGCCGGCGATCACCGCCACGGCGAATGTGGAGATCAGGACAGCGATCCTGTCGCCGGCCTGTGCCGAATCGCCGAGCACGACGCCGAGCTGTGACGTGGTCACCGAGTGGTAGAGGTTGCACAGCAACACCGCGCTCAGCAAGATCCAGAACACCGTGCTGCGGGCGATCGCCGGATACACCCCTTGCTGGCGACGGGTACCGGCGCGGGCCGGTGCCGCGTCGGCCGACGGGACGAGCATCAGCGCGATCACCCCGAGCGCAGCAATGGTGCCCGCTATCACCAGACACCCGGCCCGCCAGCCGTGAGCCCGGTTGACCATCTCGATCACCGGCGTGCCGACGGCGCCGAGCAATGGGGGACCCGAGATGGCGATCGCCAGCCCGAGACCGCGCGCCCGCTGGAAAGAGGTGGCCACGATGCGGCTGTAGATCGCGGGGGTGGTGGTCACCCCAACCGCGACGACGGCGACGTTGATGGCGAAGTACTGCCAGATCGGGCCGCTCATCGCCACGTAGGCGACCCAGCACACCGGCAACCCCACCACTCCGAGGACGGCGACACGGCGCACGCCGAGCAGATCGGTGAGACGACCGTAGAACGGCAGGAACACGAATGTGAGCAGGGTGATGACTCCCGTGAGGGCGAAATCGGCCCGGCTCCAGCCGAACTCATCGATGAACCGCGGTGCCATCACCGCGTTGGTGTACGCACTCAGGCTGAGTCCGGCGCTCAGCCCCGCTGTCGCGGCCGCCAGCGGCTGCCAGTGGGTGCGAAGCTCGCCGAAGTAGTTCATCGCGCTCTTGCTTAGCACGCCTCAGTAGTCGGGAAGAGCTCGGCGCGCAACTCCCGCCGCGAGCTGACCGATCACAACGACTCACTCACCGGAAGTGCGACCGTGATCGTCGTGCCTTCCCCGGGCCCGGCGCTGGCGGCTCTGATCTCGCCACCGTGGGCCTCGGTCAGCGCCCTGGCTATCGCCAGACCGATGCCGGCTCCGCCACCGACCCGGTTGCGCGACGGATCGGCTCGATAGAACCGCTCGAACAGGTGTGGCAGATGCTGCGGTGCGACTCCCTCGCCGTCGTCGACCACCCGCACGATCACCTGCCGGCCCACGCGATGCGCGCTCAGCCGCACCGCGCCACCACCGGGGGTGTGGCGCAAGGCGTTGTCGAGGAGGTTGGCCAGCACCTGCGCCAGGCGCTGCGGGTCCGCCCAGACCGGTGGCACATCGTCGGCGACGGCCACACTCAGCGCGACCCCCTTCTCGTCGAACCGTTCGGCGACCGCAGCCACACAGCGCTCCAGCAGCGCACCGACCGCCACCTGGCAGAACGACATGCCGGCCGTATTCTCCTCGGCCTGAGCCAGCGCCGCCACGTCCTCGGAGAAGCGCACCAGCCTGCGAGTCTGGTCCCGCAGCACCTCGGCCGTCTCGGGCGTCAACGTGCGCACGCCGTCCTCCAACGCCTCGATGTAGGCGTCGAGCACCGACACCGGCGTGCGGATCTCATGTGCCAGGTCCCCGAACAGGCGTCGCCGGGTGGCCTCCACCGACTCCAGCCGTGTCGCCATCTGGTTGAAAGCGCGGGCGAGGCTGTCGAACTCCTCACCCAACCCTTGCGGTGCGACCCTGATCTCGTAGCGGCCGTCGGCGACCGCGGTGGCCGCGGACGCGACCTCGGCAACCGATCGCTGCAGGCGCCGGCCGGCGTAACCGCTCACCGCCAGCGCGGCCAGCGCCGAGACCGCGACCGCACCCCCGATCGACAGGGCCGTCGCGTACCGGTACGCCTCCTCGGCGTGCAGCTCCTCCAGCGAATCGGCAGGAACGCCCGCCCGGTGCAGGTGTTCACGGAACAGCGGGGGGCCGACGATCGCGGCCACCACCCACACCGCGGCCGCCGCGACCAGCAGCACGAGGGCCTGGGCCGCCAACAGCCGCACGCCGATCCCGGCCCGCCGCCACCGAGATCGCGTCATGACCGCCGCCCCGCGCTGTCCATGGCACCATCGTGCCCCCAGCTGCGGACGAACTTCGCCGCTACGGGAGTTTGGCCACCGTGAGCAGTAGCGCGGAGTCGGCGAGCGCGACCAGCGAGTGCCGGGCATCGGGAACCTTCAACAGGTCACCGGCGCGCGCGTCCCACTGCTCGTCACCCGAGGACATCCGGACCGCTCCTTTGATCACGTACACGGTTGCCTCGCCGGGGTTCTCGTGCTCACCCATCTCGGCGCCGGCGACCATCCCGATGACGGTCTGGCGCAGGACCTTCTCGTGACCGCCGACCACGGTGTCGGCGGCGTTGCGGTTGTTGGCGGTCGCGAGCTGCAACTGCTGGCGGGCCAAAGCTTCGATCGACACCTTCTGCATGCCTGCCATTCGATGCCCGGCAGCACCTACTCGTCAACCCGGCAGGGCGCCACTCAGAACGGTGCGACCCGCGCAGCACTGACCACCGCGCCGTGCCCGGTGGCGTCATTGGTGAACCGCAGCTCCGAGGCGTTGGCGACGATGGTCCACCCCAGGGCGCGGTAGGTCCGCTCGGCCAACGGGGTCGGGGCCGCGGCGCCGAGATTGCCGTCCACCCACGAACCGGTGCCGTCGGTGTTGACCCGCACCCCGTGGTACGGACCGCTGCCATCGGCGTGCTGCTGCCAATTGCGGGCGGCTGTCTGGCATCCCACGAACGTGGTCTCGACGATGCACTGCGGGTCACCCGCCGCGGTGGTCACCACGACGTAACCGAACTGGTTGGGCGGAATCGTCGTCACCTCGGCAGACGGGACGGCACCGGGCAGCTGCTCGGTGGAACGGGCCAGCGCCGGCGACCGGTAGGACGCCACCGTGAAGCCGAATCCCGACAGTGGGGCGAGGTCCTCGGCCTCGCCGTCGGGTGTCCAGATCGCCAGCGGGCGGTCGTCGAGCGTCGTCGTCGCGACCTGCGGGGACGGCGCCCACGACAGCATCGCGTCCATCGCGGGCACCGAGTCGAAATGGTCGAAGTTGACGACCCCGTCGCCGTCGTGGGGGACGCAGGTGCTGCCGTCGACGATGTGGCGGGTGCCCGAGTCGGTTTCGGTTCCGTCGCGGCACACCGCGTCCTGCCACTGCTCGACGGTGCCCGACACCGGCGGCGACCCGGCCGCGTTTGCCGTGCCATCGGGTGTCTGCGGTGCCGAGCAGCCCGCCACCGCGACGAGCACCCCCAGCGCCGTCGCGACGCTGCGCACACAGTCTTTGCTCCCGGCCCATGTCATGGCCGTGAATGTAACGGCGTGTCGCCAGCGTGCCGGCTCGACGCGCCGGGCCGAAGCCCGACCGTGACCGAGCACCGCAGGTCTGGCCCGCCCTGTCGTCGCCGCTGTTGGGTAGGCTCCGCCTGAAGGGTGCGGTGCCGCGATACTGACTGCCGGATACCGACGACCAGCCGATGGTCACCGGCCCCGACGCGAGCCGCCACGAACTGACCGAAACCGATGCCGGGAGAACACCACATGAGCGCCGAGCAGCCGACCATCATCTACACGCTGACCGACGAGGCGCCCCTGCTGGCGACCTACGCCTTTCTGCCTGTGGTCCGCACCTTCGCAGACGCAGCCGGCATCTCCGTCAGCTCCAGCGACATCTCCGTGGCCGCGCGCATCCTGGCCGAGTTCCCCGACTATCTGACCGAGGAACAGCGGGTGCCCGACAACCTCGGGGAATTGGGCAAACTGACCCAGCTGCCCGAGACCAACATCATCAAGCTGCCCAACATCAGCGCCTCGGTCCCGCAGCTGCTGGCCGCGATCAAGGAGCTCCGCGAGAAGGGCTACAACCTGCCCGACTACCCGGGCGAGCCGAAGTCCGACGAGGAGAAGGAGATCAAGGCACGCTACTCCAAGGTGCTCGGCAGCGCGGTCAATCCGATACTGCGCGAAGGCAACTCGGACCGGCGCGCCCCCCAGGCGGTCAAGGCGTATGCCCGGAAGCACCCGCACAGCATGGGGGAGTGGTCACAGGCCTCGCGTACCCACGTCGCCACCATGAAGCACGGGGACTTCTACCACGGTGAGAAGTCGATGACGATCGACAAGGCCCGCACGGTGAAGATGGTCCTCAAGACCGACAGCGGCGAGACCGTCCTCAAGCCCGAGGTGGCCCTCGACGAGGGCGACATCATCGACAGCATGTTCATGAGCAAGAAAGCGCTGTGCGAGTTCTTCGAAGAGCAGATCGAGGACGCCTACAAGACCGGCGTCATGTTCTCGTTGCACGTCAAGGCGACGATGATGAAGGTCAGCCATCCGATCGTGTTCGGCCACGCGGTCAAGGTGTTCTACAAGGACGCGTTCGCCAAGCACCAGCAGGTCCTCGACGAGCTCGGCGTGAACGTCAACAACGGCATGTCGGATCTGTACTCCAAGATCGAGTCGCTGCCCGCCTCGCAGCGCGAGGAGATCGTCCGCGACATCCACGCCGTGCACGAGCACCGGCCCGAGCTCGCGATGGTGGACTCGGCGCGCGGCATCACCAACTTCCACTCGCCGAGCGATGTCATCGTCGACGCCTCGATGCCGGCGATGATCCGCGCCGGCGGGAAGATGTACGGCGCCGACGGCAAGCTCAAGGACACCAAGGCCGTCAATCCGGAGTCGACGTTCTCGCGGATCTATCAGGAGATGGTCAACTTCTGCAAGACGCACGGCCAGTTCGATCCGACGACGATGGGCACCGTACCCAACGTCGGTCTCATGGCCCAGCGCGCCGAGGAATACGGCAGCCACGACAAGACCTTCGAGATCCCGGAGGACGGCGTCGCCGACATCGTCGACGTCGAGACCGGCGAGGTGCTGCTGAGCCACAACGTCGAAGCCGGCGACATCTGGCGGATGCCCATCGTCAAGGACCCGGCGATCCGCGACTGGGTCAAGCTTGCCGTCACGCGGGCGCGGGCGTCCGGCATGACCGCGGTGTTCTGGCTCGACACCGAGCGCCCGCACGAGGCCGAGCTGCGCAAGAAGGTCAAGGCCTACCTCAAAGACCACGACACCGAGGGACTCGAGATCCAGATCATGCCGCAGGTGTGGGCCATGCGGTACACGCTGGAACGGGTCATCCGCGGCCAGGACACCATCGCCGTGACCGGCAACATCCTGCGCGACTACCTCACCGACCTGTTCCCCATCCTGGAGCTGGGCACCAGCGCCAAGATGCTCTCGATCGTGCCGCTGATGGCCGGCGGCGGCATGTACGAGACCGGTGCCGGCGGCTCGGCGCCCAAGCACGTCCACCAGCTGATCGAGGAGAACCATCTGCGCTGGGATTCACTGGGTGAATTCCTGGCGCTGGGCGCCAGCTTCGAGGACATGGGCCGCAAGTCGGACAACAAGAAGGCGACCCTGCTCGGCAAGACCATGGACGCCGCGAT
This sequence comes from Mycolicibacterium poriferae, assembly GCF_010728325.1. Next base: position 3,431,572 of record NZ_AP022570.1, read on the forward strand.
CGGCAGGCTCCTCGACAACAACAAGGGCCCGTCGCGCAAAGCCGGTGAGCTCGACAACCGTGGCAGCCAGTTCTATCTGGCCATGTACTGGGCGCAGGAACTGGCCGAGCAGACCGAGGACAAGGAACTCGCCGAGCACTTCGCCTCCCTGGCCAAGTCCCTGGCCGAGAACGAGGACAAGATCCTCGCCGAGTTCAGCGAGGTGCAGGGCAGCCCCGCCGACATCGGCGGCTACTACTACCCGCAGGACGAGAAGCTCATGACCGTCATGCGGCCCAGCACGACCTTCAACGAGGCACTCGAAGCGGCCAAGAGCTGAGGCGAGCCGCGCACTTCACCGGCGGCGGGCCGGTCGGCTGCCCTACCATGCGGACATGAGACGCCGTGGCGCGACGGTTCTGATCACCGCGATGCTTCCGCTGTGCGGCGTGGGCACCGCCGGCCTCGCCGCCGCCGAACCGCCCCCACCCTGCTCGTTCACCCTCTCGGCGCCGCAGGTGGTGCACCACGACGGGGTCGACATGGTGACGGCGACGGTGGCGCCCGCGGACTGCGGGCCACCCGCTGCGCCCTATGTGAGCGTGGCCTGCGTCCAACCGGCAGACGCCGGCGCGCCGATGCAGTGCGCGCAGGGCAGGGGCGACCAGCCGGCCCAGGTGTACGTCGCGCCGTTCGTCCCAGGAGTCACCTACACCGCCACCGGCCGGGGGTGTGGTAGCTGGATCGGCACCGATCCGGCTCCGCGCTGTCAGCAACTCGGCCCGCTGACTGCGGCATTGTGAGAACAGCGCAAAGCGGTAGCTACCCTCTCTAATTCGCCGAAATGGTTAATTAAGGATTCGCTCACGCGGCTGATCTCAATCGAGTAACGTGCGTAACATCGGACCCAGGCACGCCGATACAAAGCCAACACCGGCAGTTGTCGAGGGGTAACTATGCGCGTGGTAATGGGTCTGTCACTGACGGCGACAAGTGCGGTGTGGGCGCTGGTCGACACCAAGGACGGTGCGATCCTCGCGGACGAAGTCGTCGCGCTCGATTCGGTAAACGAGATAGCCAGAGCCACGGCCCGCAGCGTGCAGGCATTCGCCCTGCAAAGCGACCGTGACATCGACGGCATCCGCATGACCTGGACCGACGACGGACGCGATCACGCCATCCGGCTGCGCTCCAAGCTGCGACTGTTCGGTTTCGACACCATCGAGCACGTCTCGGAGGAAGAGGCGCGGGAGGGTCGCAACCAGACGGCCCGCCACATCGCCCCCCACCTGACGCTGGCGTACGGAGCCGCGCGCGCACACCCCGCCGACGAGGCGCACCCCCTGCTGCGGCGGCTGACCTCCCGCGTGCCGGCCGCCCGCGCCACCATCGCCCGGGTGCCGATGCGCATCACCATGGCCGCGAGCATCGCCGCCGTGTGTGCCGTCGCGGCCCTCGGGGTCTTCGCGGTCATGGGTGGTCCGTCGTCGCAGCCGGTCGAGACCGCCAACGCCGAACCGGTGCCGGCAGCGGCACCCCCGGCAGCGCTCACCCCGCCGGCCGGGACCGGCCCAGCGCCGGTGGCGGCACCCGCGCCTGCCCGCCAGCCCGCCGCACCTGCGCCCCAGGCTCCGGTGGCGGACACCCCGCCGCCCGTGTCGGCCCCGCAGATCGTCGCCGAACCTCAGCCCGCTTCCGCTCCGCAGGTCGTTGCCGATCCGCAGCCCGCGTCGGTCCCGCCGGTCGTCGCACAACCGCGGCCCGCGTCGGCCCCGCAGGTCGTCGGCCAACCGCAGCCCGCCTCGGCGCCGCAGGTCGACACCGACTCGCAGCCCGCCTCGGCCGCGCAGGTCACCTCCCAACCCACCCCGCACCACATGATGGTGTCGCAGCCTGTTTCCGGACCCGACACCCTCGACGCTCCCGCCGTCGCCACGGATCCGACCGCCGCGGGAACGCTGCCTGCGGAAGCGGCCCCGGTTGCCGTACGGGTGGGCCAACCGCACCTGACCGACAGTGCGCCGCTGGCCGGGCCGTCCCCGGCCCAGGCGGTGAAGAATCCGGCCACCGCGCCGGCTCCGCCTCAGAACCCGCTCGACATCCTCTCGGCGCTGCCCTGACTCAGGGCGGCTGATGGTGCCAGTGCCGGCAACCCTGGCACTGCCGCCACGCTGAGAGCGCCGCCACTGCTCGAAGTGTCTCCACTGCTCTCGATGCCGTAGTACTACTCAGTCGCGGAGCGTCGCGGGCGGGCATGCTTGAGGTCATGGCGCACCCCGTCCGGCCGACCGACTCCACGCCCGACGTGATCCCCCCGGGCCGAGACCGAGCAATCGACGTCGCTCGTCTCGCGGCGCTCGTCGTCGTGATGTTCGGGCACTGCGCGTTGCTGCTGGCGACCATCGACACCCGCGGAGTGCGTATCGGCAACACCCTCGGGGCGCTCCCCGCGCTGACGCCGGTGACGTGGGTCCTGCAGGTGATGCCGCTGTTCTTCCTGGCCGGCGGCGCGGCCGGCGCCTACGGATATCACGCCGGAACACCCTGGGGGAGTTGGCTGTTCACCCGTGCGCAACGCCTGTGTCGACCGGTGTTCTGGTATCTGGCCGCTTGGTCTGCCATTCTGCTGCTGGTTCGGGCCGTCCTGGGGGAGGCCTCGGAGGCGGGCCTGGGCGGCGAAAGCGTGGCACTGCTGTGGTTCCTCGGGGTGTATCTGCTCGCCCTCGCGTTCGTGCCGGCACTGACCCGGTTGACCACCTCCCGGGCGCTGGCCGGGCTGCTCGGTTCGCTGCTGGCGGCGATCGCCGCCCTCGATGCGCTCCGTTTCGCCGCGGACTCCCCGATGGTGGCCGTGGCCAACTTCGTGCTGGTGTGGCTCATCCCGGTGGTGTTCGGTGTCGGATACGCGCATCGTCTCATCGGGGTGCGGAGTGCGGGCGTGGTGGCCGTCGCCGCGTTCGCCGCGCAGGTCGGCCTCGTCGCCCTCGGCCCATACGAAGTGTCGCTGGTGGTCACCGGAGCCGACCGGGTGTCCAACGTGTCGCCGCCGACGCTGGTCCTGGCGATGCAGTGCGTGTGGATGTCGAGCGCGTTCGTGGTGGCGGCCCGCGGGATCCAGCGGTGGGCGCAGCGCCGCCGGGTCTGGCGTGTGGTGGCCCGGGGCAACGCCGGGGCGATGACGCTGTACCTGTGGCACATCCCGGCCATCGCGGTGGCCGCCGTCGCACTGCACCTGGTGGGCATGGACGCCTATGACGTCGACGAGCCAGGCTTCTGGGCCCGATTGGCGTTGCGCGCGTTGGTGTTCGCCGTGGTGATGCTGGCGCTGTTCCGGTTGCTCGCCCCGCTGGAACACCGGCCGCTGCCATGGTGGGACGCGCCGGTGCGGGCGGTCGGCGTACGCGCCGGTGTCGCCGGCCTGTCCGTCTGCGCCGCCGGCATCGCACTGGTGCTGATGGCGAAATCGGGACTCGGGGAGGCGCCCGGGTGGTGCGCGCTCGCCGGCTTCGCGGCCGCCGCCGCACTGGCCCGGGTCGCCGCCGCCGGACCGACGACACCGCGCTCCGGGCGCAACTATCCAAAAAACGAACGAATCCGGTTGTCCATCAAGCAATCCGGTGGACAATCCGGCAGAAAATCTTGATCCCATCCAGATTTCACGACAGTATCGAGTGGATGGGTCACGATCCGGACTACGCCGAGGTTCTCAAGGGCGCCTCGCTGCGTGTCACCCGCCCACGGATGGCGGTGCTGCACGCCGTGGAGCACCATCCGCACGCGGACACCGAGCTCATCATCCGTGCCGCGCGGGAACGGCAACCCGACGTGTCCCGCCAAACCGTGTACGACGCGCTCAGCGCGCTGACCGCCGCCGGACTGGTGCGCCGTATCCAGCCGGCCAACTCACTGGCCCGCTACGAATCCCGGGTCGGCGACAACCACCACCACGTCGTGTGCCGCAGTTGCGGCACGATTCGCGATGTGGACTGTGCCGTCGGCGACGCCCCGTGTCTCACGGCATCCGACGATCAAGGCTTCGACGTCGACGAGGCCGAAGTCATCTACTGGGGGCTGTGCCCCGATTGCTCTGCGCAGCACACTTCCCGATCACACCCGTGATCACAGCTCAACCACCGCAGGAAGATGGAAGGGAAACACACTGTGTCATCATCTGATACCTCCGACGCCAAGCCGCCGTTCCCCGAGGAGGCGACGCACAGCAGCGGAAGCGAGAGCGAGAACCCGGCCATCCGTTCCCCGGAACCCAAGGCGCACCGCCCCCTGACCAACCAGGACTGGTGGCCGGAGCAGATCGACGTCACCAAGCTGCACGCCCACTCCAGCAAGGGCAATCCGCTGGGCGAGGATTTCGACTACGCCGGTGAGTTCGCCAAGCTCGATCCAGACGCCCTCAAGGCCGACGTGATGTCGGTGATCACCACGTCGCAGGACTGGTGGCCGGCCGACTACGGCAGCTACGCCGGTCTGTTCATCCGGATGAGCTGGCACGCCGCGGGCACCTACCGCATCTATGACGGCCGCGGCGGCGGCGGTCAGGGCATGCAGCGTTTCGCGCCGCTGAACAGCTGGCCGGACAACGCGAACCTGGACAAGGCGCGCCGGCTGCTGTGGCCGGTCAAGAAGAAGTACGGCAACAAGATCTCGTGGTCGGACCTGCTGGTGTTCGCCGGCAACGTCTCGCTGGAGTCCGCGGGCTTTCAGACCTTCGGATTCGGCTTCGGCCGGCCCGACTTCTGGGAGCCCGAGGAGGTCATCTTCGGTGAGGAAGAGGAGTGGCTGGGCACCGACAAGCGTTACGAGGGCTCAGCCCAGGGTGCTCGCGAGCTCGAGGAGCGTTACGGCGCCACCACGATGGGCTTGATCTACGTCAACCCCGAAGGCCCCGAAGGCGAGCCGGATCCGCTGAAAGCCGCTCACGACATCCGCGTCACGTTCGGCCGGATGGCGATGAACGACGAGGAGACCGCTGCGCTGATCGTCGGTGGGCACACACTCGGTAAGACGCACGGCGCCGGCGACGGCGACCTGGTCGGACCCGAACCCGAGGGCGCCCCGGTCGAGCAGCAGGGGCTCGGCTGGAAGTGCGCGTTCGCCTCCGGCAAGGCCGCCGACACCATCACCAGCGGCCTGGAGGTCGTGTGGACCCCGACGCCGACCAAGTGGAGCAACTCCTACCTGGAACTGCTCTATGGCTACGAGTGGGAGCTGACCAAGAGCCCCGGGGGCGCCTGGCAGTTCGAGGCCAAGGACGCCGAGGCGATCATCCCCGGTCCGTTCGGCGGCCCGCCCCGCAAGCCCACCATGCTCGTCACCGATGTCTCGATGCGCGTCGACCCGATCTACGGCGAGATCACCCGGCGGTGGCTCGACCATCCGGAGGAGCTCAACGAGGCCTTCGCCAAGGCCTGGTACAAGCTGCTGCACCGCGACATGGGGCCGGTGTCGCGGTACCTGGGCCCGTGGATCCCCGAACCGCAGCTGTGGCAGGACCCGGTTCCCGCGGTGGAGGGCGAGCTGATCGGCGAGTCCGAGATCGCGTCGCTGAAGGCGAAGGTGCTCGACGCCGGCCTGTCGGTGCCGCAGTTGGTCAAGACGGCGTGGGCGTCGGCGGCCAGCTTCCGCAGCACCGACAAGCGCGGTGGTGCCAACGGCGCCCGGCTGCGCCTGGAGCCCCAACGCAACTGGGAGGTCAACGAGCCGGCCGAGCTCGACAAGGTGTTGCCGGTGCTGGAGAAGATCCAGCAGGACTTCAACGGCTCGAGCGCGAAGAAGGTGTCCCTGGCCGACCTCATCGTGCTGGCCGGTTCCGCCGCGGTCGAAAAGGCCGCCAAGGACGCCGGTTTCGAGATCGACGTGCACTTCGCGCCCGGTCGCACGGACGCGACGCAGGAAACCACGGATGTCGATTCGTTCGCGGTGCTCGAGCCGCGCGCCGACGGCTTCCGCAACTACGTGCGCCCGGGGGAGAAGGCCCAGCTCGAGGAGTTGCTGCTGGACCGCGCCTACATGCTCGACGTGACCGCCCCGGAGTTGACCGTGCTGATCGGCGGCATGCGCGCGCTGGGCGCCAATCACGGCGGCACGAAACACGGCGTGTTCACCGACAAGCCGGGTGTGCTCACCAACGACTTCTTCGTCAACCTGCTCGACATGGGCACGGAGTGGAAGGTCTCGGAGACGACGGAGAACGTCTACGACGGTGTCGACCGCGCCACCGGGACGAAGAAGTGGACCGCGACCGTCAACGACCTGGTCTTCGGTTCGCATTCCATCCTGCGCGCGCTGGCCGAGGTCTACGCCCAGGATGACAACCAGGGCAAGTTCGTCGAGGACTTCGTCGCTGCCTGGGTGAAGGTGATGAACAACGACAGGTTCGATCTGCGCTGACGCGGTTGCCCGGGAGCCGGCTGCTACAGCCGGTTCTCGGGCATCAGCACCGCCCAGACCGCCTTGCCGCCCGGTACCGGGTTGGCACCCCAGGCCCGGCTGAGAGCGGCGACGATGGCGAGGCCGGACACGGCGTCTGCGGAGCCGTTCGCGTGCTCCCGGCGCACCGGGAGCTGCGGGCTGCCGTCGTGGACCGCGACGGTGAGCCGCCCGTCCATCGTTTCCAGGCGCAGCGTGGGACGGCTGAGCGTGTGATAGATGACGTTCTCGACGAAAATGGTGGCCACCGTGCTGGCGGTGACGACCATCTCCCGGCAATCCCACTGAGTGAGCCACTCGCCCACCAGTTCGCGTGAACGCGGCAGAGTGCACCGGTTTCTGGCCAACTCGCAGTGGGCGCGGCGGCGGAACGCGACGTCATCGTCGACTGACCGTGCCGCGGACTGCGCGGTTGCGTACACCGGCACGTGGCGTGCGGCACCACTGCGGGTGATCGCGTCTCGCCCGGCGCCGTGGGCGCATACCAGAACAATCGGAACGGCGGGCCAGGTGCCCACATGCCAGCGTGCGCTGGTGAACGCCGCCCACGCCGATTCCGACGGCACCGACAACGCGGTGACGTCCACGAAGACCGCCCGCGGTTCCTCCAGAGCCGCCTTGATCACGCTGTCTCGGACCTCACGATAGGTACGTCCGTCGAGCGTCCCAGCCATGGTCAGCAGCGCGCCCACCGGCGCTGTCGCTGCCGCAATGCCGACGTCGCCGTGCTCAACCATCGTCCGGGCGCGACTTCGTCTCAGCTTCGACGGGCCGCTCGCGCAGCACGGCCAACGCTTTGCCGGTCCCAATTGCCAGCGGGCAGTAGCCCTGCCGCAGCTGGGGCGACGTAGCGCATTCGACGAGTTGGATTGCCAGCCTCGACTTTTCGTACAGACGCGGTGCTACCGCCTGTAGGTCACCATCGATGTCGCGGTGTTGCGCAGCGGGCGACGTATCGGTGGCCGGGGCGGCCCCTCTGCGGGCCGGGGTGGCCGCCAGCCCGTAGGCGCGGCGAAATTCCGCCATCGACTCCATGAAAGCAAAGTTCTCGGGCAAACTCGTGGCGCCGTCACATAACGCCGCGAGGCCCGCTGCAAAGCCGTCTATCGTCATGACCCCGGCAGCCGGGGTGTCCGCATCGTCGTCCACACGGTTCGGACTACCCGATGTGGGCACCGGTAACCAGCACATCGGGGCGAAAACCCGCTCGTCGGTCCGCAATGCGAACAGATTCGGACATCAGACGAAACATTGTCGCGGGATTGTTTCGCGAACAACATTTCCGGCCCTCCAGAGGGATAGGAACCGTCCCGCGACCGGGGCGGCCGCCGATGCCAATCCGAAGGGGTTTCATGCGACTGGCGATAGTGGGCGCTACACCGAACCACGCGAAGGTGACAGCAGGCAGTGACGGCTGCTACGACATCGCGAGCCTGGCAAACGCTTTGGCCGGCAGGGGGCATGACGTCGCGGTCTACACCGCCTCGCCGACATCTACGGCGCCGACCGGCGACTACCAGACGGTGAGGCTGCCGACCGAATCTGGCTTCGACGGGCACCCCGACGCGTTGATGCCGCTGATCGGTGACCTCGGTCGTCAGTTGGTCGACGAATGGTCGCATCGCCCTCCTGACGTGGTGCACTGCCATGGCTGGGCATACGGGATGGCGAGCCAGCTGGCGGCCAACCGACGTCCTGTGCCCACGGTGCAGTCCTTTCACGGACTGGGTACCCTGATGCGTCTGCCCAGAGATGAGTCCGGCACGCTGGAGACTCAGATCAAACTGCAGACCCTGCTGGCCAAGAACGCCACCACTGTCGCGGCCGCGTGTACCGACGACCTGTTCGAGCTGGTCCGGTTCGGATGTCCGCGCAGCAAGATCTCGGTGGTGCCGACCGGCATCTCCGTCGACGAGAACAGCGTGGGCACGGCCCGCGCGTCTCGCGCAGGCGGCGATCACGAGGTGGTAGCCGTCGCGAGCGGGCCCGCGCGCCCCGAACGGCTGGCCGAAGTGGTGCGGGCGGTGGCGGTGCTGCCGCACACCCGGTTGCGCATCGTCGACAGCGGAGGCGTAGACCAGCGCGACATCCCCCGGATTCTCGCCCTGGCAGGGAATCTCGGTCTCGGTGACCGTTGCCGGATCGCGCCGGTGGAGAACGACGGCGAACTGAACGAGGTGTTGCAGTCGGCGGATGTGGTCGTGTGCCCAGCTTCCTACGATGCCTATGGTGTCGTCGCACTGCAGGCGATGGCCGGCGGGACCGCGGTCGTCGCCGCGGCAACCGGCGGCATGCGCGATGCGGTCATCGCCGACGTCACCGGAGTCCTGATACCACCGGCCAATGTGGACGCGCTGCGGCGGGCGTTGAAGTCGATCCTCGACCAGCCAGTCCTGCGCGAGGGCATGGGGCTGGCCGGGCGGTCCCGTGCGCGCTCCCGGTACAGCTGGGACCGAATCGCCGTCGACGCCGAGGTGACCTATCACGACGCCGCCAGACGTCCCAGCGGTGCCGCTCGCACCGCGATGGCGTGAGACGGCTGAGCCGAAGCGCCCGCGACTGTCAGAACACTGGGCGGCCAACGCCAGCCTTCAGCTCCGACTCGCAATTGTCTGTCGATACAAGAGCATTCGCGTCCGCCCTAACGCAGGACCTTTTCGTCTCCACTGCTGAGCGTGGACCTCGAAGGCGCCGTGCTTGCGATCCCGTGACGCGGGTGCTCAGGTCGTCGCGGCGCCTTCGCGGCGTGGGTAACGCAGAATAGCCGCAACCCCGTCGCGGGGTGCCACCCGTTCGTCGAGGGACACGATGTCGGCATCGGTGAGCACGGCCGCGAACGGCAGGGCCTCGTCGGCACGTACGGTCTCGGACCGTTGCGAGCCCAGTTCGGAGAGCACCTCCGGCGTCGGGGCCAGCGTCGTCGGGGCATCGCCGAGCAACACCGTGGAGTCGCCGACGTCACCGAGCAGCAGTGTCTCGACGGCGCCCTCGCGCAGCGCCGCGCACACCCCGGCGAGTCCCTCGGTGGCCAGCCCGGAATCACGCTCGGATTCGGCGCGCCACCGCTCGGCGGCGTCACCGATGACATCGGCACGCCGTTGCAACAGGCGGGTGGTGATGTCGTGCTCGAGCGCGTCTCGGTCGACGCTGCCGCGGGCACCCGCGTCGACCTCGACGACGCGTTCCGCCACCCGCTGGGGCAACACGGCGATGAGGTCGGCACGCGAGCGCACCTCCCCGACGACCCACACCATCTCGGCGGAGGCGTCGTCGAACACGTCGGCCACCTGGTCGGAAGTCGCCCGCAGGTTCTTGCGCACCGCCTCTTCGGCGGGTCGCTGCGGATCGCTGTAGCCGGCGTTCTCCGCGCCTGCCGCCTTGTGCACGGGATAGTTGCGGGGGTCGACGTGGGTCGCCCGCGCACCTGCAGCATTGTGCACCTCGATGTCGGCACCGGCATGGTCGACCGCCACCACCAGGTAGGGCGGGTCGTCGACGCCGTGCACGACGACCGGCACGAGATAGGGCAGATCCGACACCCGCGCCGTCGGCGCCTCGGGCGGCCGGATCAGGGTCTCGGTCAGCTGCACGTCACGGCTGGCGATCACCGCCAGCCCGGCCCGCCCGACGGCGTTGGGGGTGTCGGTGACGCCCCGCCGGACGCTGGCGATCAGATCTTCGTCGGCACCACCGGCGGCGAGCTCTTCTTCGACGGCCCGCCATCGCAGTTCGAGCTGCTTGTCGGCGTCGGCGGTGTCGTGCGAATCGTCGATGACCACCGAGGCGAAGGGTCCGTGGGCTTCGGCGAGGGGGCGGAAACGACCCGACTGCATGGCGTTGTCCTCCTTTTGGGTTACCCGTCAGCTGCTCAGGTCGAAGGGTGCCCGTCTCCCTGCTGCACAAACTCTCTGGTGGACAAACCCCGACCGGACTAGTCGAGCAGGCCGGCCGCAGACCGCAGATCAGTCACCATGGAGGCCAGCGCTTCGTCGCGGTGGCGCACCGGCCCGCGCAGCACCGACGCCGGGTGCACCGTGACGATCACCCGGGGGTCGATCTCACCGGTGAGCAGGTCGTCCGGAAGCCGGAGTACCTCACCGCGGTGGTGTGTGAGCCGGAAACCAGCACCGAACACGGATTTCGCGGCGGTAGCGCCCAACAGCACGAGCACCTCGGGACGAACCGCCTCCACTTCGGCGAGCAACCATGGACGACAGGACACCACTTCGACCCTGCTCGGCGTCTTGTGGATGCGGCGTTGCCCTCGTTCGGACGGCACGAACTTGAAGTGCTTGACCGCATTGGTGACATACACCGGCTCGCGCGCCACTCCGGCCTGTCCCAGAGCCTTGTCCAACAGGCGCCCGGCGGGGCCGACGAACGGCTCTCCGGAACGATCTTCCTGGTCGCCGGGCTGCTCACCGATCAGCATCATCCGCGCCTGCTCGGCTCCCTGCCCGAACACAACCTGCGTGGCGTTCTCGTACAGACCGCATCCGCGGCAGTCCCGGGCGGCCGCGACGAGGTCGGTCAGCCGCCGGGTGGCCGGCAGGAAGTCGGCGGCGGTCGTGGCGGCGGTGCGTGCGGTGGCCATGGTGTGGCGGGTACCCACTTCACGCGAGGGTCGAAGAGCGAAATGTGGAATGGTCCGGAGGTCCACATTACGAAGTGTTGGTTACACAGGTGACTCCCAGTTGTCCACGATAGACGTTCGGCGACAGTGTCTTTCGGCCTCACGCCCGGCGCGGGACACGCCGCGCGAACGGTACGCACCGCGCTGCACCGGGTATGCGCCGAGTCGAGAGACGATCCGGGAGGTACCGATGAGCGAGCACAGCACCCGTTCGCAGCGCTCTCACAGCGGCGAACCCCCCAGCCTGTCCGCGGCGCACGGTCCCGACTATCGGTGGCTCGACACCGCGTTCGCCCGGCTGCACGTGCTCGAGCCTGGCAGTGCCGAGCACGTCGCACTGCGCAACCGCATCGTGGACGAATGCCTGCCGCTCGCCGACCGCATCGCGCGCCGCTACGACCGGCGTGGAGAGGCCCATGATGACCTCGTCCAGGTGGCACGGGTGGGGCTGCTGAATGCGGTGACCCGCTTCGACCCGTCGGTCGGATCGGAGTTCCTCTCCTTCGCGGTCCCCACGATGCTGGGTGAGGTCAAACGGTACTTCCGCGATTACGGCTGGTCGGTCAACGTGCCGCGACGCCTCAAAGACCTCTATCCGGCGCTGGCTCCGGCCACCGGCGAACTGACCCAGCGGCTGGGCCGGGCACCGACGGCCGCGGAGCTGGCCGACGAGGTCGGTGTCGGCCGAGCGGAGGTCATCGAGACGATGACCGCTGCCGCCGGCTTCAAAGCGCGCTCGATCGAACACCGTTTCACCGGCGACGAAGACAGCCCCGCGTTGATCGACCGACTGGGTGTGCCGGACCCCGGAATGGGGCTCATCGAAGACAGCGACGCGTTGCGTGTACATCTGCGGGCGTTGCCCGATCGCGAGTACCGGATCGTCATCATGCGCTTCTTCGAATCTCTGACCCAGTCCGAAATCGCTGCGCAGATGGGCATTTCGCAGATGCACGTGTCGCGCCTGCTGAGCCAGTCGCTGCACCGCCTGCGGGAGGCGATGGCCGACGGAGGGCCGGCCAGCACCGTCGCCTGAGCTCATTCTGACCGCGCCGCGCAGTCACCTACGCACCGTCGTGTCCGCAACCCCTCTGTCGGGATGGTTCGGTAGGGTCCTGCGCGTGAATTCGAGCACCACCCAGAAGAGTCGACCGACCGCCCTGCCCTCGTTGAGCACCCGGCTCGCCGCCGAGCTGGCGGTGGGGGAGAACCAGGTCGCGGCCGCCATCCGGCTGCTCGACGAGGGCTCGACCGTGCCGTTCATCGCCCGGTACCGCAAGGAAGCCACCGGCAGTCTCGACGACGCCCAGCTGCGCCAGCTCGATGAGCGTCTGGGTTATCTGCGTGAGCTCGACGACCGCCGCAACGCGGTGCTGGCCTCGATCGACGAGCAAGGCAAGCTGACCGCCGAACTCACTGCGGCGCTGATGTCCGCCGAGACCAAGGCGCGCGTCGAGGACATCTATCTGCCCTTCAAGCCCAAACGGCGCACGAAGGCCCAGATCGCTCGCGAGGCGGGGCTCGAGCCCCTGGCCGACCGGCTGCTCGCCGATCCCACGCTGGTACCCGAGACCGCCGCCGCCGACTTCATCGGCACCGACGTCACCGACACCGCGGCGGCACTCGACGGCGCCCGCCACATCATCGTCGAGCGCGCCGCCGAGGACGCCCAGCTCGTCGGCGCCCTGCGCGAACGGTTCTGGGAGAACGGCTGGGTGCGCACCCGGGCCGCGTCGGAGACGGCGGACAAGACCGCCGCGGCGCAGAAGTTCCGGGACTATTTCGACTATTCCGAGCCGCTGACCAGCATGCCCGGCCACCGTGTTCTCGCCGTGCTGCGCGGCGAGAAGGAGCAGGCGCTCACGCTCACCCTGCACGGCGGCGTTCCCGACGACCCGGACGCCGGAGCCGACGAGGTCTACCAGGCGATGATCGCCGCAGCGCTCGGCATCGACCGTGCCGCCCCGGGGGCCGGGACTCCGTGGCTGAGCAACACCGTCGGCTTCGCGTGGCGCACCCGGCTGTCGGTGTCGGCGTCGGTGGACGCGCGAGTGCGGCTCCGCCGCAGCGCCGAGGAGGATGCCGTGTCGGTGTTCGCCAAGAACCTCAAGGATCTGCTGCTGGCCGCGCCTGCCGGGAACCGCACGACACTTGGACTCGATCCCGGCTTCCGCACCGGGGTCAAAGTGGCCGTCGTGGACGGCACCGGCAAGGTCCTCGACACCTGCGCGGTCTACCCGCACCAGCCACAGAAACAATGGGACGCCGCCAAAGCCACGCTGGCCGCACTGGTCGCCCGCCACGGCGTCGAACTGATCGCGGTGGGCAACGGTACGGCGTCGCGTGAAACCGACCTGCTGGCCACCGAACTGATCTCCGACATCCGCTCGGCGGGCGCCGCGGCACCGGCCAAGGCCATGGTCAGCGAGGCGGGAGCGTCGATTTACTCCGCCTCGGCGTACGCCGCACACGAACTGCCCGGCCTCGACGTCACGCTGCGCGGTGCGGTGTCGATCGCGCGCCGCCTGCAGGATCCGCTGGCCGAGCTGGTCAAGATCGAACCGAAGTCGATAGGCGTGGGTCAGTACCAGCACGACGTCACCCCCGCGCTGCTCAGCCGCAGCCTGGGCGCGGTCGTCGAAGACGCGGTCAACGCCGTGGGCGTGGACCTCAACACCGCCTCGGCACCGCTGCTGGCACGGGTCTCCGGCATCACCGAAACGCTGGCCGAGGCGATCGTCGCGCACCGCGACCAGGCCGGCCGGTTCGCCAGCCGGCGCCAGCTGCTCGACGTTCCGCGCCTGGGCCCCAAGGCATTCGAACAATGCGCCGGGTTCCTGCGGATCCGCGACGGCGAGGACCCACTGGATGCCTCCGGCGTGCACCCCGAGGCGTACCCCGTCGTCCGCCGAATCCTGGACCGGGCCGGGGTCGGTCTGGCCGAGATCATCGGCGATCAACGGGCGTTGCGGGCCATCCGACCCGCCGACTTCGCCGACGACCGGTTCGGTGTCCCCACGATCACCGACATTCTCGCCGAACTGGAGAAGCCCGGTCGCGATCCGCGGCCGGCGTTCGTCACCGCCAGCTTCGCCGCCGGGGTGGAGAAGGTCGCCGATCTCAAGGTCGGGATGGTGCTCGAAGGGGTGGTCACGAATGTGGCCGCCTTCGGGGCATTCGTCGACGTGGGTGTGCACCAGGATGGTCTGGTGCACGTCTCGGCGATGGCCGACCGTTTCGTCTCCGATCCGCACGAGGTGGTGCGATCCGGGCAGGTGGTGCGCGTCAAGGTCGTCGAGGTCGACGTCGAACGCCAGCGCATCGGGCTGAGCCTGCGGTTGAACGACGATGTCCGGGCAAAAGGTGCCGACCGACGCACCGACGCGACCCGGCCTGCGCGCGGCGAACAGCGCCGCGCCGCTCAGCAGCGCAACCGGCCACGCGGGGACAACGCCCCGCGGCGCGACCGCGCTGCGGGCGGCTCGATGGCCCAGGCGTTGCGGGACGCCGGTTTCGGACGGTGAGCATGCCGGCCCGCCGACCAGCGCGCACATGGGTGGGTGTGCTCGCTGCGGCGGGCAGCGTGGCGTTGGTAGCGGCCTGCACCAGGCACATCGACGATGCCACCCCGACCGCGGGGTCGATCGCAGCGCCGGTCCTCACCACCCAGGTCGCCGACCTGTTGAGCCCCAACGTCCGCGGCGAGGAAGGCAACCTGTTCGCGGTCGTCGAACCGCAGCGCTGCGCGGGGCTGGCCCGCGAAGTCGATCCGCCCTTCATCCAGGCCAACCGGCCGCTGGCCACCGACGGCGGACACTGGACGACCACGGACGGCGCGGTCTACATCGAGGAGATGGTCGCGGTCTATCGCTACGACTTCGACGCGGCAGCGGCGCTGGACCTGGTGCGCCGCACGATCGACGAGTGCCGCGACCAGACACTGACAGTCACGACGATGAAGGACCGCACCTATCTGTTCGACGTCGCCCCGGCGAACGCCCCGCAGCCCGAGAGCGGTGTGCTCTGGCAACTGCGTGCGGTCGACTGGAACTGCGACAACACCTTTGTCGCGGCCTACAACGCCGCCGTGGAGATCACCGCATGCGGAGAGTCGGGTGGTCCGGGCGTCGCCGACCTCGCCGAGGAGGCGCTGGCCCGTATCGAGGCGTTGGCGAACACCGCCGCCTAGTCCCTGCCTGCTGGCGCGCGATCAGCCCAGTGCGGGCTGACCTCCGTCGTCGCCGAGCAGTCCCGGGGAGGTGTCCTTGAGCGCCACCCCCGAGCGCCCGAGCTGGCGGGCTCCGGAGATCAGCGCGGCGGTGGTGCGGGCGGCGCGCTCATATCCCAGCCCGTCCGGCGGGTGGATGTTGGAGATGCAGTTGCGGTCGGCGTCGGTGCGGCCCGGCCGGGGCAGGTGGGTCAGGTAGATGCCCAGGCTGTCGGCGACCGACAGTCCCGGCCGCTCACCGATCACCATCACCAGCGTGGCGACGTCGAGCGCCGCGCCGATGTGGTCGCCGAGCGCCACCCGCGCCTGCGTCGCGATCACCGGCGGCGCCAGCCGGTAGCGACCGGCGAATTCGTCCACCAACGCTGTCAGCAGCCCGACACCGTGATCGACCAGCGCGCGCGGCGACAACCCGTCGGCCAGCACGATGCCGACGTCGGCGCCGGTGGACGGCAGCGCGCTGAGGTCGGCCGGCGTGCGGCCGAGGTCGGGCCTGCGCAGGTACTCGCTTCGGGACCCGGCGCGGCTGCTGACCAGCACCGGCGCCCCGAGCCCGACCGCCTCGACCTGCTCGGCGAACAGATCGGCGTCCAGCGGGACATGCACAGCGTCCCGAGCCGCGGAATGCGCGGCCTTGAACTCCAGCACCCGCCGTGACGGTAACGCGTTGCCGGCCCGGCCCAGCCCGATGCGCGCCTGTGTGGTGCGCCGCAGCGGCGCCCATACATCGTCTGCGGGTCGGCGCTCCGCGTCGGTCACTGACCCGACGCCAATCCGAGCAGGGGGGAGCCGGCGGGGTCGACGGGCAGCACCCGGCCCTCGCCGTCGGCCATGCCCAACCGGGCCAGCCACGCCTCGAACTCCGGAGCGGGCCGCAGCCCCAGGGCCTTGCGCACGTACAGCGCATCATGAAAGGCCAGGCTCTGGTAGCCGAGCATGACGTCGTCGGCGCCCGGCACGGTGATCACGAAGGCCGCGCCCGCGACGCCGAGCAGCGTGAGCAGCGTGTCCATGTCGTCCTGGTCGGCCTCGGCATGGTTGGTGTAGCAGACGTCCACCCCCATCGGCAGACCCAGCAACTTGCCGCAGAAGTGGTCTTCGAGCCCGGCGCGGATGATCTGCTTGCCGTCGTAGAGGTACTCCGGGCCGATGAATCCGACGACGGTGTTGACCAGCAGCGGGTCCAGCGCGCGCGCCACCGCGTAGGCCCTGGTCTCCAACGTCTGCTGATCCACCGGACGGCCTCCGGTACCCAGGTGCGCACCGGCCGACAACGCCGAACCCTGCCCGGTCTCCAGATACATCACGTTGTCGCCGACCGTGCCCCGGCCCAGACTGCGGCCGGCCTCGTTGGCTTCTTCGAGCATGGCCAGCGTGATGCCGAAACTGGTGTTGGCACCCTCGGTTCCGGCGATGGATTGGAACACCAGATCGACCGGCGCACCGCGGTCGATCAACTCCATCGTCGTCGTGACATGGGACAGCACGCACGACTGCATCGGGATCTCGAACCGCTGCCTGATCTCGTCGAGCAGATGCAGCAGATCCGAGGTGTGTTGCGGTGAGTCGGTCGCGGGATTGATGCCGATGACCGCGTCGCCGCAGCCCATCAGCAGCCCGTCGAGGGTGGCCGCGGCGATGCCGCGCGGGTTGTCGGTCGGGTGGTTGGGCTGCAGACGGGTCGCCAACGTGCCGGGCACCCCGATCGAGGTCCGAAACGCCGCGCTGACGGTGCACGCGGCCGCTACGGCGATCAGGTCCTGGTTGCGCATGATCTTCGACACCGCCGCGACCATCTCCGGCGTCAGGCCCGCAGCCACCGCGGCGATGCGTTCGGCGCTGTCGTCCTGGGTCGCCGCTTCGAGCAACCAGTCCCGGAAGCCTCCGACCGTCAGATGGGAGATCTGCGAGAAGACCTGCCGATCGTGGCTGTCGATGATCAGCCGGGTGACGTCGTCGGTTTCGTAGGGGACGACGGCTTCGTCGAGGAACGTCGACAGCGGCAGATCGGCGAGCACCCAGGCCGCGGCGGCACGTTCGGCGTCGGACTCCGCCGCGCATCCGGCGAGTTCGTCACCGGAGCGCAGCGGGGTCGCCTTGGCCAGGACGTCGACCAGGCCGTCGAACTGGTAGGTGTGTCCGGAAATCTGCTGGCGATAGGTCAATTCAGCTCTTCCTCGGCGGCGGCCAGTGCGGCGAATTCCTCGTCGGGGGAGTTCGCCACCAGGTGGTGCCGGCTGTAGAGGCCGAAATAGGCCATGAACAATGCGAATACGATCAGGCAACCCAGGGCGGCGACGCTGTCGACCAGGAAGGTGGCGATGACCGCGAGCACCGCGATGACGAGCGCGAACCCGGTGGTGACCACGCCACCGGGGGTGCGGTACGGCCGCTCCATCTCGGGAGCCCGGACCCGCAACACGATGTGACTGACCATCATCAGCACGTAACTCAGCGCAGCGCCGAAGACAGCCATGTTGAGCAGCAGTGCACCCTGGCCGGTCAACGACAGCGCGAACCCGATGACGCCGGGCACCACGAGGGCCAACGTGGGCGCCTTGCGCGAGTTCGTCACCGACAGCGCGGTCGGCAGGTAGCCGGCCCGGGACAACGCGAAGAGCTGGCGGGAGTAGGCGTAGATGATGGAGAAGAAGCTGGCGATCAGGCCGGCCAGGCCGATGTAGTTGACGACCTTGGCCATCGTGCCGTCACCGAGGGCCTCGACCAACGGGTTGCCCGACTCCGACATCGCCGCGGCGCCACCGGCTCCGGGGGTGAGCACCAGCACCGTCAGGCACGTGACGAGCAGCACCGCGATGCCGGCGATGATGCCGCGGGGAACGTTGCGGGCCGGGTTGGCAGCTTCCTCGGCAGCCAGCGGGACACCTTCGATCGCCAGGAAGAACCAGATCGCGAACGGGATGGCCGCCCAGATTCCCAGATAGCCGAACGGCAGCCACTCCGAGGCGCCTGCCGCGTCGGTCACGGCGATGTCGGTGAGATTCGCCGCGTCGAACTGTCCGATCGCCGAGATCGCGAAGATCACCAGACCGAGCAGGGCGATACCGGTGATCACGAACATCACCTTGAGCGCTTCGCCGACTCCGGCGAGATGGATGCCGATGAAGATGGCGTAGGCGGCGAGGTAGACCCACCACCCGTCCTGGATGCCGAACAGGTTCAGCGATTCGACGTAGGCACCGATGAAGGTGGCGATGGCCGCCGGTGCGATGGCGTATTCGATGAGGATCGCGGTGCCCGTGGCGAAGCCGCCCCACGGGCCCAGCGCGCGCCGCGCGAAGGTGTAACCGCCACCGGCTGCGGGCAGGGCCGAGGACATCTCAGCCATGCCGAGGACCAGCGCGAGGTACATGCCGGCGATGATGACGGCGGCGATCGCCAAGCCGCCGAACCCGCCCTGGCCCAGTCCGAAGTTCCAGCCGGAGTAGTCGCCCGAGATGACGTAGCCGACGCCGAGGCTGGCCAGCAGCAGCCATCCGGCGGTCCCCGTCTTCAGCTGGCGCTTCTGCAGATAGTCATCCGACTCGTTGTGCTCTTCCACCCCACGTCGTGGGTGGTGGGGGTGACTGTCGCTACTCATGGCATGAGACTCCGTTCGTAGGTGTGAACTAGCACACTATGCTCCACCCGGTTGCGCCACCGTTGCATATTTTCACCGAAACCAGTTGGGACACAATGCAATAACGAGACGCAATGCACGCGCAGGCCATCACCGACGGCGGCGCGACCCCATCGTCGCGCCGTCGGCGCGCACAAAGCGCGTGTCAGCGTTACGCTCCTGCCGATTCGTCGAGCACCGGAAAGAACTCAAAGGTCGGCCAGTCGACCTTTAGAGGGAGCTTATGGCCTGGGTCTCACCTTGTCCAGCCGTGAGCCCCATGTAACAGCACGTCGGAGCGCCGCGATACACCGCACACACCGAATCCGTCGTCGGAAGGGGATCACCGTGGGCACGGTGATGGGACTGTCTCTGACTGCCGACGTGGTCGGTTGGGTGTTGATGGACCTGGACGCGGGTGGACTGCTCGACCACGATGTCCTGGAGGTCACCGCCGGCGCCGAGACCGCAGGCGCGGCGGTGTTGGGCGCCCATGCCATCGCGGCGACCGCCGGTCACGAGATCGACCGTGTCCGCATCACGTGGAGTGACGACGCCGCGCACGACGGGTTGCGACTGCAGAGTCGACTTCGCAGCCTGGCACTGTCGCCCGTCGAAGCAGTGCCGCGGTCGCGCGCGCTGGCGGTGCTCGTCGACCCTGAAGACGCCGATCTGCCGGTCGACATCGCGCTGGCCTACGGTGCCGCGATGGCCGCCGACGATACTGCCGAGACGATCCCCGAGCCGGGGGCCGACGAACCGGTTCGACGAAGTCCTGCGCGGCGGCTCCTCACCTCCGCGCTCGGTGTCGCCGCAGCCGTGGCGCTCGGCGTCTTCTTCCTCGGCGCGGCCGGCGGGCCGGACGTCGCTCCCGCCGCAACGGCGGTCGAGCAGCCCAGCGCCGCCGACCCGGGCTGGGTTGCGGTGCCGGTGGCGCCGCCGAATACGGTCGCGATTCCCGCCCGGAAAGTGGTCGCTGTGCCATCCCCGCGTACCGCCCAGCCCGAGCCGGTGCCCAGCTATTACCCGGCACAACCCGCGGCCACCGTTCCCGCGGCGCAGGTGGCACCGGGCGCGGCGGCTGTGACCGCCGCCGAGCCCCAGGGGCCGCCGGTGCTGAGCGGGACGCAACCCGAGGTCGTACCGCACCTGGGCGCCCAGCAACCGGAGGCGGTGCCCCAGCTGGGCGCACCTCAAGCGGAGGCTGTACCGCACCACGGCGGCCCGCAGCCGGAGGTCGCGCCCCACCTGGGCGCTACCGAACCGCAGGCTGTGTCAGCGCCCGACGCGGCCGGCCCGGCGCTGGCAGCCCCCGCGGACACAGTGACCGAACCGGCGGCCGTGCCGCATGTCGCCGAGCCGATGTCCCCCCATGCTCCGGGGCCCTCGACCCTTGCCGCGGGAGAAGCCTCTGCACCAGAGATGACAGATTCAGTGAATCTGTTCACTGCGCTGCCCTGACGCAGTACCGTCGAGGCCGTGACGGCGGCGACGCAGAACCTCTCGCAACCCATCCGTGCCGACGGGCTCGTCGACCTGGCCAGCGGGCTGCGCGATCTCGTCCGCTCACAGGCGGCCGACTCCGAGCGTGCCCGCACGCTGACGTCCGACATCGTCGAGGCCATGTGGTCGTCGGGCCTGATGTCGTCGTTCAATCCCGGCGCCGCCGGCGGGGTCGAACCGTCGTTCGCCGAGATGATCGAAACATGGATCGAAATGGCCTGGCAGGACGGCTCTTTCGGGTGGATCGGGATCGCCAATCTGCCCTCGGCGTTCGCCGCCGCGACCTACCTGCCCGATGACGGGTTCGCCGAGGTGTTCAGCGCCCGATCGAACCGGGTCACGATGGGCGGCCAGTTCTTCCCGAACGGACAGGGCATTGCCGTCGACGGTGGTTACCGGTTGACCGGATCGTGGAGTTTCGGTTCGGGCACCGGCCATGCGGAGTACGTCGCGGCGGGGTTCCTGCCGATGGTGGACGGCGAGATGCGCTGGGCCGGTGAGGGAATCCCCGACATGCAGGTCGCGATCGTCCCGCGCGAGCAGGTGGTGTTCAAAGACGGCTGGCATGTTCAGGGTTTGAAAGGCACCGGCTCCTACGACTACGCCATCGACGATGTCTTCGTTCCGAACTGCCGCACGTTCGCGCTGTTCACTCGTGAACCTGCGCGGGGGAGTTCGCCCGCCACCCGGATGGGGATGATGCCGGTGACCGCGGCCGGTCACGCCGCCTGGGCGCTCGGCGTGGCCAAGAGCATGTTGGACGACGTCGCGGAGTTGGCCGAGACGAAGTTCCGGATGAGCGATATGGCGGCGCTGGCCACCCGGCCGACATTTCAGAAGGGGTTGGCTCATCACGTCGCCGCCTGGCGGGCTGCCCGGTTGCTGGTGCTCGACGCGTTCGGCACCGCCGAGTCCGCGGTGGCGGGCGGGGGAGAGCTCACCCCGACGCTGCGCGCCGACATGCGTGTGGCCGCGGTGTTCGCCACCGACACCGCACGCGAGTGCGCCGAGTGGGCGCATCTCGTGGCGGGCACCAGCGCGATTCGGGAAGGCAGCCGACTCGAACGGGCCTTCCGTGACATCTACACCGGAACCCAGCACGCGTTCATCAGCGAGAAGGTCGCGATCGACGCGGCGCAGATCTGGCTGGGGATTGTGGAGGACCAGTTCGGTCTCTGATCGCGGAGCGATCGATCCGACTGCTGATCGCGGATCCGACTGCTGATCGCGGAGCGATCGATCCGACTGCAGATCGCGGCGCGATCAGGCGACGATCTCGCGCAGGAAGCGCCTGCTGGCGAGCAGATAGCACGCAATGGCGCCGACCTGCATGACCGGCACGACGGCCAGCAGGGCCCAACCCAGCGACATGTCCCCGTGGTCCGGTCGCAGCGCGTCGCTGATCAGACCGGTCAGAAGCGGCCCCACCGAGCCGAGGATCGCACTGAAGAACAGAAAGATCGCCGACGCGGTCGCCCGCTGTTCGGCGGGCACCAGACGCTGGATGGCCGCGATCGACGGCGCCATGTAGGCGGTGCCGACCACGTAGCTCAGCGCGATGAAGCACACCGCCAGCGTGGAGCTGTCCACCAGGAAGCCGAGTGTCGAGAACGGGATCAGGGCGCCGGTCATGGCGGCGACCAGCCAGAGCAGCCAACGGCCGTCGATGCCGGACAGCTTGTCGGCGATGCGGCCGACGACGATCAGCCCGACGACTCCGGTCAGGCCGCTGGCGATGCCGTACTGCAGGCCCACGTCGCCCAGTGTCATCCCGCGGGCGCGCATCAGGAACGCCGGTGCGAAGGTGGTCAGGGCGTAGCCGGCCACCGAGATGCACGCGGCGCCGCAGACGATCGCGAGATAACTCGGCTTGCGGAGAATGTCCCACCATTTCGCCGGAATCTGTTGCACAGCAACCGTTTCGACAGGCAGGGCCGGTACTTTCTGGCGCCGACCCACGACAGCCAGCACGACGGGCACGAACGCGACGCTGAGCGCTCCCATGACGACGAAGGCCCAGCGCCAGCCCAGCGCCTCGGCCAACAGTCCGCCGCCGATGAGGCTGGCCGCCGAGGCCAGCGGAATCGCCAAGGTGATGACGGCAAGCGGCGCCGCACGGCGCTCGGGAACGAAGTTGCGTGCCACGTACGCGTGCGCGGCGGGGGTGGATCCCGCTTCCCCGATCGCGACGCCGACCCGGGTGAGCGCGAGTTGAAGACCGGACTGCACGGCGCCGCCGAGCATCGTCATGACGCCCCACAGTGTCAGACATCCGGAGATCACCAGCCCGTAGGCGCCGCGGTCGGAGATCCTCGCGATCGGGATCCCGATGAGCGCGTAGACCGCGAGAAAGCCGAATCCGTTGATGATTCCGATCGCGGTGTCCGACAACGCCAGATCCTGGCGGATGGGTTCGGCGAGCACCGCCGGCAGGAAACGGTCGGCGTAGTTGAGTGTCCCGACGACGGCGAGCACCGACACCGCCGCCCACGCCCGACGGGGCCTGTGCGTGTCGGTATCGGTCGCTGAAGCCTGCGACGGTGCGGACATACAATCTCCTCGATCACCGGATGGCGTTACAGATCAGAGAAAGATTGTCATCTATGGAGGCGGCGCCGTTCGGGAATCGTGAACTTCCCGCGCGAGGTCACACCGTGGCGCAGGGGGCTGCCGGGCACCAGTTGCCGGGCTCAGCGATCCACGCCCCGGGATCGAGAGCGTCCGTGCTGTGACGGTCGGGGTCCAACCGGGCCGACCGTTCAACCAGGATCAGACGGGCCAGTTCCAGACCGACATGTCGCCGCGCGGGTACTCCATGCAGACGTCGGTGGCGTGGGCGACGACTCCCTTGTTGTTGAAGAAGATCTTCGCCCAGTTACCCCAGCGCGTCGCGACCTGCTCGTAGAACACGTTCGTCGCGGTGTTCTCCGAATACTGGCGCCGGCCCACCGGGTCGAGCGAGAAGAACCAGTGGATGCGGTCGAAGGCCATCTGCTGGACGTCTGGCGGTCGGTTGCTGCGGTCGATCATGTATCGCTCGTAGTACACCGGGCTGGTGTCGCGCACCGCCGCCAGATACTGCTCGACGTCGCAAGTGGTGTGGATGATCCGGCGTGGGATCGGATAGTCCTCGGTGGAATCGGCCATGGCCGGCCCGGCTCCGCCGAAAAAGACCATCGCGGCCCCCGCGAGCCCCAGCCCCATCCGCGCGAGGCGACCTCTCGGTCCTGTCATCGTCACTCCTACCTCGTCGTTGCCTGTCGGTCCGGTCGTGTGTGCGCCGGCGTCATCGGTCAGCCACCGCCGGTGACGGGGTTGGACGACAGGATCAGGAATCCGCCGTTCTTCCACACCCCCCAGCGCCCGCCCCACGCGGAGGTCCACACGACCGGCTCACCGATCCAGAACTCGGCGGGTTTGGGCGGCGCCCACGCCGGCACCGGCTCACCCTGACCGGGAGCCGGTGGCGGTGGCTGGGCCCCAGCCGGTGCGACGCCACCCGCCAGCATTCCCGCCGCCAGTGCGGCGACGGTGGCGGCGGTGGTCAGTGCCGAGATGCGCCGGGACCGGCTCATTGCCGAGCCTGATCCAAGATGGGCAGGCGGTCCGGGCAATAGGTGCGCAGACCCGCAGCAAGGAATTGCCACGCCTGTTCGGTGGTGGAGTCCTTCTCCAACTGGTTGTGCACGAAATCCGCAGCCTCGAACGCGTTCGCGTCGACGCCGGTGGCGATCCGCTTGCACGTGATCTTGCCGATCCAGGCGTTGTAGTCCTTCTGGCCGTAGATCCCGTAGGTGTTCAGCTCGTTGGTGAACGCCGTGTCGGGGTCGGCTACGGCCGGGGCGGCGAAGCCCAGAGCTGATCCCAGCCCCACGGCGGCCGCGGCCGCGCCGATCATCAACCGCTTCTTCAAGGTCTCACTCCATCCGACGGGTTCGTCTGCAGCTCACCGGCTTTGGGCCAGGGCGACGGTTTGGGCCTGGTGCGCACCCGTTGCGGCCACCAGAACCACGGGCCGAGCAGGGCGGCAATCGACGGGGTCATGAACGACCGCACCACCAGGGTGTCGAACAACAGACCCAGGCCGATCGTCGTACCCACCTGGGCGATGACGGTCAGTTCACTCACCGCCATCGACATCATGGTAAGGGCGAACACCAGTCCGGCGGCCGTTACCACCGAGCCGCTGCCACCCATGGCCCGGATGATGCCGGTACCCACACCCGCGTGGATCTCCTCTTTGAGCCGGGAGACCAGCAGCAGGTTGTAGTCGGCACCGACGCCCAGCAGCACGATCACCGCCATCGCGAACACCATCCAGTGCAGCTCGATGCCGAGGATGTGCTGCCACAGCAGGATCGACAGACCGAACGATGCGCCGAGCGAGATCGCCACCGTGCCCACGATGACCGCCGCCGCCACGATCGCGCGGGTCAGGATCAGCATGATGATGAAGATCAGTGACAGAGCGGCGATGCCGGCGATCATCAGGTCGTAGTTGTTGCCGTCCTTCATGTCCTTGAAGGTCGCCGCGGTGCCGCCGAGGTAGATCTTGGACCCTTCCAGCGGCGTGCCCTTGACCGCCTCTTTGGCCGCGGTCTTGATGTTGTCGATCTTCGCCACGCCCTCGGGGCTCAGCGGATCGCCCTCGTGGGAGATGATGAAGCGCACCGCGTGCCCGTCGGGGGACAGGAACTGCTCGAGGCCGCGCTGGAAGTCCTCGTTCTCGAAGATCTCCGGCGGTAGATAGAACGAGTCGTCGTTCATCGAGTCGTCGAACGCCTCGCCCATGGCGTCGGCGTCCTCGGACATCGCCGCCATCTGGTCCTGCATGCCCTTCTGCGACTGATACATCGTCAGCATCATCGTGCGCATGGTCTTCATCGTGTCGATCATCTCGGGCATCAACGCGACCATCTGGGGCATCAGCTCATTGAGCCGGCGCATCTCGGGAAGGATTTCCTTGAAGTCGTCGGTCATGATGTTGATGCCGTCGAGGGTGTCGAACACCGACCGCAGGGCCCAACACACGGGGATGTTGTAGCAGTGCGGTTCCCAGTAGAAGTAGTTGCGGATCGGACGGAAGAAGTCGTCGAAGTTCGCGATGCTGTCCCGCAAATCGGCGATGTCGACGTACATGCCTTCCATCTTCTGCACCATGTTGTTGGTGATCGCCGCCATCTGGCCGGTCAGGTTCGACATCTTCTGCATCGTGGCGATGGTGTCGTTCATCTCGTCGGCCTGCACCAGCATGTCGGCCATCCGGTCCTGCATGTACTTCTCGTTGAGCCGCTGGGTGGTGCCCTGCATGCTCATCTGGAACGGGATCGAGGTGTGCTTGATCGGTTTGCCGTCGGGGCGGGTGATCGCCTGCACGCGGGCGATGCCCTCGACCTTGAAGATGGCCTTGGCGATCTTGTCGATGACCAGGAAGTCCGCCGAGTTGCGCAGATCGTGGTCGCTTTCGATCATCAGCAGCTCGGGGTTCATCCGCGCCGGGTCGAAGTGCCGGTCGGCCGCGGCGTACCCCTCGTTGGCGGGCAGGTCGGGCGGCAGGTAGTCGCGGTCGTTGTAGTTGGTCTTGTAGCCGGGCAGGGCGAGCAGGCCGACCAGAGCCAGCGCGATGGTGGCCACGAGGATCGGTCCCGGCCAGCGCACCACCGCCGCACCGACCTTGCGCCAGCCCCGGATGCGCATGGCCCGCTTGGGTTCCAGCAGCTTGCCGAAGCGGGTGACGACGCTGATGATCGCCACCATCAGCACCACGCCGGCGAGCATGACCACGAACATGCCGATCGCCAGGGGCACGCCCAGGGTCTGGAAGTACGGCAACCGCGTGAAGCTCAGGCAGAACGTCGCCCCGGCGATCGTCAACCCCGACCCCAGCACCACGTGCGCGGTGCCGTGGAACATCGTGTAGAACGCGGTTTCCTTGTCCTCGCCCATACTTCGGGCTTCCTGATAGCGACCTATCAGGAAGATGGCGTAGTCGGTGGCCGCCGCTATCGCGAGTGTCACCAGCAGGTTCGTGGCGAAGGTGGAGAGCCCGATCACCTCGTGATAGCCGAGGAAAGCGACCACCCCGCGGGCCGTGGTCAGCGACAGCACCACCATGAACAGCGTGATGACGACCGTCAGGATCGAGCGATACACCAGCAGCAGCATCACGATGATGACGGTGAAGGTCGCCAGCTCGATGGTGCGCATGCTGCGGTCACCGGCGATGTGCTGGTCCGCCGCGAGCGCGGCGGGTCCGGTCACATAGGCCGTGACGCCCGGCGGTGGCTCCAGGTTGTTGACGATGCCCTGCACGGCCTTGACCGACTCGTTGGCCAGCGCCTCACCCTGATTACCGGCGAGCTTGACCTGCACGTAGGCGGCCTTGCCGTCGGTGCTCTGGGATCCCGACGCGGTGAGCGGATCGCTCCAGAAGTCCTGCACCGACTGCACGTGCGTGGTGTCGGCCTCCAGCCGCTGGACGAGTTCGTCGTACCAGGCGTGCGCCTCGTCACCGAGGGGCTGTTCACCTTCGAAGACGATCATCACCGAGCTGTCGGAATCACCCTCCTCGAACAGCTCACCGACCTTCTTCATCGAGATCATCGACGGCGCGTCGTCGGGGCTCATCGACACCGCCTGCATCTCGCCGACCGTCTCCAGCTGCGGAACGGTGACGTTGACGACGACGATGAGCGCGATCCAGCCGAGCAGGATCGGCACGGCGAACGCACGGATCATCCGCGGGATGAACGGACGCTTCTGGGGTCGGGCGGGAGGGAACGCGTCGGTGGGTGCGTCGCTGACGGGGGCGCTCATGCCGACTTCACAAAGCAGAAGGTCTGAGCGTTCAAGCCGGTGTTGGTCCTCTCGTCCTTCACCTCGTCGTCGACGATGATGCGGCACGTGATCGAACTGCTGTCACCCTGCGCGACGATGTTGGGCGCGGCCGAGGGCTCGGTGGTCTCCAGCGTCAGCGACCACGGCAGCGCGGCACCGTCGACGCGTTGCGGCTTGGCGTCGAGGTCGAGGTAGTTGATGTCGGCGTAGGAGCCGTTGCCCGAGATCTCGTAGCGCACGACCTTCGGGTCGAACGGCTCGGGCAGGTCGGCGAAGTTCTCCGGCGTCTCGATGATGCCTTCCGAGCCGAAGAAGGTCCGGATGCGCGACACCGTCAACCCGGCGATCACCACCACCACTATGATCAGCAGCGGAAGCCACACCTTTTTGGCGACTGCGATCACGCCCTCTGCCTCCGACTTCTGTCGCGCATCTGACCCCTGGTTCCGTGACTCTTGTTCGGCTGATCGTAACTTAGCCGATATAACTTCTCACTCGGCCACAGGCTAGCTCAAGTCATTGTGGTGCTGCTAACTGCTTTGCGCCCCCTGCGTGCCAGGTCACTTTTGCGTCAGCTCTTGACCCCCTTTCGGCGCGCTGTTAGACATAGCGGCAGCACGATGTGCTGAGCGGTCGCACAACAAGGCTCTCCCGCACGCGGAGAATCCCCACGGGGCCGCCGGAGGAGCACCCATGGCGCAACGATCAGCGGGCACAGCGACGAGCGCGGCGACGGCCACCGGAACGGATCACGGGTCGGGCCCGGGCTCCACCCCCGGGGCGGGGCCGGCCACCGACGCCGACCCTCAGGTCTATTACGACCCCTACGACACCGGGATCGTCGCCGATCCCTACCCGGTCTACGCGCGGCTGCGCGACCAGGCACCGCTGTACTACAACCCGCGCTACGACTTCTGGGCACTGTCCCGGCACGCCGACGTCGAACGCGCGCTGCTGGACTGGAAGGTCTTCTCCAACCGCCGCAGCGACATCCTCGAACTGGTCAAGTCCGACTTCGACATGCCCGAGGGCGTCATGATGTTCGAGGACCCGCCCGAGCACACGATGCTGCGGGGGCTGATGGCACGGGTGTTCACCCCGCGCCGGATGGCCGAGATCGAAGACCGGATCCGGTCATACTGCATCAACTGCCTCGACCCGCTGGTCGGGACCGACGGGTTCGACATCATCGCCGAGCTGGCCGCGATGATGCCGATGCGGGTCATCGGCATGCTGCTGGGCATCCCGGAATCGGAACAGGTCTCGGTGCGCGACGCCAATGACGCCAACCTGCGCACGAGGCCCGGCACCCCGATTAAGGTCACCGACGCGAGCAGGATCGCCGACGGTCGCGTCTACGCCGACTACGTCGACTGGCGCGCAGCCAACCCGTCCGACGATCTGATGACGGCGCTGCTCAACGTCGAGTTCACCGACGAGCACGGTGTGCACCGCAAGCTCACCCGCCCTGAGGTGCTGCACTACACCCAGGTGGTGGCCGGGGCCGGTAACGAGACGACCGGCCGGCTGATCGGGTGGCTGGCCAAGGTGCTCGCCGAGCACCCCCGACAACGGCGCGAGATAGCCCAGGACCGCTCGCTGCTGACGCGGGCGGTCGACGAGACCCTGCGCTTCGAACCCACCGGCCCCCACGTCGCCCGCTATCTGGCCGCTGACTTCGACTACGAAGGCACGACGGTGCCCGCGGGCAGCGCCATGCTGCTGTTGTTCGGTGCCGCCAACCGTGACGAGCGGCGCTACCGCGATCCCGACACGTTCGACATCCACCGCGACAACATCAGTCATCTGACCTTCGGCAAAGGCCTGCATTACTGCCTGGGCGCCAATCTGGCCCGGCTCGAGGGCCGAGTCGCCCTCGATGAACTGCTCAACCGGTGGCCGGAGTGGGATATCGACCGCGACAGCGCACGGCTGGCCCCCACCTCGACCGTGCGCGGCTGGGAGTATCTGCGAATCCTGGTGGGTTAGCGCCGGAAGGGGATCGGTCAGGCGTCCCGATCAGTTCTCGCTGTCAGGCCTTCAGATCAGGCCTCCCGATCAGGCCTCCCGATCAGGCATCGCCGCCGTCGACCGGGTCCAGGACGCTGACCGCGATGCCGTAGGGCAGGAATCGCACCCGCCGGGCCGGGTCGGTGTTGTTCTTGTTCGCCCGAAGCGCGTCCAGTTCGGTGGGGTAGACCTGCTCGATGTGTGCGCCGCCGTCCTCGCCCACGGTGTAAATCGCCCACACCCCGTCGCCCGTCTCGCCCGTCGTCTCCGGCTCCGGGCGGGTCCGCGACCCGCGGGTGAACTCGTCGAACAACATCGACCACCCGGCGCGCTCACCCGAGGTGTTGACGAACTTGCCCAGCCCGTCCAGCGCGTCGCGCAGGCCCTCACCCGCTTCGCGGACGACCCGCTCGAAGTCCTCGGGGTCCAGCCCGAACGGACCGTTGTTGCTGCTCATCGTCGCGCCTCCTGACAGCCGCGCTCCCGCGCAGCAGATGCCTCCAGTGTGCCCGCGCCGGGACTGCGGTGTCGACTACCGCTGGTCTGAGGTGGTAGGCAACGTTATGGCCTTCACCCGAGTCGACCTGCTGTCGACGGCGCAGCGCTCACTCGCCGCCGCCGGAGCCCACGACCGCGACGGCTGGATCGGTCTGTTCACCTCCGACGGCACGATCGAAGACCCCGTCGGGTCGCGACCACACCGCGGCGCGGCGGCGATCGGGAAGTTCTACGACACCTTCATCGGCCCTCGCGCCATCAGCTTTCGCCCCGACGGCGACATCGTCGTGGACACGACGGTCATTCGCGACGTCGAGCTGATCATCGCGATGTCGCCGACGCTGACATTGCGGGTGCCCACGTTCATCCGGTACGACCTGCGCGGAGACGAACGCGGCGACGAGACCGACCTGAAGGTCTGCGCGTTGTCGGCCTACTGGGAGTTGCCGGCGATGGTCGCGCAGTTCGCACGAAGCGGCCTGAGTGCGGTGCCCAGTGGGATCACGTTGGGCCGCACCATGCTCACTGAGCAGGGCCTCAGCGGCTGCGTGGGGTTTCTGCGTGGCTTCCGCCGCATCGGGAGCGGCGTGAAGGGCCGGTTCACCGATCTGCTGGACGCCGCCTGCAAGGGCGACGAGCTCGGCCTGCGACGCCGCGTCGGCGACGCGGCGATCACCCACGGCGATCGGGCCCCGATGACCACCTCCGAGTTGCTCAAAATGCTGTCCGGAGGCAGCTGGGCCAAAGCGGTGCAGTCCGGGCCCTCGGTGGCGGCCCGTGTCGAGCGGGCCGGCCGATGCCGGGTGCTGATCGGCGAGACCGGACCGGATCCCAGCTCGTTCAGCCGGTTGCGATTGTTCGGCGAGGCGGCGTTCTGACAGCGATGTCGACCACCATGTCGACCACCATGTCGGCCACGATGTCGGCCACGATGTCGGCCACGTTGACGCAACCTCGTCCGTGGACGTGAGAACGTAGCAGCACCATGGACCCAGCTGATTTGGTGACGTACGAAGAGTTCGGGCGCCGGTTCTTCGAGGTTGCGGTGACCGAGCAACGCGTCGGGGACGCGATCGGCGCCATCGCCGGCGAAGCCTTCGAGATGGGCCCCATTGCGCAGGGCCCCGGCCGGCTGGCGAAGGTGACGGCCAAGGTGCGGATCATGGCACCCCGGGTCACCCGTGAGCTCGGCGAGACCATCACGTTCTCGATCCGCATTCCGCTGGAAATCGACATGGTCGTCGATCTGCGGATCGACAAACCGAAGTTCATGGTCTTCGGCGAGATTTCGTTGCGCGCCACCGCCCGCGCCGCCAAACCGCTGTTGCTGATTCTCGACGTCGAGAAACCGCGCTCGTCCGACATCGCCATCCACGTCACGTCGAAGTCGTTGCGGGCCGAGGTCGTCCGCATCGTCGGCGGCGTGGACGCCGAGATCAAACGGTTCATCGCCGCGCACGTCGCCGGCGAGATCGACAGCCCGGAGTCCCAGCAGGCCAAGGTGATCGACGTCGCCGAACAGCTCGACGAGACATGGACGGGCATCTAGACCGGCGCCAACACGGGCCGGCGCGGACTGCGCCCGCCGCCGCTGGAGCGACCCCGGACGTGGCGCCACAGCCAGGGCATCAGCATGTTCTGGGTCCACAGCACCTGGGAGTACGCCTGGGAACGCACCGACGGCGCGGAGGCGGACGGGTCGGCGCCGGCCCAGTCGTGGCTGCTGCCGGGCAACCCCAGCGCCTCAGCGGCGGCGGCCGCGAAAAGCATGTGCCCCCGAGGTGAACCGTGCACCCGGTCCACGCTCCAGGTCTCGGGCTGCGCCATCGACGGCGCGTCGAACAGATCGACCAGGCCGAACCCGTACCGCTGTGCCGCCGCGCGGATCTCGGCGTTGATCCGCAACACGCGGGTGTTCAGCACCCGCCCGATCGGCAGAATCCGGGCCACATCGGGAAAGGTGGTCGTCACGACCGTGGCGCCGGAACGGGCCAGTTCTCGGTGCAGTTGGTCGAGCCGCGCCAGCGCGCCGTCGAAACCGGGGCCGGGCCGGGTCACGTCGTTCATGCCGATACACACCGTGACCAGATCCGGGCGCATCGGCAGGGCGCGGGGCAGCTGATCGACCAGCACGTCGCGAATCTGATTGCCGCGGACGGCCAGGTTGGCGTAGCGGAGACCGGGATTGTCGGCGCTGAGCATCAGCGCCAGACGGTCGGCGAACCCGAACAGCCCGGTGTCGTCGTCGCCGTCCCAGAGTCCCTCGGTCTGGCTGTCGCCCAGCGCGACGTAGCGGGCGAATCCGGCCACGCCGGTGACTCTAGAGCGTGAGCGCCGGTGGCGCACCCGGCGAGCCGGCACAACCAACCCGCCGGCGAGCCGGCACAACCAACCCGCCGGCGAGCCGGCACAACGAACCAGCCGGCCCACTAACCCAGCCGGCCGAGCCGGCTCACCGTCAAGACGACCCCGGTGACGCTGAGCTGGTTGAGGATGTCCTCCAGGCGGGTCCGGGGCAGATCGGCACGCCATTGCGGCACCGTGCCCGACAACCGCACCACGCCCGGGGCAAACGTGATGCCGGTCAGCACAAGCCCCCGGGCCAGCTCCGGCAGCTGTATCGGATACGCCGGGGTCCGCGCGGGTAACCGCCAGCCCCTGGAGCCGACCGTCAGCCGGCTCGCCGTCAGCCACAGGGTGGAACCGTCCACCCGCGCCGCCACCTCGAGGTGACCCAGCCGGGGCCGTCGCGCCAGCCGCAACCTGGCCACGCCGTCGGGGCCGACCTCCCCGGCGAAGCGTGGTGCGGCCGAGCGGAACATCTCGTCGAGCACGGCCGCGGGCACGTCGAGCGTCAACTCCACCGGCGCGGCGACCAGCACGGGCGGGGCGCCGGGCTTCATGTGCACGTTGTGCGCCACCACGGTGGCCCGCCCGAAGGTGCTGCTCCGCCAGCGGACGTCGTCGGCGGTCAGTCGCACGTCATTGAGCTGACCCACCGACAGCCCCCGCGCGTCGAGCCGCGACTCGAACCCGGTGACCGTCATCGTCAGATCACCGTCGTCGAGACGCACTGTGAGCCGTCGCCCCAGCACCAGCCGCCGGATCGTGAGGAACAACGTCCGATATGCGGCGGCGGCGCCGCTGTTCACCGGCACCATCGCGGTGGCCGACCACAGCGAGGTGAGCATGTCGATCGGCCGGAACGGATCGAACCGGCGGACGGACCGTGTCGGCGGCCGCCGCCCCGCCGGCTCCGTGGGACGGGTCATCGTGTGCTCCATCCTCGCACGCGCCTGGTTCAGCTATGGTCCCGTCGTGCCGAAACTCAGTGCCGGGCTGCTGCTCTACCGCGGCGACGGTGATCGCCTCGAGGTGCTTCTCGGCCATCCCGGGGGTCCGTTCTGGGCGCGCAAGGACGACGGCGCCTGGTCGGTGCCCAAAGGCGAGTACGCCGAGGGGGAGGACCCGTGGACGGTCGCTCAGCGGGAGTTCAGCGAGGAGGTGGGAAAGCCGCCCCCGACCGGGCCACGCCTGGATCTCGAACCGGTTCGACAACCCGGCGGCAAGATCGTCACGGTGTTCGCCGTGCATGCCGACCTCGATCTGACCGGCACCGTCAGCAACACGTTCACCATGGAGTGGCCCCGAGGCTCAGGGCAACAGCGGGAGTTCCCCGAGATCGACCGCCTGGCATGGTTCGACCTGGCGGCGGCGCGGGTCAAGCTGCTCACGGGCCAGCGGCCGCTGGTCGACCGGTTGCAGGAGGCAGTCGGACCCGCCGCACCACCGGCGTCTCGATCGCGTTGACGGTCAGTGCGCGGCCGTGGATGCGCCAACCCCGCGACGTCCTGAGGTATTCGTCGTCGTAACGCAGGTGCCACACGACGTCGGTCACCGCGTCGCCGCGGACGGTCCAGTGGTGGGCGATACAGGTGATCCGGCCCAGCGCGTGGTCGGCATCGTCGCCGGGTGCGTACACCTCGCCGACGATGGCGTGCTCGGTGCGGGTCACCGCAGCCAGGCCCGACATGGCTGCTCGCACACCCTGAGCACCGTGCAGGCGGCGCACCGGGTCGAGCCGCCCGGGCGGCTCGGGGAGCCGTAATTCCGCTGTGCCGGTGAACAGTTCGACGACGTCGTCGAACCTGCGGTCGTCGACCGCGGCGGCGTAGAGATGGACCAGATCGGCGATCGCCAGGCGGTCGGAAACCGGGAGTGGCACGGCTAGAGGTCGAGCGTCAGCCCGCGCGCACCAGCCGCCCGGGACACGCAGGTCAGCATCGTGCCGGCGGCGCGTTCGGGGTCGGTCAGCAACGTGTCCCGGTGGTCGACCTCGCCGGCCAGCACCTGGGTGCGGCAGGTGCCGCAGAACCCCTGCTGACAGGAGTACGGGGCGTTCACCCCCGCCCTGCGCAGCGCCGACAGCAGCGTCTCCTCGGCTCCGACGGCGACGACCTCTCCGGTGCCGGCGACGGTGACCTCGAACGGCGTGCCGTCGACGACGGGCGGGGCGGCGAACCGTTCGAAGTGCAGCTCGACGTCCTCGCGGCCGACCAGTGCCGCGCGGATGGCGGTCAACATGGGTGCGGGCCCACATGCGTACACCGCCGTGCCGGCCGGGCAGTCGCCGAGCAGGTCAGCGGCAGTGGGCAGGCCGTGCTCGTCGTCGGTGCGGATCTCGACTGCGGCCCCGAATGCGCCGACCTCGTCGAGGAACGGCAGCGCCTCACGGCTGCGGCCGGTGTAGACCATCGACCAGTCGATACCCAGCGCTTCGGCCGCCCGGAGCATCGGCAGGATGGGTGTGATGCCGATGCCGCCGGCGATGAAGCGAAACGCCCGCGCGGGCGACCCGAAGCCGGGCACCGTGAGCGGAAACGCGTTACGCGGCCCGTGGGTGTGCACCGTCGCACCTTCTGGCAACTCATGGACCTCCCGGGAGCCGCCGCCGCCGTCGGGGATGCGGCGCGCCGCGATCCGGTAGTGGTCGACGGCCGCCGGGCTGCCGCACAGCGAGTACTGACGGACCAACCCGCTGGGCAGCAGCACATCCAGGTGAGCGCCGGGATACCAGCGCGGCACGGTGGAGCCGTCGGCCGGGATCAGCGTCAACTCGACCACGTCCTGGTCGTGGGCGACCACGCGGCGCCGCGCCACCGTCAACGCGAGGGTGCGCGCCGTCCCGGACGGCGCGGCCAACCGGCGTCGCGACGACGCCGCCAACAGCCCCGAGACGGCGGCGACGGCGACGCTCAGCGGAACATCGTGCCGGAGTCGCCCGGAGGCGCTCGGCGGCGTCCTGCGGTAGTGGTCGAACAGCCGCATCACAGGTGCGCGGCGCGCGCCGCGGGGGAGGAGGCCAGGTACGCCACCGCCTGGGCGGTGGAGCCGAACTCTTCGGGAGAGTATCCGGGGCGGAAGTATGACAGCGTGGCAGTGCCGAACAGGTAGCGGTAGCGCGGGAGCAGGCCCAGTTTCGAGTCGCGCATCCGCATCCGGTTGAACGTCAGCCAGTTCGCGTCGACATTCGGGTCGGTGCGCATCAGATACCAGGCGGCACGCTGGAAGAACACCGCCAGCATCGTCGCGGCCGTCGTCATCGCCCGGATGCGGCTGAAGTAGCTGTCGTGGAAGTAGACCGCCACATCGTGGGCGACGCTGCGGTGCTCGACCTCCTCACTGCCGTGCCAACGGAACAGGTCGACCAGTGTGGGATCGGCCCCGTAGTCGTCCCAGGTGCAGTTCAGCGCGAAGTCCCCCATGACGGCGGTGTAGTGCTCGATGGCCGCGATCAGCCACAACCGGTCGCTGAGGTGGTTGAGCCGGCGCGTCGGATCGGTTGTCGTCGGCGGCGCCAGCGCCTCCCGGAAGAGGTGTTCGACCTGCGCGACGACCGGCGCCGGGTCCACCCCACGGGCCTCCATGAACGAGTGCAGCACCTGCTCGTGCACGTCGGCGTGGGTGGCCTCCTGCCCGACGAAACCGCGGATGTCGTCGGCCAGTTTGGGGTCCTTGACCATCGGCAGCGCCTCGTTGAAGGTCTGGACGAACCAGCGCTCACCGGCCGGAAGCACCAAATTCAGCACACTGACCACGTGCGAAGCCGCCGGATGCCCCGGAATCCAGTGCAGTGGCGCGTCCGCGACGTCGAATTGGACCTTGCGGGCCTGGATCTGAACGGGGCCGGGATCGACTTCATCGCGGAAACGACGCGGACGCAACATTGCGGGCACTCCATCGGTGGTGAACTCGAGGGTCTTCCCGCCAGTCTAGAACCCGCGCGGCCGGTTACCGGGACCGCGGGTCCCGGGTAGCTGTCAGGGCTGGGGTGAGGTGTTGGCGACGATCGGCGCGCCCATGCCGGGCGGCGGACCCGCGACCACCGGGGAGCCCGCCCCGGGTGCGCCCGGGATCGGCACCATCGGGGTGGGGGTGACAGTTGTCACACCGTTGGCCCCGACGCGGGGCCCGCCCGTGGGTCCCATGGCGGCGATCTGGTCGGCCGCGGCCTGGGTGCAGTCCAACTTCAGCAGCATCCGGCCGCCGCTGGTCACCTTCTGGTGATCGACCAGGCAGGAGGACTGCGGCAACGCGCTGCCCGTCGAACCGCCGAAGTACGCCTTCACGCCCTGGCTCTTCAGGATCGCCAGCGCGCGTCCGTACTGCTCACCGACCACGTTGTAGGGAGAGGTCTCGACCGACGGCTGCGACAGCGCCACGCCGGCGCCCATCAGCGCGGCCGTGCCGGCTACGACGAGCCCGCTGCCGAGCACAGCGACTTTCCTCACGCAGTTCTCCTCGCCTCGTGGTGCGCTGCGAACATATCGCAGCCGTGCCGAATGTGAAACCGCTGCAGAAGCCGTCGGCGTTACAGCGTCGAGCGGGACGAAGGGGCGCAGTGTCGCCGGCCGCTGCGTGCGACAACGACACACTCAGCGCTCGAGCGGCATCGGCGTCGCTCGACCTGGTTGCGGCCCGGCGTCATCGACGCGGCTCGACCGAGTTGCGCATCGCCTCGCACAGCGCAGCCGCCCGGGCGTCGGTGAACAGGCCTTCGAGCAGCACCTGCCGGCCGTCCGGGCCACCCAGCGGAACTCGCCAGTTGGGGTACTCGTCGGTGGTGCCGGGCTGATTCTGGGTGCGCACCTCACCGACGGCGTCAGCCAGCGACAGCGCCAGCAACCGCGACGGGGTGCGGCCCAGGTAGCGGTGCAGGGCCAACACCACCGCGTCGACGTCGGCACCGTCACCATCGTCGGCACCGTCGGCACCGTCGGCACCGTCACCGTCGTTCTCGTCGCGGTCGTCGCCGAGCAGACCGACCCGGCGCAACTCGGCCATCCAGGCCTGCTGCCCGGCCCGGTCACTGGCAAGCTCCTCCGCGGCCGGGCGCGTGAGCAGGTCCAATTCGGCCCGCAGTCGCACGTGCACGCCGGCCAGATAGCCCGCCGTCGGCGGCAGGTCGTGGGTGGTGACCGCGGACAGGCAATATTCGCGCCACCGCTCGGCGGGCAATGGGCGTCCCTCGTCGTCCTGCTCGAACCACAGGATCGACGTGCCGAACAGACCGCGGTCGCGCAGGTAGTCGCGCACCCAGGGTTCGACCGTGCCCAGGTCCTCGCCCACCACCACCGCACCGGCGCGGTAGGCCTCCAGGGCGACGATGCCGATCATCGCCTCGTGGTCGTAGCGCACGTAGGTGCCCTCCGTGGGCGGCGCACCCTTCGGTATCCACCACAACCGGAACAACCCGATGATGTGGTCGATGCGCACCCCGCCCGCGTGCCGCAACACCGCGGCCACCAGCGCACGGAACGGCTCGTAGGCCGCCTCGGCCAGCCGGTCGGGCCGCCACGGCGGCTGTGACCAGTCCTGACCGAGCTGATTGAACTCGTCGGGTGGCGCCCCTGCCGTCACTCCGAGCGCCAGCACGTCCTGCAGCGCCCAGGCGTCAGCACCGTCGGGATCGACGCCGACGGCGAGGTCGGCCATGATGCCCAGCGCCATCCCCGCCTGCACGGCCGAGCGCTGCGCGGCGCCGAACTGCTCGTCGACGACGAACTGCAGCCAGCGGTGGAAGTCCACCTCCGCCTCATGCTCCACGGCGAAGTGGGCCACCGCCTCGCTGCGCGGGTGCTGCAGCTCGGCCGGCCACTCATGCCAGTCCGCGCCGTGGTGTTCGGCCAGGGCGCACCAGGTGGCGAAGTCGTCGAGGCTGCGACCCTCCCGAGCCCGGAACGCGGCGTAGGCGATCTCACGGCCGGCCGAGAACTCGACGAGGTAGACGCTCTCCAACGCCGCGCGCTTGGCCTTCCAGGCGCTGTCGCGGTCGATCTGCTCGGCGCGCGCGGCCCGGGACTGCACCTGTTGCCGGGCTTTGCGGATCCGACCCCGGTGACGCAACAGGGCGTACTCGGGGATGGCCTCGACCCGCACATAGATCGGGTTGACGAAACGGCGCGACGTCGGCAGGTAGGGCGAGGGTTCCATCGGCGCGGTCGGGGCGGCCGCGTGCATCGGGTTGACCAGCACGAAACCGGCTCCGTGCTGGGCGGCCGACCACACCGCCAGGTCGGTGAGGTCGGTCAGATCGCCGACCCCCCAGGAGTTCTCGGAGCGGACGCTGTAGAGCTGGGCGGCCAGGCCCCAGGCGCGGCCGCCGCCGAGCCGGGTCGGCACATCCAGCTTGGCGGGCGCGACGATGACCGGCGTGCTGATGTCGGTGGGACCGACCTGCATGTGCAGGTGGTGGTAGCCGATCGGCACATCCGCGGGCAGTTCGAAGGTGGCCTCGCCGACCGAGCGGCCGTCGAGGTCGAACGGCGGCCGGTTGTTCTCCAGCTGCCGCAGACCGGTGCGCACGCTGCCGTCCTCCAGGCGCATCCACAGCCGGACCGGATCACCGTGGGTGACGTGCACCCAGAACGGTGTGGTCACGCCGTGGCGCCCGACGATCGACGGCGGCAACGACCGCGTCCAGTACTGCCGGTCGTGATCGGCCAGGGCGGCGGCCCGGTCCTCCTCGGTGGCGGCGGGTACACCCAGCGCCTCGAGGACGGCGATCAGCGTGGTCGCGCCGGCGCTGACCCGCCGGCCGCTCCAGTCCTCGTAGTCCGCCGCCACCCCGTAACGCTGGGCGAGGTCGATCAGCGAGGAGGGCGGTTGCGCCGCCACTTCGGTTGCCATGCCGCCAATCTTGCCTGCCGTTGCGCATCTGAGCCCAACATCCCCGCCCAGGGGCCCGGGCGGGCGCAGTTGCGCA
The DNA here is from genome assembly GCF_010728325.1 of Mycolicibacterium poriferae. The sequence goes on from NZ_AP022570.1 coordinate 3,470,591, forward strand.
GGGGCGGCCGGTAATCTCGCGGGCATGGCGACCGAACCGCCGATCGGCGGCGAGGTCAACCACCGCCGGGCCCGGCTGGCCGTGGCGGCCCTGTTCTTCAGCAACGGGGCGCTGTTCGCCACCCTGCTGCCGCGCTATCCCGAGATCAAATCGGATCTCGGGATGTCCAATGCCGGATTCGGTGCGGCCGTGGCGGCGTTCTCGGCGGGGGCGCTACTGGCCGGCATCGCAGCGGCCGTGCTGATCCGCCGTTTCGGTTCGGCGCGGGTGGCCTTGGTGACGACCATGCTGCTGGCCGGGTTCATCGTGGCCGCCGGGATGGCACCCGCGCCGTTGCTGTTCGCCGGCGCCCTGTTCGTCGCCGGGGCCAGCGACGGGGTGACCGACGTCGCCCAGAACGTCAACGGACTTCGCCTGCAACGACTTTACGGCCGTTCGATCATCAACTCCCTGCACGCGGTGTGGGCGGTGGGAGCCATCGTGGGCGGGTTGACGGGGGCCGCGGCGATCGCGCTGCACATTCCGCGCGGCGGGCATCTGGCCGGTGCGGCGACCCTGTTCTGCGGGCTGGTGATCGTGGCCTATCCACACCTGCTGCCCGGCGCCGACCACGACGAACACCCTTCGGCGGGGCGGGCCGGCGACCGCCCGGTGCCCTCGGCGGTCTGGATCACGCTGGCGGCGCTGGTCGGGATCGCCGTCGCGGGCGCCACCGTCGAAGATGCCGGCAGTTCGTGGGCGACGCTGTATCTGCGCGACAGCCTGGACGCCCCGGGCTCGGTCGCGGCGCTCGGCTATGTCGCGCTGGTCGGGTCCATGTTCGTCGGTCGGCTGCTCGGCGACCGACTGGTCGATCGCTTCGGCGACCGTGCCGTGACCCGCGCCGGCGGGGTGGTGGCCGCCGCCGGGATGGGTGCCGCGCTGGCATTTCCGTCGGTGCCGGGCACCATCGCGGGTTTCGCCGCGGCGGGACTGGGTGTGGCGACGGTGGTGCCCGCGGCGATGCGCGCGGCCGACGAGCTGCCGGGACTGCGGGCCGGAACCGGCCTGACGGTGCTGACCTGGCTGATGCGCGTCGGATTTCTGGGTGCGCCGCTGCTCGTGGGCGTGGTCGCCGACACGGCGAGCCTGCGGGTGGGATTGCTCGGCGTGCCCATCGCCGGCGTGGCGCTGGTGCTGTTGGCGCGGGCGTTGACCGCCCGCCGCGGCACAACGTCCGGTGTTGCGCCCCTGGACACGCCGTGAACAGCCACAATGAGGACGCGCCCGCACGCTGGTACAGTTACGTACCGCTGTGGCAGCCGGCGCGCTGCCGCACCGTCGATCGAAGGAGCTCGGGATGACTGCGGAAGCCACCACCCGTCGCCCAGCCGACGGCCGCCCGGTGGTCGACACCACCCACGGCCCGGTCCGCGGGGTCGACAACGGCATCGTCAAGGCCTGGAAGGCCGTGCGTTACGCCGCCGCGCCCGTCGGCGAACTGCGGTGGCGCGCACCCCAGCCGCCGCAGAAGTGGACCGAACCCGCCGACGCGTCGCGCGTGGGCCCGGTGTGCCCCCAACCCACCGATCCCAAGATCCCGATCGACCTCGGCGCACCGCAGGGCGACGATTTCCTGTCGCTCAATGTCTGGGCACCCCCCGACACCCAGCCCGGCGACGGCAAGCCGGTGATGGTGTGGGTCCACGGCGGAGCCTACGTGCTGGGCTCTGCCAGTCAGCCGCTCTACCACGGTGCCGCGCTGGCCACCGGCGGCGACGTGATCGTCGTGACCGTCAACTACCGGCTCGGCGCGTTCGGCTTCCTGGAACTGCCCACCCTGGGCGCCGACAGCGAACGCTTCGCCACCAACCTCGGTCTGCGCGACGTGCTCGCCGCCCTGGAGTGGGTCCGCGACAACATCGCCGCCTTCGGCGGTGACCCGGCCAAGGTGACGTTGTTCGGTGAGTCCGCCGGCGGCGGGGTGGTCACCACGCTGCTGGGCAGCCCCGCTGCCGCCGGCCTGTTCAGCGCGGCGATCGCGCAGAGCTCCCCGGCGACGTCGTCCTATGACACCGAACGCGCCCGCCGGGTGGCCGCCCGCTTCCTCGAGGTGCTCGACCTCGGAACCGGCGACCTCGACCGCCTGCACGGGTTGCCGACCCAGGCTGTCGTGGAGGCGTCCCGCACGGTGTTCGACGAGGTGCCGGTCAACACGCCGGGCCTTCTCGCGTTCGCCCCGATCGTCGACGGCGACGTTGTCCCGGACTACCCGATCGCCACCGCGCGGCGGGGGATGACGCACCCGGTGCCGCTGATCATCGGCACCAACAAGAACGAGGCCGCGCTGTTCCGGTACATGAAGTCGCCGTTGATGCCCGTCACGCCGGAACGCGTCAAGGCGATGTTCGCCCAGATCGCCTCCGAACAGCCGGACGTGCGGCTGCCCAGCCCCGCGGACCTGGACGGGACCTACCGCGGCCGCGGCAAGGTCAAGGGCATGGGCCTCAGCAGCGACCTGGGTTTCCGGATGCCCTCGATCTGGTTCGCCGACGGGCACCGCGCGGTCGCGCCGGTCTACCTGTACCGGTTCGACTTCGCCACCCCGTTCCTGAAGCTCGTGCGCCTGCACGCCGCGCACGCCACCGAGTTGCCGTTCGTGTGGGGCAACCTCGGCTCCGGCCGCAAGGACCCGACGTTCGCGCTGGGTGGGCGCAAGGCCGGGCAGCAGGTGTCCGAGAGGTTGCGCGCCCGCTGGACGAACTTCGCGCGCCACGGCCGTCCCGACGGCCCGGGCGGGGAACCGGCCTGGCATCCCTACGACGCCGACCGCCGGGCCACCCTCGTCATCGACAAGACCGACGCCGTGATCGACGACCTCGACGCCGACGTGCGCCGCGCGTGGGGCGACGACGTGTTGAGCTTCCGGTAGGAAGGTGGTTGCCGTGGATCTGCTCGAAGTGCTGCCACCACCGATGCGCGACCCGGTGTTGTTCGCGATCCCGTTCTTCCTGCTGCTGCTGATCATCGAGTGGAGCGCCGCGCGCAAGCTGGAGCATCTGGTCGACGAGACGGGCCGACCGAGTTCGGGCTCACATCAGGCCCGCGACTCCTGGGCCAGCATCTCGATGGGCCTGGTCTCGGTGTTCACCATGGGCGCCTGGAAGTTCCTCGCCCTGCTCGGGTATGCGGCGATCTACGCCTATATAGCGCCGTGGCAGTTGTCGGCGGGGCAGTGGTACACCTGGGTGATCGCGATCGTCGGGGTCGATCTGCTGTTCTACGCCTACCACCGCACCGCTCATCGGGTACGGCTGATCTGGGCCACCCATCAGGCCCACCATTCCAGCCGCTACTTCAACTTCGCGACCGCGCTGCGTCAGAAGTGGAACAACAGCGGGGAGATCCTGATGTGGATCCCGTTGCCGCTGTTGGGCGTTCCGCCGTGGATGGTGTTCTTCAGTTTCTCGTTGAGCCTGATCTATCAGTTCTGGATCCACACCGAGCGCATCGGCAGGATGTGGGCGCCGTTCGAGTTCGTGTTCAACACGCCGTCGCACCATCGCGTGCACCACGGCATGGATCCCGAGTACCTGGACAAGAACTACGGCGGCATCCTGATCATCTGGGACCGGTTGTTCGGCACGTTCCAGCGCGAGCTGTTCCGGCCGCACTACGGGCTGACCAAGCCGGTGGACACGTTCAACATCTGGACGCTGCAGACCCACGAGTACCGGGCCATCGCCCGTGACGTACGCGCAGCCACCGGGCTGCGGGACAGGCTCGGTTACCTCTTCGGGCCACCGGGTTGGCAGCCCACCCGCGCGCCCCAGACGGCGACACCCGCCCACGTCAAGCCGTAATGTGCGCGTCATGAAGACGGTGTTCGACGCCGAGGTCGACGCAGCCCTGATCGACCGTTCGCTGGCCGCAACCACACTGGGGTCCGTGTGGCTGGACACCGAACGTCCGGAGCATCCCCCGGCAGCCGGTCCGACGACGTGCGACCTGCTCGTGGTCGGCGGGGGATACACCGGCCTGTGGAGCGCCCTGCACGCGGCGCGCCGTCACCCCGATCGCCGCATCGTGCTCATCGAGGCCGACCGGATCGGGTGGGCCGCCTCCGGGCGCAACGGCGGATTCGTCGACGCCAGCCTCACCCACGGCTACGAGAACGGAAAGTCTCGCTGGCCCAACGAGATCGACGCCCTCGAGCACATGGGGATGGACAATCTCGACGGCATGCAGGCCGAGATCGCCGAACTCGGCCTGCAGGTCGACTGGCAGCGCACCGGGATGCTCACCGTGGCCACCGAACCGCACCAGATCGAGTGGCTCGAGGAGGCGGCCGGGCAGGGCCAGGGCAGGGTGCTCGACCAGGCCCAGGTCCGCGCCGAGGTGGACTCGCCGACGTATCTGGCGGGACTCTTCAGCCCGGACACGTGCGCGATCGTCGACCCGGCCAAGTTGGCGCTGGAACTCGCCCGCGCCTGCGTCGAGGCCGGCGTGGACGTGCACGAACACACCACCGCGCGGCAGCTCATCTCCGGCGGGGCGGCGCTGCGCGTGCACACCGACGGCCCGGTCATCACCTGCCGTCAGGTGGTGCTGGCCACCAACGTCTTTCCCAGCCTGTTGCGCCGCAACCGCTTCCACACGGTGCCGGTCTACGACTACGTGCTGGCGACCGAACCCCTGTCGGAGGCACAGTTCGACCGCATCGGCTGGCGCAACCGGCAGGGCGTCGGCGATTCGGCCAACCAGTTCCACTACTACCGATTGACCGCCGACAACAGGATCGTGTGGGGCGGTTACGACGCGATCTACCACTTCGGTCGTCGCATCGACTCGTCATACGAAGACCGCACCGACAGCTACCGCCGGTTGGCCGCTCACTTCTTCATCACGTTCCCGCAGCTCGACGACGTGACGTTCACCCACCGCTGGGCCGGACCGATCGACACCAACACCCGCTTCTGCGCGCACTGGGGTCTGGCGCGCGAAGGTCGGGTGGCCTACGTCAACGGCTTCACCGGACTCGGGGTGGGCGCCACCAGGTTCGCCGCCGATGTCTGCCTGGACCTGCTCGACGGGGCGACGACCGCGCGAACCGGGCTGGAGATGGTGCGCAAGAAGCCGTTGCCGTTTCCCCCGGAGCCGCTGGCCAGTGCCGGTATCCAGGCAACGCGCTGGTCGCTCGACCGCGCCGATCACTCGGCGGGCCGGCGCAATCTGCTGCTGCGCGCCCTCGACGCTGCCGGCCTGGGCTTCGACTCCTGAGCGGCACGCACCCCGAGCGCGTGTAACGCCCCGTTATCGGGCCGCGATGAGGCAGTTATACCGTCTGCATCAAAAGAGTCTCGTTCGGGTACCAAACCTGATACCACTCGAGGGGCGGTAGCCGACACCTCACTTCACGGGGAGAGCGGAGGGGGCAGTGCCTACTGAGATGCCTGTTGGGTCGCCTGTCGAGACAGCTACGCGGACACCGTCTCCGGTGCCCAGGTTGTCATTGCGGCGACTGCGACACCTGCTGCTCGCGCTGATCGCTCCGGTCCTCGCCCTGACCCTGGTCACTCCTGCGGCCGAAGCCCAACCCGGGGTCCTGGTGTATCCCGGCATGGAGATTCGGCAGGACCGGGTGCGCTGCACTCTCGGCTACGTCGACCCGCAGACCCGGGTGGCCTTCACGGCCGGCCATTGCCGCGCGTCCGGGCTGGTGACCGACCAGAGCGGCCATGTCATCGGCACCCAGGGCTCGTTCCGGGACAACACCCCCGACGGAACCACGATCGACACCAACCACCAGATCACGGATTGGCTGGTGGTTCATCTGGCCAGCGACGTGGCGGTCAACAATGTGCTGCCCGGCGGCCGGGTGCTCGTCACCGATCCCGCGGTGGTTCCCGTGGCGGGGATGCCGGTCTGCCATTTCGGGGTGGTGACGGGGGAGAGTTGCGGCACCGTCCAGGCGGTCAACAACGGGTGGTTCACGATGGCCAATGGCGTGGTGAGCCAGAAGGGCGATTCGGGTGGTCCGGTCTACACGCCGACTCCGGACGGGCGCACGGTGTTGATCGGCATGTTCAACAGCACCTGGGGTAGCTTCCCCGCCGCAGTGTCCTGGCAGGTGACCAGCCAGCAGGCCCGAGAGGACGTCATCTCGGCGGCTTCGGTGACGCTGCCGGCCCCGGCGATCCCCTGACACAGAAGCTTTCCTGGCACGAAGTCAGTCCAAAAGTTCGAACACCGGGATCGACGGGGCGACACGCTCCAGCTCAGCCGGCCCCGAGGTCGGCGTCAGACCGCCGACATGGGTTTTGACCTGCCAATACCAGCGGCGTAGGTAACGACTCAGCAGTTCGGGCTTGGCCTCGTCGTCGATCTCGACGACGGTGTGCCGCGTGGGGCGTCGCGGCGGACCCAGCTCGACCTCGCCGGCGGCGCGTACGTTGCGCGCCCACTGGGTGTTCCCGCGCGGAGAGACCAGGTAGGCCCGCCCGTCGGCAGTCAGCAGATTGACCACCACGGCGCGTGACCGCCCCGAGACGCGGCCTCGCACCCGCAGCGCAGTGCTGCCCTGGATGCTGATCCCCGCTTCCGCGAGCCGGCGGATGGCGGCGTTGAACACCCGCGCACCCAACCCGGGTACGTCGTAGCGCTGGGTCATCGTTTGATCCTTTCCCTGACCTATGACGAGAGCAATGCTCTCGAATCAGGGTGACACGCGAACGAGGTCAAAGCAAGAGCGGTGATCTCGGTTTGTGTCAGACTGGACCCGTGGGCAAACGCCAGGAGTCCCGCGACCGCATCGAACGTCGCATCGTCGAGCTGGGCCGACACCAGCTGATCAGCGAGGGAGCAGTGGGCCTGTCCCTGCGTGCGATCGCGCGCGAGCTGGGGATGGTGTCCTCGGCCGTGTACCGGTACGTGGCCAGCCGAGACGAATTGCTGACGCTGCTGCTCGTCGACGCCTACACCGAACTGGCCGACGCGGTCGAGCGCGCCCGGCCCGAGACCGGCACCTGGCGTGAGCAACTGACCGCGATCGGCCGCGCCGCGCGGCGGTGGGCACTGAGCCAGCCGGCGAGCTGGGCCCTGCTCTACGGCAGCCCCGTGCCCGGCTACCACGCACCGCGGGACAGGACCGTGGGGCCCGGCACCCGGGTGGTCGGCATGGTGTTCGCCGCGGTGAGCCTGGGCATCGCCGATGGCGACATTCCTGATCCGAACGGCGTTGTCGCACCGCATCTCTCACGTGATCTGGCGGCGTTGCGCAGCGAGTACGACCTTCCCGCAGGCGACGTGGCGGCCGCCAGGTGCCTGACCGTGTGGGCCACCCTGGTCGGCGCGATCAGTCTCGAAGTCTTCGGCCAGTACGGCGCCGACACCTTCAGCGACCCCGCCGAGGTCTTCGACACCCAGATGGCGCTGATCGCCGACTTTCTGGCGCAGAATTAGAACACGTTCTAGCTTGCGCGGCGCGGGAGCGATATTGTCGAACCGATGCTTGACCAGACACCTGTCCAGATCGCGTGGGTGACGAACGACCTGACCGCCACCGAGACGACGCTGAGCGCGTTGCTGGGCGTCCCGAGATGGTTCCGCATGCCCGGTGTGCACTTCGCCCCGGACACCTGCACCTATCGCGGAGAGCCCGCCGACTGCGTGGCGGACATCTCCCTCAGCTACGCCGGTGACATGCAACTAGAGGTGATCGCGCCGACTTCCGGCGACAGCGTCTACAGCGAGTTCCTCGAGCGCTGCGGCCCCGGTCTGCACCACATCTGCCGGGACATCGGTGATTCCGACGCGTTCACCGCCGCGCTCGACCAGGCGGCACAGAGCGGCGCTCCCGCGGTCATGGAGGGCACGATGCCGGGAGGTATGCGCTTTGCCTACCTTTCCGCGCCGCAGTCGGGGGTGCCCTACCTGGAGATCGCCTGCCTGCCGCCGGACATCCGCACGTACTTCAGCTACGTGAAAGACCAAGTGAGCCAGGAGAAGAGATGAGCATGCAGCAAGTCCCCGAGACGGTCTCCGTCGCCGACGTCGACGACTGGTCCGACGAGACCGACGTCGTCGTGCTCGGTTTCGGCATCGCCGGCGGCTGCGCGGCCGTCAGCGCCGCCGCAGCCGGCGCGCGAGTTCTGGTCCTGGAGAAGGGCGCCGACGCCGGCGGCACCACGTCGATGGCCGGCGGCCACTTCTATCTCGGCGGCGGTACCGCCGTGCAGCGCGCCACCGGGCACGACGACACGCCCGACGAGATGTACAAGTACCTGGTCACACAATCCCGGGAACCCGAGCACGACAAGATCCGCGCGTACTGCGACGGCAGCGTCGAGCACTTCGACTGGCTCGAGGATCTCGGGTTCCAGTTCGAACGCAGCTACTACCCGGGCAAGGTCGTCGTCCCGCCCGGCACCGAGGGGTTGTCCTACACCGGAAACGAGAAGGTGTGGCCGTTCTGCGAGCAGGCCAAGCCCGCTCCCCGCGGACATTCGGTTCCGGTGCCGGGGGAACTCGGCGGCGCCGCCATGGTCATCGACCTGCTGCTCAAGCGCGCCGAGTCGCTCGGTGTCACGATGCGCTACGAGACCGGTGCCACCGCACTCGTCGTCGACGGCAACGGCGCCATCGTGGGCGTGCGCTGGAAGCATTTCGGCGAAAGCGGTTACGTCAAAGCCGATTCCGTGGTGATCGCCGCGGGCGGGTTCGCGATGAACGCGGACATGGTCGCCGAGTACACGCCCGCGCTGGGCCAGGAACGCAAGACCAAACACCACGGCATGGTCGCGCCCTACATTCTGGGCAACCCGAACGACGACGGGCTGGGCATCAAACTGGGCGTCTCGGCGGGGGGCGTGGCGACGAACATGGACCAGTTGTTCATCACCGCGGCCGCCTATCCGCCCGAGATACTGCTGACCGGCGTCATCGTCAACTCCGAGGGCAAGCGGTTCGTCGCCGAGGATTCCTACCACTCGCGTACCTCGGCGTTCGTCCTCGAACAGCCCGACCAGACCGCGTATCTGATCGTCGACGAGGCACACATGCAGATGCCGGAGATGCCGCTGATCAAGTTCATCGACGGCTGGGAGACGGTGGCCGAGATGGCGGAGGCTCTGGGCATCCCGGAGGGCAACCTGGCCGCGACGCTCGAGCGGTACAACACCCATGCCGCGGCCGGCGAAGACCCCGATTTCCACAAGCAGCCGGAGTATCTCGCGGCGCAGGACCACGGCCCGTGGGCGGCGTTCGATCTGTCGCTCGGGCGGGCGATGTACTCCGGATTCACGATGGGCGGACTCAAGGTCTCGATCGACGGTGAGGTGCTGCGCGAGGACGGCAGCGCGGTGCGCGGGCTGTACGCGGCGGGCGCCTGCGCGTCGAACATCGCCCAGGACGGCAAGGGCTACGCGAGTGGGACGCAGCTGGGCGAAGGCTCGTTCTTCGGGAGGAGGGCGGGAGAGCACGCAGCGCGGCGGGCGGGAGAACACGCAGCGCGGCGGGCGGGAGAACACGCCGCGCGGCGGGCGGGAGAACACGCCGCGAGGCGGGCGGGAGAACACGCCGCGAGGCGGGCGGGAGAACACACCGCGCAGCCCGCGGAGGCGCAGACCACCGAGCAACAGGCCGCGACAGCCCGAGACTAGCTGCGAGCCGGCTCTTCGCCGACCTCGCCCAGATGCCAGCGGCCGTCGCCGAGCAGCTGCAGCTCCTGGCTGTGGTGCTGCTCGACGGTGCTGCGGTGGCTGACGCTGACGAGGATGGTGTCCGGCAGCCGGTCCCGCACCAGCTGGTAGAGCATCAACTCCAGACCCTCGTCCAGCGCCGAGGTCGACTCGTCCAGGAACACCGCCTCGGGCCGGGTCAGCAGGATGCGCGCGAACGCCACGCGCTGCTGCTCACCGGGGGAGAGCACCTTGGCCCAGTCCTGCACCTCGTCCAGCCGGTCGACCAGATGTGGCAGCGCGACGGTGGTCAGCACGTCACGTAGTTGCGTGTCGGTGATGTCGTCGGTGCTGTTCGGATAGGCGACGACGGTGCGCAGATCACCCAGCGGCACGTAGGGCAGCTGCGACAGGAACATCGTGGCGCCCTCGCCGCCGGGCCTCCGCAGCGTCCCGGAGCAGAACGGCCACAGCTGGGCCAGGCTGCGTAACAGCGTGGTCTTGCCGCTGCCCGACGGCCCGGTGATCACCAGGCTGTCGCCCGGGTGCAGGGTGACGTCGAGTGGTTCGACCAACTGCCGCCCGTCCGGCGTGCGCACCGAGACGCCCTTCATCTCGACGCGGCCGCCCTCGCAGTCCTCGCAACCCAGCGTGGGCAGCTCGCGGCCCTCCTCGTTGGCGACGACGAGGCCGTGCAGGCGGATGATGGCCGCGCGGTAGCCGGCGAAGTTGTCGTAGGCGTTGCGGAAGAACGACAGCCCGGACAGGATCTCCCGGAACGCGCTCGCGGTCTGCGACAGCTGCCCCAAGGTGATCTCTCCGCTGTAGAAGCGGGGGAACTGCACGATGTAGGGGATGAGTTCCTGGGCCTGGGTGATGCCGAGGTTCCAGCCGAGGAATTTGGCCATGCGATTGACGTAGCGCTTGTAGTTGTCGACGATCGGCTCGAATCGGCGGCGCAGCCCGGTGCGTTCGGCGAGCTCGCCCCGGTAGAAGGCCACCGCCTCGGCGGCGTCCCGTAGCCGCACCAAGGCATACCGGAACGCGGCGTTGAACTTCTCGTTGAGGAACGCCAGCGTGATGATGGGCCGGCCGATCCAGAACGCCACCGCGGTGGCGAACACGATGTAGACGATGCCGATCACGAACATCGCGCGCGGCAACTCGACGCCGACCAGCGGCAAGGTCACCGGACCCGACAGGTTCCAAAGGATCGTGGTGAACGAGATCATCGCCGCGATCGAGGCGACCGCACCGAACAGCAGCGTGGATTGGGAGGTGTTGTTCGGGGTGTTGGGCAGTGCACCGACACCGGTGGTGAAGATGTCGATGTCCATCTGGATGCGCTGATCGGGGTTGTCGATGGTGTCGTCGATGAACCGGGCGCGGTAGTAGGCCTTGCCGTCGAGCCAGTCGCCGGTGAGCTGGTCGGTCAGCCAGGTCCGCCACCGCAGCATGAACCGCTGGGTGGCGATCAGGTCGAGCATGATGAGGGCGACGTTGAGCACGGCGAGCACGGCGAAAACCGTCATCGAGAGCCAGAATCCGTCGGCGCCGGATTCCCTGACCGCCTCGTTGTCGGAGCCCAGGCCGGCGGCGATGACCTGGAAGCTGGTCATCATGTCGTTGCCCTGGAAGCTGAACAGCACCGAGAGCCGCACGCTGGTGATGACCATCAGCAGGAGGCCGGCCAGCCACAGCCAGACCACCACACTGTCCGGGCCGGTGAAGTAGCCGCGGGTGACCCGCCAGAACTGCCGACCCCAGGTGGTGAATCGGACGATCAGAACCAGGATGACGAAGGTGGCGACCGCGGCGATCGCCCACCCCTTGGCGATCCACAGAAGCGAGGTCCACAGCTCGCTGCCCCAGTCCAGTGTCGGGGTGAACATTTCCACCCGGGCAAAGTACCGTGACAATCCGTCTTCGGCGTGACGGAGCCGGTCAGGGCGATGCAGCGAGTCGCGTCAGGCGCCATTTCCCGTCGCCGAGCAGCTCCAGCCGTTTTTCGTGAAAGCCGTGCACGGTCGAGCGGTGGCTGACGGTGACAATGGCCGCGTCGGGCAGTGCAGCGCGCAGGCGCTCGTAGAGCACCGACTCCAGCTTCTCGTCCATCGCCGAGGTCGACTCGTCGAGGAAGACCGCTTTCGGCTTGGCCAGCAGGACGCGGGCGAAGGCGATGCGCTGCTGCTCGCCGACCGAGAGCATCGTGGCCCACTCGGCGACCTCGTTGAGCCGCAGCACCAACTGGGGCAGATCGACGTCGATGAGCGCCCGCTGGATCGCGCGGTCGTCGTCGCCGCCTCGGCGGGGGTAGGTCACGACCGAGCGCAGATCGCCCAACGGCAGATACGGCAGCTGGGGCACGAACATCACCGCGTCGCTGCCGGCCGGCAACCGCACCCGCCCGGATGCGTACGGCCACAGGCCGGCCAGGCTCTGCAGCAGCACCGATTTCCCGATCCCGGACGGCCCGCAGATCACCAGGCCCTCGCCGGGCGACACCTGCAGATCCAGGGCGTCCAGCAGCACCGTGCCGTCGGGCCGGCGCACTTCGACGCCGTCGACCGCGACGGCATCGTCGGCGGATTCCAGGCTGTCGACGCCGCGGAACGTCGCCGCGAGGACGTTCTGGTCGACCAACCCGTCGAGCCGGATGATGGCGGCCCGATAGCTGGCGAACTGGTCGTAGGCGTTACGGAAGAACGACAGCGAGTCGTGGATCGCGGCGAACGCGTTGGAGGACTGCCACACATCTCCGAATGTCAACCGCCCGGCGAACAGTCCCTGCGCCTGCACCAACCAGGGCAGCGGGTTGATCGCCTGGCTCATCGACACGTTCCAGCCGAAGAACAGCATCATCCGGTTCAGCCAGTGCCGATAGTTGTCCATCACGGCGTCCAGGCGACCCTTCGACAGCGCGCCTTCGGCCCGCTCGCCGCGGTAGAGGCCGATCGCGGCGGCCGCCTCCCGCACCCGGACCAGTCCGTAGCGGAAGCTGGCGTTGCGTAGTTCGTTGACGAAGCTCAGCCGGATCAGCGGCCGCCCGATGACGAAGGCGACGATGGTCGCGACGGTGACATAGACCAGCACGATCCAGAACAGCGCACGTGGCAGTGTCAGGCCGCCGACCGTCAGGGACTCCGACAGCCGCCACAGGATCTGGCCGAACGAGAGCACCGACAACACCGCCTCCACCGCGCCGAAGAGCAGCGTGTGCCCCGAGTGGTACATCGGGTTGTTGGTGAATCCGCCGACGCCGGTGGTGAAGATGTCGACGTCCTGCTGGATCCGTTGTTCGGGGTTGTCGATCTGGCGGCCGGCGAACTGCGACCGGTAGTAGGCGCGATCATGCAGCCAGCCGTCGATGAACCGGCGGCTCAGCCACACCCGCCAGCGCATGATGAACCGCTGCGTGACGTACAGGTCGGCCAGCAGCCTCACGATGTAGCAGCCGGCGAGCACCGCGAAGACCACCATCGTCGCCCAGAAGCCGGCGATGCCGCTGTCGCGACCCGCGCCCGAAGCGCCCCCCTGAAACGCCACCTGCAGCGCCGTGAACAGGTCGTTGACGTAGTAGGTCAGCAGCACGTTGATCCGCACCGAGATCACCGTCGACAGCAGCAGAAACCCGAACAGCAACCAGACCGGGACACTGCCGCGGCCGGTGAAGTAGTCACCGCTGACCCGCCAGAACTGCCGCCCCCACACCGTGAAACGGGCCAGCGCGGCCAACACCAGCAGCAGGCAGATGAGGGTCAGTACGAAGGTTGTGGCGACCCACTGCGCCGAGTGCAGCCACTCCCGGCTCCAGTCGAGGGTGGGCTCGAACGTCTCGGCGTTCCCGGTGTCCACAGCCGTGCCACCTCCCCTCCACCGCGGTCTCGCCTGCGGCGAAGCTACCCCAGCCGCCGCCGGCCGGCGGTCAGGAAGCCGACGAACGTCCGGGGCGGCGAGAACAGGCGCAGAATCGGGACGGCGCCCGGCGTGTCGGGGGAGACGCGCACGCTCGGCGCCGGCAGGCAGACGCGTACCGTGATCGTGTGGCTCGCACCTCATCGAAGTCGGAATCCAAACCGGCCCAGAAATCAGCTCAGAAGGCGCAGGGACGATTGTCCGGCCGATTCTGGAAGATGCTCGGCGCCAGCACCGAAAAGGACCACGACCGGTCCATGGACAAGGTGCGCGCCGCCGAGGAGTTCGCCGCCAAGGCCGCCGACCTCGGCGACGAGCAGATGCGCAAGGCGACCACGCTGCTGCAGCTCGAGGACCTGGCCGATGCGCAGGACATCCCGCAGTTCCTCGCGATAGCCCGCGAGGCCGCCGAGCGCGCCACCGGCCTGCGCCCGTTCGATGTCCAGCTGCTCGGCGCGCTGAGGATGCTCGCCGGTGACGTCGTCGAGATGGCCACCGGTGAAGGCAAGACGCTGTCGGGGGCCATCGCGGCCGCCGGGTATGCGCTGTCCGGTCGCAACGTGCACGTCATCACGATCAACGACTACCTGGCCCGCCGTGACGCCGAGTGGATGGCTCCGCTGATCGAGGCGCTGGGCCTGACGGTCGGCTGGATCACCGCGGAGTCGACCGCCCAGGAGCGTCGCACCGCCTACCAGCGCGACATCACCTACGCCTCGGTCAACGAGGTCGGCTTCGACGTGCTGCGCGACCAACTGGTCACCGACGTGGCCGATCTGGTCTCGCCGAACCCCGACGTCGCGCTCATCGACGAAGCGGACTCCGTGCTCGTCGACGAGGCGCTGGTCCCGCTGGTGCTGGCCGGCACCAGCCACCGGGAGACACCGCGGGTCGAGCTCATCCGCATGGTCGGTGACCTCGAGGAGGGACGCGACTTCGCCAGCGATGCCGACAGCCGCAACGTGCATCTGACCGATGCCGGCGCACGCAAGCTGGAAGCCGCGCTGGGCGGTATCGACCTGTACTCCGAGGAGCACGTGGGTACGACGCTGACCGAGATCAACGTCGCCCTGCACGCCCACGTGCTGCTGCAGCGCGACGTGCACTACATCGTCCGGGACGACGCGGTCCACCTGATCAACGCCTCGCGCGGTCGCATCGCGACCCTGCAGCGCTGGCCGGACGGGTTGCAGGCCGCGGTGGAGGCCAAGGAGGGGATCGAGACCACCGAGACCGGTGAAGTGCTCGACACCATCACCGTGCAGGCGCTGATCAACCGGTATCCGCGAGTGTGCGGCATGACCGGCACCGCGCTGGCCGCCGGCGAACAGTTGCGCCAGTTCTACAAGCTCGGGGTGTCGCCGATACCGCCGAACAAACCCAACATTCGCGAGGACGAACCCGACCGGGTGTACGTCTCGATCGCCGCCAAGACCGCCGCGCTGATCGAACACATCGCCGAGGTGCACGAGACCCGCCAGCCGGTGCTGGTCGGCACGCGTGACGTCGCCGAGTCCGAGGAACTGCACGAGCGCCTGGTGAAGGCCGGCATCCCGGCGGTCGTGCTCAACGCCAAGAACGACGCCGAAGAGGCCGCCGTCATCGCCGAGGCCGGCGCGCTGGGCGCGGTCACGGTATCGACCCAGATGGCCGGTCGCGGCACCGACATCCGGCTGGGTGGGTCTGCCGAGCAGGACCACGACCGGGTCGCCGAACTGGGCGGCCTGCACGTGATCGGCACCGGACGTCACCACACCGAACGGCTCGACAACCAGCTGCGCGGTCGCGCCGGGCGTCAGGGCGATCCCGGTTCGACGGTGTTCTTCTCCAGCTGGGAGGACGACGTCGTGGTCTCCCACCTCGAACCCAACAAGTTGCCGCTGGACTGCGACGAGGACGGTCGCGTCGTGCACCCGAAGGCGGCCAGCCTGCTCGAACACGCCCAGCGCATCGCCGAGGGCAGGCTGCTCGACGTGCACGCCAACACCTGGCGCTACAACCAGCTGATCGCCCAGCAGCGCGCCATCCTGGTCGAGCGCCGGGACACCCTGCTGCGTACCACCACCGCGCGCGACGAGCTCGCCGAGCTGTCGCCGGACCGCTACGCCGAACTGTGCGAACAGCTCGGCTCCGACGCCGAGGAGAAGCTGGCCACGATCTGCCGGCTGATCATGCTCTACCACCTGGACCGCGGCTGGGCCGACCATCTGGACTTCCTCGCCGACATCCGGGAGAGCATCCACCTGCGCGCGCTCGGCCGGCAGAACCCGCTCGACGAATTCCACCGGTTGGCCGTCGACGCGTTCGCCTCGTTGGCCGCCGACGCGATCGAGGCGGCTCAGCAGACGTTCGACACGGCGCCCTCGATCGAGGACGAGCCCGGCGTGGACCTGTCCAAGCTGGCCCGGCCGACATCGACGTGGACGTACATGGTGCACGACAATCCGCTCTCCGACGAGTCGATGTCCGCGCTGAGCCTGCCCGGGGTGTTCCGCTAGGTTCTAGGCATGGCCGAGGCGCCGAGCGACAGCGCTGGGACCGGGAACGTGACACCACCAGACCGGGTGCTCACGGTGCCCAACGCTCTGTCGGTGATCCGGTTGGTGCTCGTCCCGGTGTTCCTCTACCTGCTCCTGGTGCCCGGCGCGCTGGGCTGGGCGGTCGCGATCCTGATGTTCAGTGGTTTCTCCGACTGGGCCGACGGCAAGATCGCGCGCCTGTTCGACAATCAGTCCTCGCGGCTGGGGGAGTTGCTCGACCCTGCCGTGGACCGCATCTACATGGTCGTGGTCCCGGTCGCGATGGCGTTCGCAGGCGCCCTGCCGTGGTGGATCGTCGCCGCGCTGCTCGGCCGCGACGCGGTGCTCGCCGCGACGCTGCCGGTCCTCCGCCGCCGCGGCCTGGCCGCACTGCCGGTCACCTACCTCGGTAAGGCCGCCACGTTCGCCCTGATGTCGGGGTTGCCGCTGGTGCTGCTCGGCCAGTACGACGCGCTGTGGGCGCGGGTGGTGCTGGCCTGCGGCTGGGGCTTCCTCATCTGGGGTCTGGCGATGTACCTGTGGTCGGGTGTGCTGTACCTGGCCCAGGTCGCCCTGGTCGCGCGCTCGATGCCGGTGAGAGCGCACCCGACATGAGCCTGCTGGGGGGATTCGACTCGGGACGAAACGAGCATCGGGCGGGGGCACCGACGCTGATCCCGGTGCCGTCGCTGCTCCGGTCGCTGCTGTCCGAACACCTCGACCCCGGCTACGCGGCCGCCGCCCGCGACCGACGGCCGCGCCGACGCGGCGCCGAGTGGGCCTGGCAGTTGCTGGCCGCGGTGGCGATCGCGACCGTCTTCGTGCTGGCCTGGTCCCAGGCCCGCGCCACCGCCCCCGGCGTCGTGGAGTCGCGCCAGGTGCTGGCCGGCAGCGTGACCGCGACCCAGGCGACGACCGACGAACTGACCGGGCAACGTGACACGCTGGCGACAGAGGTCAACGCCGAGCGCCGCAGCCGACTGGAGGGCGACGCGATCGGCCGCCGCCTGCTCGCCGAACTGGACCAGGCCAACTTCGCCGCGGCGGCGACACCGGTGATCGGTCCGGGCCTGACCGTCACGGTCACCGACCCCGGCATGACCCCCGACCTGACCGACGTGTCCAAGCAGCGGGTCGAGGGCAGCCGGCAGGTCATCCTGGACCGCGACCTGCAGTTGGTGGTCAACTCGCTGTGGGTGGCCGGGGCCGAGGCCGTCTCGGTGGGTGGCGTCCGCATCGGACCCAACGTGACCATCCGACAGGCCGGCGGCGGGATCCTCGTCGACAACAAGCCGATCTCCAGCCCCTATGTCATCCTCGCGGTGGGACCGCCGCACGCGATGCAGGAGTCGTTCGACCGCAGCACCGGCCTGCAACGGCTGCGGCTGCTGGAGACCTCGTACGGGGTGGGAGTCACCGTCGCCGGCGGTGACGGTCTGGCGTTGCCCGCCGGATCGGTACGGGACGTCAACTTCGCCAAACAGATTGGGCCCAATTGATCGGAATCGTCGCCCTCGTCATCGGCATCGTGATCGGCGTGGTGCTGCAGCCCAGCGTGCCCGACGTCGTTCAGCCCTACCTGCCGATCGCTGTCGTGGCAGCTCTCGACGCGGTGTTCGGCGGGCTGCGCGCCTACCTGGAACACATCTTCGACGCCAAGGTGTTCGTGGTGTCGTTCGTGTTCAACGTCCTGGTCGCTGCCGTGATCGTCTACGTCGGTGACCAGCTCGGCGTCGGAACCCAGCTGTCCACCGCCATCATCGTGGTGCTGGGCATCCGCATCTTCGGCAACGCCGCGGCGCTGCGGCGCAGATTGTTCGGCGCATGAGCGGCGATCACGAACTCAGTCGCCACGAAGGCCGTCACGAAGGCCGCCACGAGCTGCCGCGCGACGCGGCGGCGAGCGGCCGGCAGACCGCCGACGGCCCCCGCGGGCGGTCCTCGATGGTCTTCGGTGTGTTGGCCGTGCTGCTGTGCCTGCTGCTCGGAGTTGCGATCGCCACGCAGGTCCGCCAGACCGACTCCGGTGACGCGCTGGACACCGCACGCCCCGCCGATCTGCTGGTTCTGTTGGATTCCCTGCAGCAGCGCGAGGCGGCGTTGAACACCGAAGTCGCCGAACTGCAACGCACTCTCGACGAATTACAGGCCTCCGGCAGCAGCGATCAGGCGGCCATCGAGAATGCGCGAGCGCGATTGGCCGCGCTGTCCATCCTCATCGGCACGGTCCCGGCGACCGGTCCCGGTGTGACCGTGACCATCGCAGATCCGGCACGCGGCGTCGCACCCGAGGCGATGCTCGACGTCATCAACGAACTGCGCGCCGCCGGCGCGGAGGCGTTGGAAATCCGTGGCAGCGGCCAGGCCGGCAGCGACAACGCCGTGCGAGTCGGTGTGGACACCTGGGTGGTGGGCCAGCCCGGCGCTCTGGTCGTCGACAGGGCCACCCTCACCCCGCCGTACACGGTGCTCGCGATCGGCGACCCGCCCACACTCGCCGCGGCGATGAACATCCCCGGCGGCGCGACCGACAGCATCGAACGCGTCGGGGGGACCATGGTGATAGAACAGTCCGACCGGGTCGACGTCACCGCCTTGCGGCAACCGAAACCACGCCAATACGCTCAGCCCGTCAAGTGAGCACCCCCAGCACCACGTCCACCGATCAGCTGAGAAACCGAGGAGCGCTGTGAGCCAGATTCCCGCCGAGTTGTCCTACACCGCCGAACACGAATGGGTGCGCAAGACCGGTGACGACACGGTGCGGGTCGGTATCACCGATTTCGCTCAGTCCGCCCTGGGCGACGTGGTCTTCGTCCAGCTGCCCGACGTAGGCGCCGAGCTGACGTCCGGAGATTCGTTCGGCGAAGTGGAGTCGACGAAGTCGGTGTCGGATCTCTACGCGCCGATCACCGCGAAAGTCATTGCGGTCAACGGTGATCTGGAGGGCAATCCCGGTCTGGTCAACTCCGATCCCTACGGCGAGGGCTGGCTGGTCGAGCTGCAGGCCGACGCCGCCGACCTGGCGGCCGCTCTCGGCGATCTGCTCGACGCCGACGGCTACCGCGACCACGCCACGGATTGAGCTGTTGTTAGGGTTCTGCAGACCGACAGCAACGAGCCGATCCGGCGGTGGTGCGCACAACGCAGCCTGCAGCACGGTACGGTCGACACCAGCGGCGCGACCCCCGGAAACTGGCCGGGTCGCGCTACGGCAGCCAGTGAGGAGCAATGGGTGACGGAGAAGGACTTCAACTCTGGGGCTGACTCTGAGGAAGTCACCGTGGAAACGACATCGGTGTTCCGCGCCGACTTCCTCAACGAGCTCGACGCCCCACCCGCCGCGAGCGGCGAAAGCGCGGTGTCCGGGGTCGAGGGTCTGCCGGTCGGGTCGGCTCTGCTGGTCGTCAAGCGCGGGCCCAACGCCGGGTCCCGCTTCCTGCTCGATCAGCCCACCACGTCGGCCGGTCGACACCCCGACAGCGACATCTTTCTCGACGATGTCACGGTGAGCCGCCGCCACGCCGAGTTCCGGCTCGAGAACGGCGAGTTCCAGGTGGTCGACGTGGGCAGCCTCAACGGCACCTATGTCAACCGCGAACCGGTCGATTCCGCTGTGCTCGCCAACGGCGACGAGGTGCAGATCGGCAAGTTCCGTCTGGTCTTTCTCACCGGACCGAAAGGTGAGGACAGCGGCGCCGCCGACTGACACCGACCCCCGACCGATCGACACCACCGAATCTGCGCGAGCGAGCCGATGACGCAACCCGACACTCCTGCGTTGAACGGGATGTCGATCGGGGTTGTGCTCGATCTGCTGCGCGACGAGTTCCCTGATGTCACGATCTCGAAGATCCGGTTCCTCGAAGCCGAGGGGTTGGTCACGCCCGAGCGGACCGCGTCGGGCTACCGCAGGTTCACCGCGTACGACTGCGCGCGACTGCGCTTCATCCTCACCGCACAGCGGGACCATTACCTGCCGTTGAAGGTGATCAAGGCCCAACTGGACGCGCAGCCCGACGGCGAGCTGCCGCAGAGTGCGGTCGCTCCGTCCGGGTATCCGGCGCCCCGACTGGTGCCGGTGACGGGGGAGTCCGGGGTCGCGGCGGGGCGGGCCGCGGTGGCCCCGGCTCAGGTGCGGCTGACTCGGGAGGACCTGCTCGAGCGCTCCGGGGTCGATGACGAACTGCTCAACGCCCTGGTGCGGGCGGGGGTGATCACGCCGATGTTCAAGGGCGCCGGCACGGCTCTCTACGACGAGCACGCGGTGGTGATCGCGCAGTGCGCCCGCGCGCTGGCGGACTACGGTGTCGAGCCGCGGCACCTGCGGGCGTTCCGCTCGGCCGCCGACCGGCAGTCCGATCTCATCGCCCAGATCGCCGGGCCGGTGGTCAAGGGCGGCAAGGCCGGAGCGCGCGACCGCGCCGACGACCTGGCCCGTGAGGTGGCCGCGCTGGCGATCACGTTGCACACGTCATTGATCAAGTCGGCCGTGCGCGACGTTCTGGATCGCTGAGGACTAGACTCGCCGTGACGGGTTACCCGTCGGATTCGGCCGGCACCGGCCGGATGAGAAGTAGCAACACACCGGTGCGGAGGGCAGGCACAAATGGGCGAGGTCCGTGTGGTCGGCATTCGAGTTGAGCAGCCCCGCAACCAGCCCGTTCTGTTGCTGCGCGAGTCGAACGGCGACCGCTATCTGCCGATCTGGATCGGGCAGTCCGAGGCCGCGGCCATCGCGCTGGAGCAGCAGGGGGTGGAGCCGCCCCGGCCGCTGACCCACGACCTGTTCCGCGATGTCATTACTGCGCTTGGACATTCGCTCAAAGAGGTGCGGATCGTCGATCTGCAGGAGGGCACGTTCTACGCCGACCTGATCTTCGACCGCGACATCAAGGTGTCGGCGCGGCCGTCGGATTCGGTCGCCATCGCGTTGCGCGTGGGGGTGCCGATCTACGTCGAGGAGGCGGTGCTCGCCGAGGCGGGCCTGCTGATTCCCGATGAGGCCGACGACGAGGCCGAGGGTGGCGTGCGCGAGGACGAGGTGGAGAAATTCAAGGAGTTCCTCGACAGCGTGTCGCCCGACGATTTCAAGGCCACCTGATCGGTCGGCACACCGCAGAACACTTGGTCACGGATGCGTCTCGTCGCGGTCGACACGCGGGCGCGTTTCTTTTCGAAGTGAATCGGGCAGCCATACTTGGTGGCGACGGGCAGTCACGGACGGCTCTCGGGCGTATGCTCGAACGAAGTTCGCAGAGCTGGGTAGACGTGCGCCCACGCAGGTCAACGACGCGGGTTCGATCGGTGAGAGGATTCGACAAGTGGGAGACACGCCACGCCAGGAGCAACTGGATCTGACCACCGGCTCCCCGCAGGCGGACACCCTTCCTCAGCCGGTCGGTGAACCGGTGCAGGCCGGTCTCTTCCCGGACGATTCGGTTCCCGACGAGTTGGTCGGCTATCGCGGCCCCAGCGCCTGTCAGATCGCCGGTATCACCTATCGGCAGCTCGACTACTGGGCGCGTACCTCGCTGGTGGTGCCCTCGATCCGCGGAGCGGCAGGCTCCGGCAGCCAGCGGTTGTACTCCTTCAAGGACATCCTGGTTCTCAAGATCGTCAAGCGGCTGCTCGACACCGGCATCTCACTGCACAACATCCGCGTCGCGGTCGACCATCTGCGTCAGCGCGGCGTGCAGGATCTGGCCAACATCACGTTGTTCTCGGACGGCACCACCGTCTACGAGTGCACCTCCGCCGAGGAGGTGGTCGACCTGCTGCAGGGTGGGCAGGGCGTGTTCGGCATCGCCGTGTCGGGCGCGATGCGGGAACTCACGGGCGCGATTGCCGACTTCCCCGGTGAGCGCGCCGACGGCGGGGAGTCGATCTCGACGCCGGAAGACGAGTTGGCGTCCCGCCGCAAGCACCGCGACCGCAAAATCGGCTAGCCGGTAAATGTAGTTAGTCGGCTGAGCCGATCAGAACATCGCGCGGCTGAGCCGGTCAGAACATCGCGCGGCGGAGCAGATCAATGTAGTAAGCGGCTGAGCCGATCAAAGTATCGCGCGGCTGAGCCGAGCGCCCGCTCTCGTCGCGCGGTGAAGTGACCTCCCGGTACACTCGACTGCGCATCGCCCTTGCGCGGGAGAGTTCCGTGGCAGCCGGCCACGGGCGCCGAAGGAGCAACACCTCTCCGTCAACCTCTCAGGCCCCCAGGACCGCACGAGGCCCCGATGCCTCTGGAAAGTGGTGCGCCCGCGACGCGGGCCTGCCCGCCCATGGGGAAAGGTCTCGGCCGGCAGTGCCGGCCGGTACCGAATCTCTCAGGCAACCCGGTTCGGGCCGACGACAGAGGGGGAGGAGCCGGTTCGCCTGCGCTCCATGCGCCCGCGGCACTCGTCGGGAGATTTCTACCAGTGTCCGAACACCACGAAACCCGTTCCGAGCTCACGTTCGTCGACCGTCACATCGGCCCGGACGCCGCAGCGGTCGACACGTTGCTGAGCACCATCGGAGTGTCCTCGCTCGACGAACTGGCCGCCAAGGCGCTTCCGGCCGGCATCCTGGATGCGCTCACCGCCGACGGCGTCGCCCCTGGCCTGGAGAATCTGCCCGCTGCGGCCAGTGAAGCCGAGGCGCTGGACGAGCTGCGCGCGCTGGCCGATGCCAACACCGTCGCGGTCTCGATGATCGGTCAGGGCTATTTCGACACCTTCACCCCGCCGGTGCTGCGGCGCAACATCCTGGAGAACCCGGCGTGGTACACCGCGTACACGCCCTACCAGCCCGAGATAAGCCAGGGACGCCTGGAGGCGCTGCTGAATTTCCAGACCATGGTCACCGATCTGACCGGCCTGGAGGTGGCGAACGCGTCTATGCTCGACGAGGGCACCGCAGCCGCAGAGGCGATGACCCTGATGCACCGCGCGGTCCGCGGATCGGCGAACAAGTTGGCCGTCGACGTCGACGTGTACGCGCAGACCGCTGCGGTGTTGGCGACCCGCGCCGAACCGCTGGGTATCGAGATCGTGACCGCCGACCTGAGCGCCGGACTGCCCGACGGCGAGTTCTTCGGAGTGATCACACAGCTACCCGGTGCCAGCGGTCGCCTGGTGGACTGGTCCGACCTCATCGCCGCCGCCCACGAACGTGGGGCGTTGGTCGCGGTCGGTGCCGACCTGCTCGCGCTGACGCTGGTCACCCCGCCAGGGGAGATCGGCGCCGACGTCGCGTTCGGCACCACCCAACGTTTCGGCGTGCCAATGGGTTTCGGCGGCCCGCACGCCGGCTATCTGGCCGTGCACGCCAAGCACGCGCGTCAGCTGCCGGGCCGCCTGGTCGGGGTGTCCGTCGACGCCGACGGGTCACCGGCGTACCGGCTGGCGCTGCAGACCCGCGAACAGCACATCCGCCGCGACAAGGCCACCAGCAACATCTGCACCGCCCAGGTCCTGCTGGCCGTCATGGCCGCGATGTATGCCAGCTACCACGGTGCCGCGGGCCTGACGGCGATCGCACGCCGGGTGCATGCCCATGCGGAGGCGGTGGCCGCCGGCCTGTCCGGCGCCGGGATCGAGGTCGTCCACGACGCGTTCTTCGACACCGTGCTCGCCCGCGTGCCGGGCCGCGCCGAGGACGTGCAGGCCGCGGCCAAGCAGCGCGGTATCAACGTCTGGCGTCGCGACGCCGATCACGTGTCGGTGGCCTGCGACGAGATGACCACCGATGAGCATGTCGCCGCGGTGCTCGCGGCGTTCGGCGTCGAGGACAGCGCGCAGCGCGCAGGTGACCCGGCGTCCGCCGGTATCGCCACACGCACGTCGGCGTTCCTCACCCATCCGGCGTTCACCAGGTACCGCACCGAGACGGACATGATGCGCTATCTGCGCTCGCTGGCCGACAAGGACATCGCGCTGGACCGGAGCATGATCCCGCTGGGCTCCTGCACGATGAAGCTCAATGCCGCCGCCGAGATGGAAGCGATCACGTGGCCGGAGTTCGCCCGCCAGCACCCGTTCGCTCCCGCCTCGGACACGCCGGGCCTGCGCCGACTGATCGCCGATCTGCAGGACTGGCTGACCGGCATCACCGGGTATGACGAGGTGTCGCTGCAGCCCAACGCCGGGTCGCAGGGGGAGTACGCGGGCCTGCTGGCGATCCAGGCGTATCACGAGCAGCGTGGCGACACCGGCCGCGACGTGTGCCTGATCCCGTCCAGTGCGCACGGCACCAACGCCGCGTCGGCAGCGCTGGTCGGCATGAAGGTGGTCGTGGTGGCATGCCGCTCCAACGGCGACGTCGACCTCGACGATCTGCGCGCCAAGGTCGACCAGTACGCCGACCGGCTCTCGGCCCTGATGATCACCTACCCGTCCACCCACGGGGTCTACGAGCAGGATGTGGCCGACATCTGCGCCGCCGTGCACGATGCCGGCGGACAGGTCTACGTCGACGGCGCCAACCTCAACGCGCTGGTCGGGCTGGCCCGTCCGGGCCGGTTCGGCGGCGACGTCAGCCACCTGAACCTGCACAAGACGTTCTGCATCCCGCACGGTGGCGGCGGGCCCGGGGTGGGGCCGGTGGCGGTGCGCGCG
The DNA here is from genome assembly GCF_010728325.1 of Mycolicibacterium poriferae. Next base: position 3,495,275 of record NZ_AP022570.1, read on the forward strand.
CATCTGGCCCCGTTCCTGCCCGGGCACCCGCTGGCCGACGAGCTCGGTGACGCCCGCACGGTGTCGGCGGCGCCGTACGGCTCGGCGTCCATCCTGCCGATCACGTGGGCCTACATCCGGATGATGGGCGCGGCCGGTCTGCGCTCGGCGACGTTGGTGGCCATCGCGTCGGCCAACTACATCGCCCGCCGTCTCGACGAGTACTACCCGGTGCTCTACACCGGCGAGCACGGCATGGTGGCCCATGAGTGCATCCTCGACCTGCGCGGGATCACCAAGTCCACCGGCGTGACCGTCGACGATGTGGCCAAGCGGCTGGCCGACTACGGATTCCACGCGCCCACGATGAGTTTCCCGGTCGCCGGGACGTTGATGGTGGAGCCGACCGAGAGCGAGTCGCTGGCCGAGGTGGATGCGTTCTGCGAGGCGATGATCGCGATCCGGGCCGAGATCGACAAGGTGGGGCAGGGGGAGTGGCCTGCGGACGACAACCCTCTGGTGGGCGCACCGCACACCGCGACATGCCTGCTGACCGCCGACTGGGACCATGCCTACACCCGCGAGCAGGCCGCCTATCCGCTCGGGCCGTCGTTCCGGCCGAAGGTGTGGCCGCCGGTGCGGCGGATCGACGGCGCCTACGGCGATCGCAATCTGGTGTGCTCGTGCCCGCCGGTGGAGGCCTTCGCATAGCCGGGGCGCGGTGAACGGTACTCTCACCCGCATGACAGGAGGGGTTGCGGACATCACGCCGAAGTTGTTCATCTTCCCGCATGCCGGCGGTACCCCGCAGTTCTACGTGCCGTTCGCGAAGTCGTTCACCACGGACATCAAGCGGACCGCGGTGCAGTACCCCCGGCAGGGCGGCAAGCAGGATTTCGGCTCGTTCACCAGCCTGCCGGCGGTGGCCGACCAGATCAGCACGATGGTTTCCCCGGACCGAGAAGGCGGCGTGCCCGGATCGCCGGTGTTCTTCTTCGGACACAGCATGGGCGGACTGTTGGCGTTCGAGGTCGCGCGCCGCTTCGAGGAGGCAGGGCGGCCGATCGCCGCGCTGTTCGTCTCTGCGGTCGCGGCACCCGGCCGGGTCGGCTACGACGACATCCCCGACACCGACGAGGGGCTGCTCGCCGCGGTCAGCACCCTCACCGGCGCGGACCCGGAGTTCATGAAAAACCCGGAGTTCGCCGCGGCGATTCTGCCGACCCTGCGCGGACTGAAGGCGATCGCCAACTACACCTGCCCGCCCGAGGTGACGCTGTCGTGCCCGATCCACGCGTTCTACGGCGACGACGACGAGATCGCGACCGAGGAGAAGGTCCTGCCGTGGGCGGAGCGGACCACCGGTGGCTTCACCGTCCGGGAGTTCAGCGGTCACCACTTCTATCTCACCGATCATTTGGATGAGTTGGTCCCCGACGTCGAGGAGAAGCTCTGGGCCCGCTGCCGCGCCTAGGCATCACCACGGCTGACCTGCTGGGTGTGGTGTTCACCACATTCCGCTGTGGGCGAAGCTACCGGCTCCTCACGTCGCATCGGCCCCCACCGGCACATGATGGTGAGTCTGTCTAACTGCAGCGCAACGACGGCTCAGCGGCTGGTTCTTACCCGTGAGTCAGTTTTAAACACGACGTCGGCGTGCAATATGAGCAAACCGTTGACGCACACGTCAAAGCGGATATAGCACTGCGTTCAGCCCTCGCTGAGGCGTCCTCGCTCACCGGACGCGCACAGGGTCGAGCAACCGGTAACCGCCTGCTCATGTGCAGCGTTTCCATTGCTGGCAAAACTGTGAAGATGCTGTAAGGATTTAGTTGCGGCCTCGGACGGCTACCGCGCCGGCGAAATCGGCCCCGAACAGCCCGCTTCCCTCTGGCAAGCTATTCGTGATGTAATCCTTCGTCAGCATTAGACGACATATCTGACGGTGCGGTGTTAGCCTTCCGGCGAGCGGGGGGATGCGCGGCCACGGGCTGCGAGTCGGTGTATTGCCTTCACGGCGATGAGGCCGGGGCGCAGAAGCAGAGTTGAAAGGACGTCGCCATGCCGTTGCTTGAGTCGACCATTCCTGGCCTTTTGGCTGAACGCGCACGACTGCAGCCCGATGAGGTGGCCTACACCTTCATCGACTACGACGTGGATCCCGCCGGGTTCGCAGAGTCGCTGACGTGGTCTCAGGTCTACCAGAGGGCCCAGGTCGTCGCGGAGGAACTCCTGCGCCACGGCCGCAAGGGGGACCGGGCGGCGATCCTGGCTCCGCAGGGCCTCGAGTACATCGTCGCGTTCTACGGCGCGATGACGGCCGGATTCATCGCGGTGCCGCTTCCGGTGCCGGCTCTCGGTCAGCTCGACGAGCGCGTCAACGGCGCGCTGCGCGACTGCCAGCCCGTCGCAGTGCTGACGACGTCGGCCGTCGTCAGCGACATCATGACCTACGTGGGTGGCTTCACCGGCGGTGCGACCCCGGCCGTCGTCGAGGTCGATGCCCTCGACTTCCACTCGCCGCGCACCGCCGAGATGAACATCGGCGACCTGCCCGAGATGGCCTACCTGCAGTACACCTCCGGCTCCACCCGGGCACCGGCCGGCGTGATCATGACCCACCGGAATGTGATCGCCAACATCAAGCAGGTGTTCGACGACTACATGGAGCACCGCGACGGCATTCCACCGCAGGACATCACGATGGTGTCGTGGCTGCCCTTCTATCACGACATGGGCCTGATCCAGGGGGTGTTCGCGTCGCTGCTCACCCCGTCCGAGGACGGCGGCCTGCACGGCCGCCCGGCGATGCTGATGAGCCCGGTCGCGTTCCTGCAGAAGCCGGCACGCTGGATCCAGCAGCTGGCCATCAACCCGCACGCCTGGTCGGCCGCACCCAACTTCGCCTTCGAGCTGTCGGTGCGCCGGACGTCCGACGCCGACCTCGAGGGCATGGATCTCGGAGGGGTCCTGGGCATCATCAGCGGTAGTGAGCGGATCCACTCGGCGACCATCCGGCGCTTCAACGAACGGTTCGCGAAATTCAACATGCCCACCACCACGGTGCGGCCGTCGTACGGGCTGGCGGAGGCCACGCTGTACGTCATCTCCGCGCCGATGGGCCACACCCCGTCGACGGTGCGGTTCGACTACGAGAAACTCGCCGCCGGCCACGCCGAGCGGTGCGGCGCCGAGGGTGGCTCCGAGCTGGTCACCTACGGCGCCCCGCGGTCGTCGACGGTACGCATCGTCGATCCGGAGACCCGCACGGAGAATCCGGACGGCAAGGTCGGCGAGATCTGGGTGCACGGCGAGCAGGTCGCGATGGGTTACTGGCGCAACCCGCAGCAGACCGAGCGCACGTTCGGCGGCGAGATGGTCGATCCGTCGGAGGGCACGCCGGTCGGGCCGTGGCTGCGCACCGGTGACCTGGGCGTGATGTCCGAAGGCGAGATGTTCATCATTGGCCGCATCAAGGACCTGCTCATCGTCGACGGCCGCAACCACTATCCCGACGACATCGAAGCCACCATCCAGGAGATCACCGGTGGCCGGGTGGCCGCCATCTCCGTGCTCGACGAGACCAGCGAGCAGCTGGTCGCGATCGCCGAGCTGAAGAAGAAGGGCTCCTCGGAGGCCGAGGCCCTCGACAAGCTGCGCGCGGTCAAGCGTGAGGTGGCGTCGGCGATCAAGCGCACGCACAGCGTGCGGGTCTCCGACCTCGTCTTTGTCGCCCCCGGCTCGATTCCGATCACCACCAGCGGAAAGATTCGGCGCTCGGCCTGTGTGGATCGCTACCGCCAGGACGAGTTCAGCCGTTTGGACGTCACTGCATGACAGCTGCTTTCGACGAGGATGCAATCCGGAACTGGTTGGTCGACTATCTCGTCACCAACATCGGTTGCAGCCCTGACGAAATCGACTTCGATGCCCCCCTGAGCGATCTCGCCGTCGGCTCCAGCGACGCCGTGGTCCTCACCGGCGAGCTCTCCGAGCTGCTGGGCCGCACGGTCTCGCCGGTGGAGTTCTGGCAGTATCCGACGATCAACGCGCTGGCCGCGTTCCTCACCGGGGGCGAGGTCGAGTCGGTGGCCGAGGCCTCGCCCGCGAAGAGCGTCAACGCCGACGACGCGATCGCCGTGGTGGGCCTCGGGCTGCGCTACCCCGGCGACATCCACGGACCCGAGGCACTGTGGGAGTTTCTGACCGAGGGCCGTTCGGCGGTCGGTCAGGTGCCTCCGTGGCGGTGGGAGTGGTTCGACAACGGATCGCCGGAAGGCGGCGCCGCGCTGGCCGGCACCACCCGCTGGGGTTCGTTCCTGTCCGACATCGACCAGTTCGACGCCGAGTTCTTCGAGATCTCCCCGAGCGAAGCCGACAACATGGACCCCCAGCAGCGCATGCTGCTGGAGGTCACCCACGAGGCGCTCGAACATGCCGGGATCCGCCCCGAAGCGTTGCGGCACACCCAGACGGGCGTGTTCACCGGAGCCTGCCTCAGCGAGTACGGCGTCATGGCGTCGATGGACCTCGCCCAGGTGGGCGCCTATTCGGGAACCGGTGGTGCGTTGAGCATCATCTCCAACCGGGTGTCCTACTACTTCGATCTGCGTGGCCCGTCGGTCACCGTGGACACCGCCTGCTCTTCGTCGCTGGTGGCCATCCACCTGGCCTGCCAGAGCCTGCGCACCGGCGACTCGGATCTCGCTCTGGCCGCCGGCGTCAACGTGCTGCTCTCGCCGGCCGTCACCCGGAGTTTCGACCAGGTCGAGGCGATGTCGCCCACCGGCCGGTGTCACTCGTTCGACGCCCGCGCGGACGGATACGTGCGCGGTGAGGGCTGCGGCGTCGCCGTCCTCAAGCGCCTCGCCGATGCCGAACGCGACGGCGACCGGATCCTGGCCGTCGTGCGCGGCTCCGCGGTCAACCAGGACGGGCGGTCCAACGGTCTGATGGCGCCCAACCCCGCTGCCCAGATGGCCGTGCTGCGCGCGGCGTGCTCGGCAGCCGGGGTCGAACCCCGCGAGATCGACTACGTCGAGGCGCACGGCACGGGCACCCTGCTGGGTGATCCGATCGAGGCGCGCGCGCTGGGCACCGTGCTCGGCCGCGGCCGGGCGGCGGACGCTCCGCTGCTGATCGGATCGATCAAGAGCAACCTGGGCCACACCGAGGCGGCCGCCGGAATCGCCGGTTTCGCCAAGACCGTGCTGGCGCTGCAGCACGCCCGCGTGCCCGCCAACCTCGACTACCAGTCACCGAACCCGCACATTCCGTTCGACGAACTTCGACTCAAGGTGGTCGCGGCCGACAGCGATTTCCCCGGGCGGAACCGTCCCCTGCTGGCGGGCGTCTCGTCGTTCGGGTTCGGCGGCACCAACGCCCACGTCGTTCTCGAGCAGGCACCATCACCCACCCCGGCGGCGGAACCCGGCGACACGCCGGCGATCACGACCCTGGTGGTGTCGGGGAAATCGGCACCGCGGATCGCGGCCACGGCCGCCGCGCTGGCCGACTGGATGTCCGGGCCCGGCCAGGAGGTTCCGCTGAGCCAGGTGGCCCACACGCTGGCCCACCGGCGCGCGCAACACAACCGGTTCGCCACCGTCTCCGCGCGCGACCATGCCGGCGCCGTCGCCGGACTGCGCGCGCTCGCCGACGGCCAGTCCGCGCCCGGCGTCGTGGAACCGCAGGACGGTCGCCAGGGGCACGGCACCGTGTTCGTCTACTCCGGCCAGGGCTCGCAGTGGCTGGGAATGGGCCGCCAGCTGATGGTCGAGGAGCCCGCCTTCGCTGCGGCGGTGGCCGAGATCGAGCCCGCGTTCGTCGAGCAGGTCGGTTTCTCGCTGCAGCAGGTCATCGCCGAGGGCCAGCAGGTCACCGGCATCGAGCGGATCCAACCGGTGCTCGTCGGCATGCAGCTGGCGCTGACCCAGCTGTGGCGCTCCCACGGCGTGCACCCCGATGCCGTCATCGGCCATTCGATGGGGGAGGTGGCCGCATCCGTGGTCGCCGGTGCCCTGTCGGTCGCCGACGGGCTGAAGGTCATCGCCACCCGGTCGCGGCTGATGTCGCGGTTGTCGGGGCAGGGCGCGATGGCTCTGATCGAGCTCGATCCCGATGCCGCGACCGAGTTCATCGCCGACTATCCCGACATCACGCTGGCGGTGTACGCCTCACCACGGCAGACGGTGATCGCCGGGCCGCCCGACCAGGTCGACGCCGCGATCGCCGCGGTGTCGGCGCGTGACCGGCTGGCCCGCCGCATCGAGGTCGACGTGGCCTCGCACCATCCGACGATCGATCCGATCCTGCCCGAGCTGCGCGAGGCTCTGGTGGACCTGAAGCCGGCCGTACCGACCATCCCGATCGTCATCACCACCCGCGAGCACAGCGGACCGGCCCCGACGTTCGACGCCGACTACTGGGTCGACAACCTGCGCAACCCGGTGCGCTTCCATCAGGCCGTCACCGCCGCGGGCGCCGACCACGGCACCTTCGTCGAGGTCAGCCCGCACCCGCTGTTGACCTACGGCATCGACGACACGCTGGGCACCAGCCAGCACCGAAGCGTGCCCACGCTGCTGCGCGACACCGACGAGACGCTGACGTTCCACACCCACCTCAACAGCGCCCGCACCACGCGTCCCGCCGGACCCGAACAGACCGCGACCCCGCCGGTGACGCTGCCCGTGACGCCGTGGCACCACGCCAGCCACTGGGTGTCGGCGACGGCCGCCGAGCACCGGGGCGCCACGGCTCCGCGTCCCGGAACCCTGCTCGGTGAACGCACCGCGGTGGCGACCAGCCCGCCCACGCATCTGTGGCAGGCCAGGCTCGTGCGCGAAGCCAAGCCGTACCCGGGCTTTCACCGCATCCAGGGCGTCGAGGTCGTGCCGATGTCGGTGTTGCTGCGCACCTTGGCGGTGGCGGCGGCCGAATCCGGGGCGACGACGCTGTCCGACCTCCGATTCGAGCGTCCGGTGGTCATCGACCAGCCACAGGTGATCCAGGTGGTGGTCAGCGGCGACTCGGTCACGATGTCGTCGGCGCCGTCGGCTCAGGCCGAGGCCAGCCGGTGGGTGCGCCACGCCACCGCTCGGCTGTCCCCGCAGCAGCCCGTGACGCCGGCCCACCCCGATTCCGCCGGGTCCGAGCAGGACTACGACCGCGCCACCGTGGACGAGCTGCAGGCCAAGTGGGGTGTGGAAGGCCAGCCCTTCCCGTGGTCGATCGCTTCCTGCCGGTCCGATGGCAAACAGGTGCGCGCCGAGGTCACCCTCGCCGACGCCGAGGCGAGCGGGCTGCCGGTGGCGATGCTCGACGCCGCGGTGCAGATCGCGCGCCTGGCCGACATCACCGACGAACGTCTGCTGGTACCCGCCGGGGTGCAGAGCATGGCGATGACCGGCGAGCTCACCGGCACCGGCCTCTCGGTCACCGTGCTGCGACGCCCGGACGCCGGAGACGATCTGCTGATCGACGTGGCGGTGACCGACGGCAGCGCGCGGCTGGACATCCTTGGTCTGCGCTATGTCGACGTCCAGGCCGGAGCCGCGCAGACTGCCGCGCCGGTGGCGGACCCCCGCGACGTCGCCCACGCGCTGGACTGGCAGCCCTGGACCGCGCCGGAGCGAACCGAGCGCGGAGCCGGCCTCTCGGTGGCCGTGCTCGGCGCACAACGAGACGGCGCCGAGCTCACCCGCGCGCTGACGGCGGCCGGACACCAGGTCGTCGACGAGTCGGACGCCTCGTCGGTGATCTACGTGCCCGCCACCGACACCGACGAGGACGACCTGGCGTGTGCGGCGCGGCTGACCGCGGAGGTCGCGGACATCGTGCGCCGGCTCGCTGCGCGGGAAGGTCGCGAGCCCCGGCTGTGGATCGTCACCCGCGGCGTGCGCGAAACCGGCTCCCGCGACGCTGTGCGGCAGAGCTGCCTGTGGGGCGTCGCCGGCGTGATCGGGGCCGAGCAGCCGCAGCTGTGGGGCGGGCTGGTCGACCTCGCCGAGGACGGGCACACCGGGGCCGCCGACATGCTTGCCGAGCTGCTGAGCACCCCGGCGAAGACCATTCTGTCGCTGCGCGACGGCCAGTTGTCCGAACAGGTGCTGGCGCCGCTGGCCGACGACGCCACCCGCGAGCCGTACCGGGAGCCCCTGCGCTGCCGCGCGGACACGGCGTATCTGATCACCGGTGGAATGGGTGCCCTCGGGTTGCTCACCGCGGGTTGGCTCGCCGACCGTGGCGCGCGCCGGGTGATCCTGGCGGGCCGCACCGCACTGCCGCCGCGCCGCGACTGGGACGCCGACTCCGTCGACGAGGCCACGCGGCACAAGATCGACGCGGTGCGGGAGCTCGAGGCCCGCGGCGTCGCCGTCGAGATCGCGGTGCTGGACGTCGGGTCGGCCACCGCGCTCGAGGCCTTCCTCAAGCAGCGCGACGACGCGGGCGCACCACCGGTCCGCGGCGTGGTGCACGCGGCCGGCGTCACCGACAGCCAGCTGCTGACCGACCTGTCCGCCGACCGGGTGCAGTCCACGTTGTGGCCGAAGGTGGCCGGCGCGGCCGCCCTCGACGCGGTCTTCCCGCCGGGCAGCCTCGACTTCCTGCATTTCACCGCCTCCGCAGGCACCGTGTTCGGTGTGCCCGGTCAGGGCGCCTACGCCGCGGGCAACGCCTACCTGGACGGACTGGCCCGGGCCCGGCACGCGCAGGGCGACGTGACGGTCAGCCTGGACTGGGTGGCCTGGCGCGGGCTCGGATTCGGGTCCGACGCCCAGGTCGTGGTCGACGAACTCGAGCGGCGCGGATCGCGGCCGGTGACGCCGGCCGAGGCGTTCGACGCCTGGGAGTACGTGTCCCGGTTCGACATCGCGCACGCCGTGATGGCCCCGATCGTCTCCGAGACCGAACCGGACGCCGCCTCCGGAGGCGCCGGTGTCGCACCGGCACGGGCCTGGTCGGAGATGTCGGCCGACGAGGTGCTGGCCGAACTGCAGAACGGTCTTCGCACCATCCTCGCCACCGAGCTGCGGACCCCCGAGAGCGAGGTCGACACCGACCGCCCGTTCGCCGAGATGGGGCTGAACTCGGTGATGGCGATGTCGATCCGGCGCGAGGTCGAGCAGCTCACGCGCGTCGAATTGTCGGCGACGATGCTGTGGAACCATCCGACGATCGCCTCGTTGGCGACTCATCTCGCCGAGAAAGTCGCACCGCACACCGTGTCGCAGGCCGACAGTGACGTCGACAGCGCCTCCGATAGTTTGCTGGACAGTTTGTTCGACAGCGTGGAATCGAGCTCCGCCAGCAGCGAGGGCAGGATTTGATGCCATCGGCGTTTCGCCGGGTAGCATCCTGCGTGCCGGGCGGTACCGCGTCGGGTTTCGACGCCGGCCGCTCGGTTCTCGTTGCGGCGCGTTTTCGCGCATGAGCCGAAGTGAAAGGATGCTGCGATGTCGATGACCGAAGCCTCCATCCCCGCGGTACTCGCCGACCGCGCCGAGCGGCAGCCTGACGACGTCGCCTACACGTTCGTCGACTACGAGGCCGACCCCGCCGGCGTCGCCGAGAGCCTGACCTGGTCCGAGGTCTACGAGCGGGTGCAGGTCGTCGCCGAGAAGCTGGCCGGCCTCGGCTCGCCCGGCGACCGCGCGGTGATTTTGGCGCCGCAGAGCCTGGAGTACATCGTCGGGTTCCTCGGCGCGATCCAGGCCGGTTTCATCGCCGTTCCGCTGTCGATGCCGCAGACCCGTCACCACGACGAGCGCGTGACAGGGGCGATGAAGGACTCGACACCGGTCGTGGTCCTGACCACGTCGGCGGTCGTCGACGACATCCGCAAGTACGGGCAGGCCGACCCGACGCAGCGCCCGCCGAAGTTCCTCGAGGTGGACACGCTGGACTTCGACACCCCGCCGCGGTCCACGGCCCAGCCGACACTGCTGAAGACCGCCTACCTGCAGTACACCTCGGGGTCCACCCGCAGCCCGGCGGGTGTCGTGGTCACCCACCGCAACGTCGTCGTCAACCTCGGCCAGTTGCTCACCGACTACTACGAGGCCTACCCGGACGGCGCACCCGAGGACACCACGGTGGTGTCCTGGCTGCCCTTCTACCACGACATGGGTCTCATCGTCGGAGTGTTCATCCCGATGGTGCTGGGCCGCCCTGCGGTGCTGATGAGCCCGGTCGCGTTCATGCAGAAGCCGTCGCGGTGGATGCAGCAGCTCGGCTCGCACCCCAGCGCGTTCACCGCCGCACCGAACTTCGCGTTCGAGTTGGCCGTCAAGCGCACCTCCGACGAAGACCTCGCCGGCAAGGACCTCAGCACCGTCAAGGTGATGATCAACGGCGCCGAGCGCGTCCACGGATCCACGGTGCGCCGGTTCAACCAGCGCTTCGCCCAGTTCGGCCTGCCCGATTCGGCGATGCGACCGTCCTACGGGCTGGCCGAGGCCACCGTCTACGTCGCCGCGTCGGCCGGGGGGCAGCCGCCGACAGCGGTGCGCTTCGACTACGAGAAGCTGGCCGCCGGGCATGCCGAGCGCTGCGACGACGAGGCGGGCGCCGAGCTGATCGGCTGCGGGGCGGTGCGGTCGACGACGGCGCGCGTGGTGGACCCGGACACCCTGGTGGAGAATCCCGCCGGCAAGATCGGCGAGGTGTGGCTGCACGGCGAGCACGTCGCCGCCGGGTACTGGCACAACCCCAAGCTCAGCGAGTTGTTCGCCGCTCAGCTCGGTGAGCCCACCCCGGGCACCCCGAAGGGACCGTGGCTGCGCACCGGCGATCTGGGCGTGATGTTCGACGACGAGCTGTTCATCGTCGGCCGGATCAAGGATCTGCTGATCGTCGACGGCCGCAACCACTATCCCGACGACATCGAGGCCACCGTCGCCGAGTTCACCGGAGGCCGGGTGGCCGCCATCTCGGTGCCCGACGACGCCAGCGAGCGGCTCGTCGTCGTCGCCGAGCTGAAGAAGCAGATCGAGCCTGCCGCGCTGGAGTCGATCAAACAGCAGGTCACATCGGCGATCTCGATGACGCACAGCGTTCGGCTGTCGGACTTCGTGCTGGTCGGCCCCGGCTCACTGCCGCTGACCACCAGCGGCAAGGTGCGCCGGGCGTCCTGCGTGGAGCTGTACCGCACCGACGGTTTCAACCGGTTGGACGTCACTGCATGACCTCAGCCGTCGACGAGGCTGCTATTCGGAGGTGGTTGGTCGACTACCTCGTCACGAACAACGGCTGCAGCCCTGAGCAGATCGACGCCGGCGCCTCGATGCACGACCTCGGGGTCGGTTCGCGCGACGCGGTCGTCCTGACCGGGGTGTTGTCGGAATTCGTGGGACGCACGGTGTCCCCGGTGGATTTCTGGCAGTACCCGACCGTGGATGCGCTGGCCAAGTTCCTCACCGGCGGGGAGGTCGAGCCGGCCACCCCGGACGCGGGCGGGGAGCGGCCCGCCGCGCTGGACGAGCCCGTCGCCGTCATCGGGCTCGGGATCCGGTTTCCCGGCGGCCCCGACGCCGACGGCAACATCGAGGGTCCCGACGCCTACTGGGACTTCCTGTCCGAGAACCGGTCCGCGGTCGGTGAGGTGCCCCCGCAGCGGTGGGCGCATTTCGACGACGGCACACCGGCGGGCGCGGCGGCGCTGGCCGGGGTGACCCGGTGGGGTTCCTTCCTGCGCGACATCGACGCGTTCGACGCCGAGTTCTTCGAGATCATCCCTCGCGAGGCCACCCGGATGGACCCGCAGCAGCGGCTGCTCCTCGAGGTCACCCACGAGGCACTCGAACACGCCGGCATCCCCGCCGACTCGCTCGCCGAGACCCGCACCGGGGTGTTCGCCGGCGCGAGCGCAGGCGACTACGCCCAGCTGGGCGCTACCGATCTGAACCAGGTGGACGCCTGGTACGGAACCGGCGGGTCGATCAGCATCATCGCCAACCGGGTGTCCTACTTCTTCGACTTCCGCGGCCCGTCGGTGACGATCGACACCGCGTGTTCGTCGTCGCTGGTCGCGCTGCACCTGGCGTGTCAGAGTCTGCGCACCGGCGATTCGGATGTGGCGCTGGCCGCCGGGGTGAACCTGCTGCTGTCCCCGGCCGGCACCCGCAGCCTGGACCAGGCCGAGGCGATGTCGCCCACCGGCCGATGCCACGCCTTCGACGCCGCCGCTGACGGGTTCGTCCGTGGCGAGGGCTGTGGTGTCGCGGTGCTCAAGCGGCTGTCCGACGCCCAACGGGACGGCGACCGGGTGCTCGCGGTGATCCGGGGCTCCGCGGTCAACCAGGACGGCCGCTCCAACGGTCTGATGGCGCCCAACCCGGCCGCCCAGATGGCGGTGCTGCGCGCCGCGTACGCCGCCGCCGGGGTCAACCCGCGCGAGGTCGACTACGTCGAGGCCCACGGCACCGGCACGCTGCTCGGTGACCCGATCGAAGCCCGCGCCCTGGGCACGGTGCTCGGCAAGGGGCGGCCCGCCGACGCGCCGCTGCTGCTCGGCGCGGTCAAGTCCAACCTCGGGCACCTGGAGGCCGCCGCGGGCATCGCCGGGTTCGCCAAAGCGGTGCTGGCCCTGCAGCACAACCGGATTCCCGCCAACCTGGGCTATCAGAACCCGAATCCGCACATCCCGTTCGACAAGCTTCGACTGAAGGTCATCGCCGAGCACACCGAGTGGGCACCCGCCGGCCGGCCGCGCCGGGCGGGGATCTCGTCGTTCGGATTCGGCGGCACCAACGCCCACGTCATCATCGAGCAGGCGCCGGTCCCGGTGCCGACCGAAGGCGTGCCCACCGTGCTCACCACGCTGGTCGTCTCCGGCAAGACGGCCGAGCGGGTCGCCGGGCAGGCTCAGATGCTGGCCGACTGGATGACCGGCGCCGGCGCCGACGTGTCGCTGCAGGAGATCGCGCACACCCTCAACCACCACCGCACCCAGCACGCCAAGTTCGCCACGGTCACGGCTCGCGACCGCGAGCAGGCGCTGGCCGGGCTGCGATCACTGGCTCTGGGCCAGAGTGCCCCGGGCGTGGTCGGCGTTCCGACGCGCGTCCCGAAGCCGGGCACGGTGTTCGTCTACTCCGGGCAGGGTTCGCAGTGGGCGGGCATGGGCCGTCAGCTGCTGGCCGACGAACCGGCCTTCGCCGAGGCGCTGGCCGAGATCGAGCCGGTGTTCGTCGAACAGGTCGGCTTCTCCCTGCGCGAGATCATCGAGGGCGGTCTGCCCGTCAACGGCGACGCGCAGGTCCAACCGGTGTTGATGGGGCTGCAGCTGGCGCTGACCGAGCTGTGGCGCTCCTACGGCGTGCATCCCGACGCGGTCATCGGCCACTCCATGGGCGAGGTGACCGCCGCGGTCGTCGCCGGCGCGCTGAGCCTGGCCGATGGTCTCAAAGTGATCGCCGCCCGATCGTCGATCATGGCGCGGCTGGCCGGCCAGGGCGCGGTCGCGCTGCTCAACCTCGACGAGGACGCTGTCCGCGCGCGCATCGCCGGTCAGTCCAGCGTCGAGGTGGCCGGCTATCTGTCGCCGCGCCAGACCGTGGTGGCCGGGCTGCCCGAGGAGGTCGATGCCGTCATCGCGGCGGCCACCGCCGACAACGTCTTCGCCCGCCGCGTGAACATGGTGGTGGCGTCACACACCGCGTTGATGGATCCGGTGCTCGGCGACCTGCGTTCGGCGCTGGCAGACCTGGAACCGAGCATCCCGACGCTGCCGTTCCTGTCCACGGTCACCGCGCCGACCACCGCGGCCACGTTCGACGCCGACTACTGGGTGGCCAACGTGCGCCAGCCGGTGCAGTTCAGCCGCGCCGTCGCGGCGGCAGCCGGCGAACACGGCACCTTCATCGAGATCAGCCCGCACTCGACGCTGGGACAGCCGATCGCGGACACGCTGGCCGACCTCGACGACCCCTCGCACCACCTCGCCGTCGGCACGCTGGCGCGCGACAGCGACGACACCGTCACCTTCCACACCCACCGCAACGCCACGCACACGTCGCGGCCCCCGCACACCGCGCGGCACGGCGAGCCGCACGTGCCGCTGCCCACCACCCCGTGGCGGCGCACGCGGCACTGGGTGGAGGCACCGCCGCGGCACCGCGCCCCGGTCGGTCGCGGTGGGGCGCTGCCCGCCGAAAGCGCGGTACCGCCGGAGTGGTTCTGCGAACTGACCTGGCCGGAGAAGCCGCTGCCGGGCACCGCCGAGGGCGCTGCCGTCGATGGCCGCTGGCTGGTGATCGCCGACCCCGCGGTGGGCGAGGCGATGGCGCGCCTGCTCGACGGCGAGAGATCCTCGGTCACCGCGCTGCCCGCGTCCGCCGCCGCCGAGACCGTGGTCGAGGCCGTCGGGAACGCCACCCACGTGCTCTACGCCCCCGGCAGCACGGACGGGGGCGCACTGGGTTACGAATTGTTCGAGATGGGCCGCACGATCGCCGCGGCAGCCGCCCGACGCCCTGCACCGCCCACGCTGTACCTGCTGACCCGAAACGCCCAGCCGATGGCCGAGGGTGACCGCGCCAACGCGGCGCAGGCGGTGTTGTGGGGGCTGGGCCGCACCCTGGCGCTGGAGCATCCGGAGATCTGGGGCGCGGTCGTCGACGTCGACGAATCGGTCCCGGCGGCGGTGGCCGCGCGGTGGGTGCTCGGTGAGGTCCGAGCCGGTGACGGCGAGGACCAGCTGGTGTACCGGGCCGGTGCCCGGCACGCCGCGCGGCTGATCCATGCCCTGCCGCCCGCCCCGGCCGGCACCGACGCCGAAACGCTGGATCCCGAGCGGACGCATCTGGTCATCGGCGCGACCGGCAACATCGGACCGATCCTGATCGAGCAGCTGGCCGCGATGGGCGCCACGACCGTGGTCGCGGTGTCGCGTAATCCGGGTGACCGACTCGCCGCGCTCACCGAGCGGCTGGCCGAGAAGGGCACCACCGTCATCACCGCGGCGGCCGACGCCGCGGACAAGGCGTCGATGCGGGCGCTGTTCGACCGTTTCGGCGCCGACCTGCCGCCATTGGGCGGGGTCTATCTGGCCGCGATGAGCGGCGGGCCGGTCACGCTGACCGAGATGACCGACGACGACGTGGTCGCGATGTTCCGGCCCAAGATGGACGCCGCGATGGTGGCCCACGAACTGACCCTCGAGCATCCGGTGGCGCAGTTCGTGCTGTTCTCCTCGATCTCCGGGGTGCTCGGATCACGGTGGCTGGCGCACTACGCGGCCACCACCACGTTCAGCGACACCCTGGCTTTCGCGCGCCGCGCGGCCGGCCTGCCCGCCTGCGCCATCAACTGGGGGCTGTGGAAGTCGCTGGCCGACGCACAGACCGGGTTCGAGAAGCAGGCCACCGCGGAGTCCGGACTGGAGCCGATGGAGGACGCGGTCGCGATCACCGCGCTGCGCTCGTTCGTCGGTCCCCAGGCTCCGGCGCGGGCGACGGTGGTGGCCGCCGACTGGCCCCGGCTGGCCGCGGCGTATCACACCCGCGCCGAGCTGCACATCCTCGACGAGTTGCTCGCCGCCGAATCCGGCGTCGCAGCCGCAGCGCTCAGTGGCGACACCGCATTTCGCCAGGAGCTGAAGGACTGCGCGGCGCCGCGGCGCATCGACATGCTCACCGACCATGTGTTGGCGCAGGTCGCGGCGGCGATGGGGCTGACCTCGACGCACACTCTGGACCCCACCGTGGGGTTCTTCCAGTTCGGGATGGATTCGCTGATGAGCGTTACGTTGCAGCGTTCGCTCAGCGAAAGCCTGGGGGAGGCGTTGCCGGCGTCGGTCGTTTTCGACTATCCGACGGTCGAGGCGCTCACCGATTACCTGGCGTCGATCCTGCCTGAGATAATCGATACCGCCGGTTCCGACGACGAGGTCGCCGGCGCAGGCGTCGACGGCCCGGATGCGGCTGAGGACGCCTACGACGACCTTGCCGAGGACGAACTGCTTGCGAGACTTTCGGAAAGATTGAGTTGACTGAGATGACCCAAGCCTCTTCAGCGTCGCCCGCCACACCGGACCGCCGGGCGATCATCACCGAGGCGCTGCGCAAGATCGACGATCTGACCGCACGACTGGCGGAAGCCGAGAAGGCCGAGACCGAGCCGATCGCCGTCGTCGGCATCGGCTGCCGATTGCCCGGCGGGGTCGACAACTCCGACGACTTCTGGAAGCTGTTGTGCGACGGCGAGAGCGGAGTGATCAGGGTGCCCGCCGACCGGTGGGACGCCGACGAGTTCTATTCCCCCGATCACAGCGTGCCGGGCACCATCTGCAACCGCGAGGGCGGATTCCTCACGTCCTGGCAGCCCGACGAGTTCGACGCCGAGTTCTTCGCCATCGCGCCGCGTGAGGCGGCCGCCATGGACCCCCAGCAGCGGCTGCTCCTGGAAGTGTCCTGGGAGGCGCTCGAGGACGCCGGCATCAACCCCCGCACCCTGCGCGGGTCGGCGACCGGCGTGTTCATCGGCATGACGACCAACGACTACTACCACTCGGTGGTCGGCACGTTGCGGCCCGAAGACATCGACCCCTACATCCCGTTCGGCAACGCGCCGAACTTCGCGGCGGGCCGGTTGTCCTACTTCCTCGGCGTCCGCGGTCCGGCCGTGGTCAGCGACACCGCGTGCTCGTCGTCGCTGGTCTCCATCCACCTGGCCTGCCAGAGCCTGCGTCGCGGCGAGAGCGACCACGCCCTGGCCGCCGGGGTGAACCTGATCCTGAGCCCGGAGAACAACATCGCCTGTTCCCGGTGGGGCATGCTGGCGCCGGACGGCCGGTGCAAGACCTTCGACGCCGACGCCGACGGCTACGTCCGCAGCGAGGGCTGCGGGGTCGTGGTGCTCAAGCGCCTCTCCGACGCCCAGCGCGACGGGGACCGGGTGCTGGCGGTGGTCCGCGGCTCGGCGGTCAACCAGGACGGCGCCAGCAGCGGGCAGACCGTGCCCAACGGTCCCGCCCAGCAGGAGCTGATGCGCAAGGCGCTGCAGACCGCGCGGCTGGCACCGGCGGACATCGACTACATCGAGGCCCACGGCACCGGCACCGCACTGGGCGATCCGATCGAGCTCGACGCGCTGGCCGCGGTGTACGGCGACCGCGGCGCTTCGGCACCGCTGGTGCTGGGTTCGGTGAAAACCAACCTGGGCCATCTCGAGTCGGCGGCCGGGGTGACGGGCTTCATCAAAACCGTGCTCAGCGTCCAGCACGCGCACATTCCCCAGCAGCTGCACTTCCACTCCCTGACCCCGCAGGCGGGGGAGGGGGCGTCGCGATTCCGGATCGCGTCGGAGCCGCTGGACTGGCCCGCGGTCGAGCGGCCCCGCCGGGCCGCGGTGTCGTCGTTCGGCGTCAGCGGCACCAACGCGCACATCCTCGTCGAGCAGGCACCCGAACCCACCACCACCGAGGCGCAACCGGAACCGCCGGTGAGCACGCTGGTGGTCACCGGCAAGTCACCGGCGCGCATCGCGTCGCTGGCGGGGCGCCTGGCCGACTGGCTGCAGTCTCCGGACGGACAGGCCGCGACTCTGGCCGACGTCGCCGACACGCTCAACCATCGCCGCGCGCAGCATCCCCGCTTCGCCACGGTCGCCGCCGCCGACCGCGGGCAGGCGATCGCCGGGCTGCGCGCTCTCGCCGGCGGCTACCCGGCGCCGGGTGTGGTCGGCCCCAACGATCCGTCCATCGGCTCGGGCACGGTCTTCCTGTACTCGGGCCAGGGCTCGCAGTGGGCCGGCATGGGCAAGCGTCTGCTGGTCGACGAGCCCGCGTTCGCCGCAGCCGTCGACGAGCTCGAGGGCGACTTCGTCGCCCAGGTGGGCTTCTCGCTGCGCGACGTGCTGACCTCGGGGGAGACGGTCGAGGGCATCGACCGTATCCAGCCCGTACTGGTCGGCGTGCAGCTGGCGCTCACCGCGCTGTGGCGCTCCTACGGAATCGAACCCGACGCGGTGATCGGGCACTCGATGGGCGAGGTGACCGCGGCCGTGGTCGGCGGCGCGCTGAGTTCGGCCGACGGGCTGAAGGTGATCGCCACCCGCTCACGGCTGATGAAGCGCCTGTCCGGGCAGGGCGCGATGGCGCTGCTGGAACTCGATGCGGACGCCGCCGAGCAGTTGATCGCCGGATATCCCGGCCTCACCGTCGCCGTCTACGCCTCGCCGAACCAGACCGTCATCGCCGGCCCCCCGGATCAGGTGGACGCCGCGATCGCGGTGGTCGACGCCCAGGACAGGCTGGCCCGCCGGGTCGACGTGGACGTGGCGTCACACCACCCCATCATCGATCCGATCCTCGGCGACCTCCGCGACGCACTCTCCGGTCTGTCCCCGCGCGAGCCGAGCATCCCCGTCATCGTCACCACCGACGGCCGACCCACCGACGGCACCTGCGTGTTCGACGCCGAACACTGGGTGGCCAACCTGCGCAACCCGGTCCGCTTCGCCCGCGCGGTGGCCACCGCGGGCGCAGAGAAGTCGTTGTTCGTCGAGGTGAGCCCGCATCCGCTGCTCGCACATGCGATCAAGGACACCCTGCCCGAGGCGGGGCACCGCAGCATCGCGACGCTGCAGCGCGACGCCAACGACACCGTGACGTTCCGCACCCACCTCAACGCCGCGCACACCGCGCGGCCGCCCAGGCAACCGCAGCGCGGCGGCCCGCGGGTGCGGCTGCCGTTGACGCCGTGGCAGCACGCGCACCACTGGATCCACACCGCGAAGCCCGCCGACCAGCAGCGCCGCAGCGACCGGGACGTCGCCGCGCTGGCCGAGGGGGAGAAGCACGACTGGTTCCATCAGTTGAGTTGGCCGGTCAGCGATCTCGCCGCGGGCCGTGCCGACGGGCCGTGGCTCGTGGTGGCCGATGCCGCCGAGGCGCTGGCGGAGCTGCTCGGCCAGGGGTCGCGCGCGCTCCCGCTGACCGCGCTGGACGCCGGTGCTGACGACTCGGCGCTGCGCGCCGCGCTCGAGGGCGCGGCTCACGTGGTCTATGCGCCGGCCACTCCGGCGGGCCGTTTCGATGCCGCGGGCGCCTATCAGGTGTTCGGCCAGCTGCGCCGCCTGGTCGTCGCGCTGGCCGGCATGTCCGGCGTACCCCGGCTGTATGTGGCCACCCGCAACGCCCAGCCCGTCGCCGAGACCGACCGCGCCAATCCGGCGCACGCGGCGCTGTGGGGACAGGGCCGCACGCTGGCGCTCGAGCATCCCGAGTTCTGGGGCGGGCTCATCGACGTCGACGAGACGCTGCCCGCGGAACTGCTTGCGGCCTATCTGCTTTCCGAAGCCGCCCACACCGGGGGCGACGACCAGGCCGTCTACCGCGCCGGTGAGCGGCGGGTGCCGCGACTCGAGCCGCGGCCGTTGCCCGCGGTGCCCCTGACCCGGTTGGAGCGCGACACCAGCCACCTGGTGATCGGTGCGACCGGCAACGTGGGCCCGTATCTGATCCGCCAGCTGGCCGAGATGGGTGCCGCCACCGTGGTGGCGGTGTCGCGGCGCGGCGGGGGCGCGCTCACCGAGCTCGCCGACGAACTCGCGTCGCGCGGAACGACGTTGGTCGAGGTGGCCGCCGATGCCGCCGACGAGGCGTCAATGGCGACCGTGTTCGACCGCTTCGGCGCCGATCTGCCGCCGCTGGAAGGCATCTACCTGGCGTCGCTGGCGGGCGGCGAGGCGTTGCTGAGCGAGATGACCGACGACGACGTCACGCCGATGTTCCGCGCGAAGGTCGACTCGGCAGCGGTGCTGCACAAACTGTCGCTGACCACGCCGGTGCGTCGGTTCGTGCTGTTCTCGTCGATCACCGGCCTGCTGGGCTCTCGCGCGGTGGCGCATTACACCGCGGCCAATGCGTTCGCCGATGCGTTCGCCTACGCCCGCCGCACGCTGGGTCTGCCCGCCACGGTCGTGGACTGGGGGCTGTGGAAGTCGTGGGCGGATGCGCAGCCGCAGATGAAGGCGGCGGGTCTGGAGCCCATGCCGAACGACGTGGCGATCCGGATGCTGCCGGCGGTGTTGAGCCCGGATGCACCCGCGCAGGCCGTGGTGGCCGGCGCCGACTGGACGCGGCTGGCCGACGCCTACCGGATGCGTGCGGCGGTGAAGGTGCTCGACCATCTGCTGGCCGCTCCCGGTGATGGGGTGAATCTGGATTCCGTGCCCGCCCCGGCGTGGGGAACGGTGCTGGGCGAGAAGGTCGACGGCACCGGCCACGACCACGTGTGGCGGGCGCGCCTGCTGCCCGACGAGCGGCCCTACCCGGTCGCGCACCGGGTGCGCGGCGTCGAGGTCGTACCCGTTTCGGTTCTGCTCCAGACCCTTTCGTCAGCTGCCGAGCAGTTGGACGGCTCCGCCGTCGGTGACGTGCGGTTCGAGTACCCGATCATCGCTGACCAGCCCAAGGTCATCCACGTGGTGGCCGACGGCGCGACCCTGACCGTGTGGTCGAGCGCCGGCCCGGACACCGCCGAGCAGCGCTGGACCCGCCATGCCGGCGCCGTGCTCACCGAAGCGGCGACCGCCGCCCCGCAGGGCGATCAGAGCCCGCTCGACCGACAGCTGTTCGACGCCGCCGCCATCGCCGAGATGCAGCGGGCGTGGGGCGTGGAGGGCCAGCCGTTCGCCTGGACGGTGACCGGGTGCGCCGCCACGGTGGACGGTGCGCGGGCCGAGGTGCAGCTGCCCGAGGACACCGAGTCGCCGGCGGCGGCGCTGGTGGACGCCGCGGTGCACGTCGCACGGCTGGCCGATGCCGACAACCCGGCGCTGCTGTTGCCTGCGGGGGCGGAGAGCCTCGCGGTGGCCGCCGCGCCAGGCGTCCACGGCGTGGTCGAGGTGTACCGGCGCAGCCGGGAGGACGGGGCCGGCCTGCTGGTCGACGTCCGCATCACCGGCACCGACGGCGCCACCTGGGTCGACATGCGCGGGTTGAACTACGCCCCGGTGGAGTCGGCCCCGGCCCCCGTGACCGACGAGACCGACTCGGCCGCGGCCGAATTCATCGACTGGTCGACCATGACCGCCGCACAGACCGTGGCCGAGCTGCAGGTCCGGCTGCGGGCGGTGCTGGCCCGCGAACTGGGCATGCCGGAGGATGCGGTCGACGTCGACCAGCCCTTCCCCGAGTTGGGCCTGGATTCGATGATGGCGATGAACCTGCTGCGCGATGCCAAACAGCTGGTTCGGATCGACCTGTCGGCGACCATGCTCTGGAACAACCCGTCCATCTCGAAGCTGTCGGCGTTCGTCGCCGAGCTCCTGGCGCCGATGCAGCAGGCCGCGCCCGAGCCCGAGGCCGACGACTCGGAGGAGGGCGCCGAGGAGTTCAGCGTCCTCGACGAGCTCTTCGACAGCATCGAATCTTCTTCCGTGGAATCGGCGAATGCCGGTAGTGAGGGCGCAATCTGATGAAGACGACCTTCGACAGGATCTCGGCGATGTCGGCCGAGCAGCGCGACAAGCTGGCCGAACAGTTCGAGAAGGCCTCCCGCGTCGCCGGCGCCGAACCGATCGCCGTGGTCGGTATCGGCTGCCGTTTTCCCGGGGGAGTGAGCGGGCCGGACAGCTACTGGGATTTCCTGGAGAAGGGCACCGACGCGATCCGCGAGGTTCCCGCCGACCGTTGGGACGCCGAGGCGTTCTACGATCCCGATCCGATGGCACCGGGCCGGATGCCCACCAAGTGGGGCGCCTACCTGGAGGACATCTCCGGCTTCGACGCCGAGTTCTTCGGTATCACGCCGCGTGAGGCCGCGGCGATGGATCCCCAGCAGCGGGTGCTGCTCGAGGTGGCCTACGAGGCGCTGGAGAACGCCGGGCTGGCACCCGACGCGGTCGGCGAAGTCCGGGGCGCGGTGATGATGGGCGTGTACTACAACGAGTACCAGAGCGCGTCGGCCGGCAACCCCGACACCATCGACGCGTACTCGGCCACCGGCAACGCCCACAGCGTCACGGTCGGCCGGATCGCCTACCTGCTGGGCCTCAAGGGTCCGGCCGTCGCGGTCGACACCGCATGCTCGTCGTCGCTGGTCTCCATCCACCTGGCCTGCCAGAGCCTGCGGATGCGGGAGAGCGACCTCGCCCTGGCCGGCGGCGTGAGCTTGTCCCTGCGCCCGGAAACCCAACTCGCACTGGCCAAGTGGGGGATGCTCTCACCCAACGGCAAGTGTTTCGCGTTCGACTCCCGCGCCGACGGGTTCGTCCGCGGCGAGGGCGCCGGCGTCGTCGTCCTCAAACGCCTGACCGACGCCGTGCGCGACGGTGACCGGGTACTGGGCGTCGTCCGCGGCTCGGCAGTGAACCAGGACGGCCGTTCCAACGGCCTGACCGCCCCCAACGCCCCGTCGCAGCGGGACGTGATGACCCGCGCGCTGCGCTCGGCCGACGTCGCCGCCGGGACCGTGAGCTACGTCGAAACCCACGGCACCGGAACGGGTCTGGGTGACCCGATCGAGTTCGACGCGCTGGCCGCCGTCTACGGCAAGGGCGAGACTCCCTGCGCTCTCGGCGCGGTCAAGACCAACATGGGTCACCTCGAAGCCGCGGCCGGCATCGCCGGGTTCATCAAGACCGTCCTGACCCTGCAGCACGGCACGATCGCGCCGAACCGCAACTTCGAGAAGTGGAATCCGAGCATCGACGCGTCGGGCACCCGGCTGTTCGTGCCCACGCAGGCCGGTCAGTGGCCGCAGACCGAGCACCCGCGCCGCGCGGCGGTGTCGTCGTTCGGCATGGGTGGCACCAATGCCCACATCGTGCTGGAGCAGGGCCCGGAAACAGTTCCTGCACAACAGGGTTCGGGGCCGAAGGTGACCACCCTGGTCGTGTCCGGCAAGACCCCGGCCCGCATCGCGGCCTCGGCCCGGGTGCTGGCGGACTGGCTCGACGGTGAGGGCGCCGACGTGCCACTGGGTGACGTCGCGTTCACCCTCAACCACCACCGCAGCCGCCACCACAGCATCGCCACGGTGTCCGCCCGCGACCACGCCGAGGCCGTCGCCGGGCTGCGTGCCGTGGCGGCCGGCCAGCCCGGACCCGGCGTGGTCGGCGTCCACGACGCGAAACCCGGTGCGGGAACGGTGTTCCTGTACTCCGGCCAGGGCGCGCAGTGGGCCGGTATGGGCAAGGCGCTGCTGGCTGAGGAGCCGGCCTTCGCCACAGCCGTCGACGAGCTCGAGCCCGCGTTCCTCGACAAGGTCGGCTTCTCGCTGCGCCAGACGCTGGAAGCCGGCGAGCCCGTCGTCGGCATCGACCGCATCCAGCCCGTGCTGGTGGGGATGCAGCTGGCGCTGACCGCGCTGTGGCGCTCGTACGGCGTCGAGCCTGATGCGGTGATCGGCCACTCGATGGGAGAGGCGACCGCGGCGGTGGTGGCCGGTGTGCTCACCCCGGCCGAGGGATTGGACGTCATCGCCACGCGGACGCGGCTGATGAAGCGGCTGTCCGGCCAGGGTGCGATGGCGCTGCTGGAACTCGACGCCGCCGCGACGGAGAAGCTCATCGCCGACCGTCCCGAGGTGACCATCGCGGTCTACGCGTCGCCGAAGCAGTCGGTGATCGCGGGCCCGCCGGCACAGGTCGACGAACTCATCGCCCTCGTCGACGCGCAGGGCAAGCTCGCCCGTCGTGTCGAGGTGGACGTCGCGTCGCACCATCCGACGATCGACCCGGTGCTGCCGGAGCTGCGGGAGGCGCTGGCCTATCTGCGCCCGGCCGCGCCGAAGATCCCGCTGGTCTCGACCGTGGCCTACGCCGGTTCGGAACCGCTGTACAGCGCGGACTACTGGGCGGCCAACCTGCGCAATCCGGTGCGTTTCAGCCAGGCGGTGCACGAGGCCGGCGCCGATCACGCCAATTTCATCGAGATCAGCCCCCATCCGCTGCTGACGCACGCGATCAGCGACACCCTCGCCGCGCAGCCCACCAGCCGCAGCTTCCACGTGGGCGCGACGGTCAACCGCGACCATCCGGAGACCGTGGCGTTCCACGCTCAGCTCGCGGCGGTCCGGCCGCCCGCGGTGAAGCTGCCCGACGGCGCCGCCGGCGCACACCTGGCCGACGTGCCGCCCACCGCGTGGCAGCACGAGCCCTACTGGATGGCCGACCGTTCGACCGGGCGCGAGTTCTACGGTGCGCATCCGCTGCTCGGGATGCATGTGGAGCTTCCGTCGGGCAACGGACACGTCTGGCAGTCCGACGTCGGCCTGGATCCGCATCCGTGGCTGGGGGACCACCTGGTCCACGGGCTGCCGGTGATGCCGGGCGCCGGCTTCGCCGAGATCGTGCTCGCCGCCGGCTGCGAGGCGCTGGGCCGTCCCGCCGACGCCGTCGAGGCCGAGGTGGCGGTCGAGCAGATGCTGCCGCTGGACCAGCACACGAAGCTGACCACTCAGCTGAGCACTGCCGAGGACGGGTCGCTGCGCGTCGAGGTGCACTCGCGCTCGGATGCCGGCACCTGGACCCGCCACGCGGTCGGCACCGTGCGCGCGGCCGAACCGGCCACCCCGGCCCGCCTCGGCGCCGGCCCGCAGGGCAGCGTGATCTCGCCGGCCGATTTCTACACCGCGGTGCGCCGCACCGGCGCGCACCATGCCCAGGCGTTCGCCGCGCTGACCCGCATCGTGCGGGCGACCGATTCGGCCGACACCGAGATCGTGCTGCCCGACGAGGCGACGCCGCACCGCGGCATGATCCTGCATCCGGTGATGCTCGACGCCGCGCTGCAGGGTCTGGCGGCCGCGATGAGTGACGCCACGCTGGCCGAGGCCACCGATGTGACGTTCCTGCCGGTCGGGTTCGAGTCGATCCGGGTGTTCGGCGAGGTGGGTCGGCGCGCCAAGTGCCGTGCCGAGCTGCTCGGTGTCCGGGAGGACAGCGGGGACGCGCAGGGCCGGGTCACGCTCACCGACGAGACGGGCGCGGTGCTCGCCCGTGTGGACGGCGTTCAACTCAAGCGCATCCAGCGGCGCACCGTCCCGTTGCCGTTGTCGCAGAAGATCTTCGACACGCGCTGGGCGGAGTCGTCGGCGCCGGCGGCGGGGTCGCCCACCGGCAGCTGGCTGGTGCTGGCCGACGGTGCGGCGGCCCTGGCCACCGCCACCGACTTCGCCGACCGCTTCGGCGGGCCGCAGCGGAAGGTGGTCACCGCCGATCTGGCCGACGACGCCGCGGTGCGGGACGGATTCGAGGCCGCGACGTCGGCGGCGGACCTGCCGCCTGCCGGGGTCGTCGTGGTCATGGACCATCGCGCCTTCGACGGCACCGATGCCGAGGGCGCGCTGGCCCACACCCGCGACGTGCTCTGGCGGATCGCCGGCACGGTGCGCACGCTGGTGGGCAGCTGGCACGGCAAGCCGCCCCGGGTGTGGCTGGTCAGCCGCGGCGGCCTGGTGGTCACCCCCGGCGACGCCGCGAACCCGGGCGTCAGCAGCATGAACGCGCTGGTGCGCGTCCTGGCCTACGAGCACCCGGACCTGCGGGTGACGCTGGTCGACACCGGCGCCGACACCGATGCGGTGACGCCGCTGATCACCGAGATCGACGCCGACGGCACCGACGACGTCGTCGCCTGGCGGGCCGGTAGCCGGTACGTCGAGCGTCTGTCCCGTGCCACGCTGCCGGCCGCGCCGGGCCGGCTGGTCGTTCGCGCCGACGGCTCCTACGTCGTCACCGGCGCGTTGGGCGGCGTCGGCATGGCCGTCGTGCGCTGGTTGGTCGACAACGGCGCCGGGCGCCTGGTACTCAACGGTCGCAGCGCGGCCTCGGCCGAGGTGCAGGCAACGCTCGACGAGCTGTCGGGGCGCGCCGAGATCGTCACGGTGCTCGGCGACATCACCGCGCCGGGCGTCGCCGAACGGCTCGTCGCCGCCGCCGAGGAAACCGGTAAGCCGCTGCGCGGGGTGATCCACTCCGCCGCGGTGCTCGACGATGAGCTGGTCGTCGGGCTCACCCGGGAGAGCCTCGAGCGGATCTGGGCACCCAAGGCCGGCGGGGCGTGGCGGCTGCACGAGGTCACCGCCGACAAGGAGCTGGACTTCTGGGTTGGCTTCTCGTCGGTGGCCGCGCTGCTCGGCTCGCCCGGACAGGCGGCGTATGCGTGCGCGAACGCCTGGCTGGATGCCTTGGTCGCGTGGCGGCGGGCTGCCGGGCTGCCTGCCACCACGATCGACTGGGGCCAGTGGGCCGAGGTCGGCCTGGCCAGCTCGCTGCGGTTCTCGGTGCTGGACCCGATCACGCCGGACGAAGGCGTCGACGCGCTCGGCGGCGTGTTGGCCGCGGGCCTGACCCGCGTCGGGGTGGCCCGGCTCCGGCTGGACCGCGCCGCGGCGGCCTTCCCGGAGATCAACCAGATCGGGTTCTTCGCCGACCTGGTCGGGGAGCTGGACGTCGACGACGCCGACGAGGACTGGGCCGGACCGGAAGCGCTCAAGGAGATGGACGCCGCGGAGGTCAACCGCGTGGTGCTGGCGCGGCTGCGCCGCCGCATCGCGGCCATCATGGGCTACTCCGACGAGAGCGCGGTGGACATTGCGCGGCCGCTCACCGAGATCGGGCTCGACTCGCTGATGGCGGTGCGCATGCGCAACACCATCCGGGGCGACTTCGGTGTCGAGCCGCCGGTTGCCCTGCTGCTGCAGGGCGCCAATCTGGCCGACGTGGCGCTGGATCTGATCCGCCAGCTCGGACTCGAGGAGCAGGAGTCCGCCGAACGCCCCAACGCCCTGCGGGACCGGGCGCAGCAGCGCGCCGCAGCGCGTCAACGAGCCGCATCGCGGCGGAAAGTGGGACCACGATCGTGACCAGCAGTACCGGAGATTCGCGGACCGGGGACGTCCCCGACAATGCCATCGCCGTCATCGGCATGGCGGGGCGGTTCCCTGGCGCGGACTCGGTGTCGGCGTTCTGGCGCAACCTGCGCGACGGGGTCGAATCGATCGTCGATCTGTCCGAGCAGGAGCTGCTGGCCTCGGGCGTGACCGAGCGGACGCTGGCCAACAACTCCTACGTGCGCCGGGCCGCGCTGATGGCCGGTATCGAGGCCTTCGACGCCGAGTTCTTCGGCTTCACGCCCCACGCCGCCCGGACGCTGGACCCGCAGCATCGGCTGTTCCTGCAGTCGGTGTTCCACGCGCTCGAGGACGCCGGCTACGACCCGGCCGATCTCGAGGCGACCGTCGGGGTCTTCGGAACCAGCTCGACCAGCGGGTACCTGCTGCACAACCTGATGTCCAACTACGACCCGGCGATGGTCATCGGGCAGGGCGCCAGCTTCGACATGGTCGCCCTGTCGCTGTCCAACGACAAGGACCATCTCGCCACCCGGGTGGCCCACCAGTTCAACTTCCGCGGCCCGGCCCTGTCGGTGGCGACGGCCTGCTCGTCGTCGCTGGTCGCGGTGCATCTGGCGTGCCAGTCGATCCTCAACGGCGAATGTGACATCGCACTGGCCGGCGGCTCGTCGATCCGCATCCCGAACCGGGTGGGCTACTGGTACGAGCAGGGCTCGATGGTGTCCCCGACCGGACACTGCCGCCCGTTCGACGTGCGCTCCGACGGCACCATCTTCGGCAGCGGCGTCGGTGTGGTGGTCCTCAAGGCGCTCGAAGACGCCCTCGACGACGGCGACCACATCCACGCGGTGATCCGCGGGTCGGCACTGAACAACGACGGCGCCACCAAGATGACCTACGCCGCGCCCAACGCGCTCGGGCAGGCCGAGGTCATCGCCGAGGCGCACGCCATCGCCGGAGTCGACGCGTCGAGCATCACCTACGTCGAGACCCATGGCACCGGCACCCCGCTGGGCGACCCGATCGAGGTCGAGGGCCTGCGCCAGGCGTTCGACCTGGCCGAGGAGATCCGCAGCGCGCCCTGCTATCTCGGCTCGGTCAAGTCCAACATCGGCCACCTCGAGACGGCGGCGGGCATCGCCGGACTGATCAAGGCGATCCTGTGCCTGGAACATCGCGAGATCCCGGCCACGCTGCACTACAACAGCCCCAACCCCGAACTGCACATCGACCGCGGACCCTTCCGGGTGCGGGGCGCGAACGGGCCCTGGGAGGCCGACGGGATACGCCGCGCCGGGGTCAGCTCGTTCGGCGTCGGCGGCACCAACGCCCACATCGTGCTGGAAGAGGCGCCCACCCGCCCGGCACCGCCCGCAACGCCCGGCCCGCAGGTGTTGCTGCTGTCGGCGCGCAGCCAGGAGGCGCTGGCCCAGGCGCGTGCCGACCTGGCCACCGATCTGGCCGGCGAGGACACGGTCAGCCTGCCCGACGCGGCCTACACGCTCACCCGGCGGCGCCGGGAGCCGGTCCGGTTGGCCGCCGTGGTGCACGACCAGCAGAACGCGGCGGCGGTGCTGGCGGCGGCCGAGACCGACAACGTGTTCATCGGCGACGCGGTCGCCGACCTGGACGAGTCCGCCGACGCCGGGCAGCGGGTCGCGTTCCTGTTCCCCGGGCAGGGGGCCCAGCACATCGCGATGGCCCGCGGACTGCACGAGAGCGAACCGCTGTTCGCCAGGCACTTCGACGAGTGCGCCACGGCGTTCAGCGACGAGATGGGCTACGACCTGCGCGCCGAGATCTTCGACGGCGTCGGGCGCAACCTCGAGCACACCGACCGCGCCCAGCCCGCGCTGTTCACCGTCGAGTACGCGTTGGCCAAGCTGATCCAGTCCTACGGCGTGACACCGGCGATCATGGCCGGGCACAGCATCGGCGAATATCCGGCGGCCACCGTGGCCGGGGTGTTCGACCTCGACACCGCGGTCAAGGTGGTCTCGATGCGTGCGCGGCTCATGCACGCCGCGCCCCGCGGCGTCATGGTGGCCGTGCCGCTCAGCGTCGACGCCGTCGCCGAGCACCTGACCGGCGATGTCGACGTCGCCACGGTCAACGATCCGGGTAGCTGCGTCGTCGCCGGCAGCGAGGAGGCCATCCGCACCTTCCAAGCCGCGCTGGCCACGGCCGGAGTGGCCGCACGGCGCGTGCGCACCTCGCACGCCTTCCATTCCCGGCTGATGGACCAGGTGGTGGCCGAGTTCACCGCGTTCATGTCCCGGATGACGCTGCACGAACCGCAGATCCCGTTGCTGTCCAACATCACCGGCACCACGATGTCGGGGGCCGAGGCGACCAACCCGGCCACCTGGGCGCGCCAGATCCGGGCCACCGTCCGCTTCGCCGACGAGCTGGGAGTGCTCCTCGCCGAGCCGAACCGCGTGCTCGTCGAGGTGGGACCGGGCGGCACGCTGACTTCGTCGGCGGGACGTCATCCCGCCTGGACCGACCGCCACCGCGCGGTTCGCCTCATGCGGCACCAGGCCCAGAACCGGGGCGACCACGACACCTTCCTGCTGGCACTGGGCCAGCTGTGGGCCGCCGGCGTGCCGGTGGACTGGGAACGCATCTGGAACCGCAACGCCACCGATCCGACCCAGCAGCGCAGCCTGGTGAGCCTGCCCGGCTATCCGTTCGCCAAGCAGCGGCACTGGGTCGAGCACAACCCGAAGGCGGCGTGGGGCTCGGCCGGCGCGACCGCCGGTCAGGGGGTCGCCGATTCGGTGGCCGGTGCGGCCGGCGCCGTCACCGCGGGCGGCAAGTCCACGGTGGAGATGTCCCTGCAGGGCATCTGGTCGCAGTGCCTGGGGCTGCCCGACATCGACCCCAACGCCAACTTCTTCGAGCTGGGCGGCGACTCGCTGATCGCGATCAGTGTCGCGATGACCGCCGGACATCAGGGCCTGGACCTGACGCCGCAGGACATCTACGAGAACCAGACGGTGGCTTCGCTGGCCCGGGTGCTCACGGCCCGGTTCGCCGAGGGCGGACTGGCCCGCCAGACGCTCGACGACGTCGTCAACCCGCCGGTCCCGCCGAACGTGGCCTACTTCCTGGAACACGGCCTGCGCGACGCGGGCCGCTGGCGCATCCCGGTGGTGCTCGGGTTGCGCTCCGACGTCGGCGAGGCCGACGTCACCGCGGTGTTGACCGCGGTGACCGGCACCCACGATGCGCTGCGGGTGCACCTGGTCGAACGCGCCGGGACATGGGAGCAGCACATCGCCGAACCCGGCGAGTTCACCGCGCTGGTGACCAAGCAGCTCCCGGCGGACGTCCCGGCGGGCAGCACCGGTGAGCGCGAGGCGGTTCAGGCGATCCTCGACGAGCAGATCGCCGAGCATCAGTTGCTCAGCGCGCCGCTGTCGGCGACGTTCATCCGGGGAGCCGGCGGGGGACCGTCGTATCTGGCGCTGAGCCTGCACGGCGTGGCGGGCGGCTCGGCCGACGACGGGGTGTCGCGCGACGTGCTGCTGACCGACATCTTCACCGCCTTCAACCAGCGCATGTCGGGCCAGGAGATCAGCCTGGCGCCGGTGGCGACGTCGTGGCGGGAATGGTCGCAGCGCTGCGCGACGCTCGCCACCCACCCCGCGGTGCTCGACAGCCGCGACTACTGGCTGGACACGGCCGGCAGAGCGACGCTGAGCGTGGCCGGCCCGGAGATCTCCGAGCGGCCCGCCGCCGAGGATCTGGTGCGGCTGTCCACGACGCTGCCCGCTGCCGAGACCGCCGAAGTCGACGACGCCCGCCGCCGGTTGCGGCTGCCGGTCGAGGAGCTGTTGCTCGGCGCCCTCGCGCGCACCGTGGCCGACACCATCGGCGAAGGCACCGTGACCGTGGACCTGGGCGGCCGGGCCCGGTCGGTGCTCAAGCCCGACGTCGACCTGCAGCGCACGGTGGGCTGGTTCACCGCGGTGCACCCGATCGCACTGTCGGCGTCGACGGCCGAGCATGCCGGTGCCGGCGAGCTGCTGGGCGGCGTGCGCGAGACGGTGCAGGCGGTGCCGCACTACGGCATCGGTTACGGCCTGCTGCGCTACCTGTACGCACCCACGGCGCGGGTGCTGGGCGCGGCGAGGCCCGCCGACATCCTGCTGTCGCACGTCGGCACGATCCCGGACGTTCCCGAGGGGCAACCCGACGACGCCCCGGTGCGGTTCGACTCCGACACCGCGATGCCGATCCGCGACACCCTGCCCGGGCTCGGACACGCGCTGGAACTGCGGGTCTACCGCAGCTCAGGGGCACTGCACCTGGATTGGTGGTACGACAGTCGGCGACTCGGCCCCACCGATGTGGAATCCTTTGCCAGGCAGTACTCGTCGGCACTCGTCGAGCTCACCCGCGAAGCGGTGGCCGAAGAGGACGCCGACACGGCCGGCGACGAGCTGGCTCTGGTTGATCTGTCGTGACCGGCGATGGGTTGATCCGTCGTGACCACGACCGATCGGTCTGTCGGCTGCTGCTACGACGGATCGCCCGGTCGGGTGCCACGACCGGGGGTAGGAGGAGCCCATGACCCGCACTGACAAGGCGGTGATCGTCGCCGGCATCAAGAAGTCCTTCGGCTCGGTCGCTGCGCTGCGCGACGTCAGCTTCGAGGTCGAGCGCGGCGAGGTTCTCGGTCTGCTGGGCCCGAACGGCGCCGGTAAGACCACGACCGTCAACATCTTGTCGACGCTGATCAAGCCGGACAGCGGACGTGCGCTGATCGCCGGGCACGACGTGGTCGGCGATCCCGCCGGGGTGCGTCGTTCGTTGATGCTGACCGGCCAGCACGTCGCGCTGGACGAGCTGTTGACCGGCCGGGAGAACCTGTTGATGTTCGGCCGGCTGCAGGGCCTGAAGAAAAAGGTGGCCAAGCAGCGGGCCGTGGAACTGCTCGAGCAGTTCGACCTGGTTCATGCCGGGGACCGGCCCGTGGGCACCTACTCCGGCGGGATGAAACGGCGCATCGACATCGCCTGCGGACTGGTGGTGCGTCCCGAGGTGGTGTTCCTGGACGAGCCGACGACCGGTCTGGACCCGCGCAGCAGGCAGGCGATCTGGGAACTGGTCACCGACTTCAAGGAAGCCGGCATCGCGACGCTGCTGACCACGCAGTACCTGGAAGAGGCGGATCTGCTGTCCGACCGGATCATCGTCATCGACAGGGGGACGGTGATCGCCGAGGGCACCGCCGATCAGCTCAAGGAGCGCACCGGCGGCACGTACTGCGAGATCGTGCCGCGCCACCTGCGTGACATCCACGAGGTGGCCAGGGTGCTGGGTCCGCTGCTGCCCGAGGCGAACCGCGCGGCGCTGACCGAGACGTCCGACCGGATCTCGATGCCCGCACCCGACGGTCCCAACACGCTGATGGCGGCCCTGCAGATGCTCAGCGAGGCCCACATCGAGTTGATGGACATCGCGTTGCGCCGGCCGTCCCTGGACGAGGTGTTTCTGGCGCTCACCGGTGACGACACCCGCTCCCGCGACGACGAGACCGAGGAATTCGCCCGGGCGGACGCCTACGCGTGATCGAGAACTCCACCCTCAGTGCCCCGGTCGGCGCCGTGCCGGTCGGGGCGCGTCCGCCGGTGTCCACGCTGCAGCAGTGGTGGGTGCTGACGGTCCGCATGATCACCCCGACCCTGCGCAACGGCGAACTCGCGACGCAGATCATCGGTTCGATCGTGTTCACCGTCGGCTACTACCTGCCGCTCAAGCAGATGATGGGGGCGGTTCAGCCGCTGAGCAGCTACGCGCAGTACCTGACGCCGCTCATCGTGCTGCAGGCGATCTGGTTCGCCGCGGTGTCCGCGGCGTTCCGCTCGGCCACCGACTCGGTGCAGGGCATCAACCGCCGCTTCCGCGCGATGCCGATCGCGACGCTGACCCCGCTCTCGTCGCGGCTCACCGCCAGCATGTACCGGTGCTGCGTCGCGCTGGCGGTGTCGGTGGCCTGCGGCTATGTCATCGGGTTCCGGTTCCACGAGGGACCGCTGTACATCGTCGGTTTCGTGGCGTTGACGTTGCTGATCGGGGCCGGGCTGGCGCTGATCGGTGATCTGATCGGGGTGGCCACCCAGAACCCCGAGGCGACCGCCCCGATGATGCTGGTGCCGCAGCTGACCCTCGGTCTGGCTTCGGTGGGCCTGCAGCCGGTGGAACGCTTCCCCGAGTGGATCCAGGGCTTCGTGCGTAACCAGCCGCTGTCGCAGTGGGTGTACGGCATGCAGGCGCTGGCCGGCGACACCACCGATGCCGCGCCGCAGGCCACGTTGTCGGTGCTGGGGCCGGGGGTCGCCTGGGCGGTCGGTGTCATCGTCGTCGCGGGGCTGCTGCACGCCCTGGTCAGCCGGAGGCGGCGCTGATGGCCCGCACCGACAGCCGCGCGTCCGCGTCCGCCAGCAAAGCCCAGGCGCCCTACCGTCCCGGCGGCAGGCACCGGATGGAGCGCATCTGGGAGAACTCACCCAAGCAGCTGCTGCCGCAGGTGCTGGTGCTCACCGGCCGGATCCTGCGCCGCTGGAGCCGCGACCCGGCGACGCTGGTGCAGTCGCTGGTCATGCCCGCCGGTTTCCTGGTGGCGCTGGACATCGTGCTCGGTGACGTCCTCGAGCAGGTCACCGGCGCCAGCGGGTTGTACTCGCAGGTTCCGCTGGTGGCGCTGGTCGGCGGGATGACGGGCGCGATCATCGGAGCGGTCGGAATCATGCGTGAACGCGAGGTCGGCCTGCTGTCCCGGTTCTGGGTGGTGCCCGTGCACCGCGCGGCCGGGCTGCTGGCCCGGCTGCTCGCCGATTTCATCCGCATCGTGCTGATCACCCTCGGCGTCTTGTGCGTGGGGCTGGCGCTGGGCTTCCGGTTCGAGCAGGGCGCGCTCGCCGCGGTGGCGTGGGTGTTCATGCCCGCGCTGTTCGGTGTGGCGCTGTCGGCGGCGGTGCTCACGCTGGCGCTGTTCTCGGCCAACACGATCGTGCCGCAGGCCACCGAGATCCTGATCGCGATGCTGATGTTCTTCTCGATCGGTTTCGTGCCGCTCGACCAGTACCCCGAGTGGCTGCAACCGATCGTCGAGCATCAACCGGTCAGCTATACCATCGAGGCGATGCGCGGCCTGGCACTGGAGGGGCCCGTCGCCGAGCCGGTGTTGTTCTCGGTGCTGTGGTCCGCCGGGATCTTCGCGGTGTGCGCGGTCCCGCTGGCGATCGGGTTCCGTAGGGCCAGCAAACGTGGTTGACAACGACCGGTAGGGAGTCTGACGTGTTTCCATCTTCGGGGATCCGGAAGCTGGCGCGCAGCGAGGAGATGTTCGCCGAGACCCACAATTTCGTCGGGTTGGCCGCGCACGTCCGCGGCAGCGTCGACGTCGACGCGCTCGCCGAGGCGTTCGACGCGCTGCTGGCCGCCCACCCGGTGCTCAACGGCCACCTCGAGCAATCACCCGACGGCCGATGGGAGATCATTCTCGACGATCTGATGCACGAGGGTCTCGACGTGGTTCAGCTGCACGGCGACGACGAGCCGCCGCCGCTGCTGTTCGACCAGACCGCGGCCCTGTCGCATCTGCGGCTGACCGACCGCGACGGGCAGATCCAGCTGACCCTCTACATCCACCACAGCCTGGCCGACGGCCATCACCAGTTCAGCCTCGTCGAGGAGTTGTTCTCCACCTACACCGATCTGGTCACCACCGGGCGCACCTCCCCGCCCAAGGTGCATTCCGCGCCGGTGTCGCTCGAGGTCGTGCTGGCGGACCGAAACGTGGAGAAGCGGCCCCGCTCCGGGCTCGAGCGGCTGCTCGCGGCGATGTTCGCCTACGAGTTGCCGCCGTCGCGCCGGGCCCCGTCGGAGTCGAATCCGGTTCTGCCGCAGCGGGTGCCCATGGCGTACTGCAAGCTCTCCGAGGCCGACACCGAGAACATCGTGGCGTTCTGCCGTGCCCACAAGCTGGGGTTGAACAGCCTGTTGTCGGCGGCGGTGCTGATGGCCGAGTGGCAGCTGCGGGCCACCCCGAACATCCCGGTGCCCTACGTGTATCCGGTGGATCTGCGGTATCTGCTCTCACCGCCGGTGTCGGCCACCGAGTGCACCAACCCGGTGGGTATCGCCACCTACCTCGCCGAGATCGAGCACGGCACCGATGTCATCGACCTCGCCCGCGACATCAACGACACCTTCAAGAAGGACATCGCCGAAGGGGTCATCCAGCAGAGCTTCCTGCACTTCAGCCCGCAGTACGTCGGAAATCCCCCGGGCCTGCCCGACGTCGTCATGTTCACCGACAACGGCATCGTTCCGCCGATGCGGATGCCACCGGGCATGGAGTTGTCGGCCAGCCACGGCGAGCTGTACTTCGCGGTCAGCTCCGGCATCGAGATCTACACCAGCAAGATCTTCGCCGGCCGGCTGATGATCGAGTACCACTCGCATGGACCGGAGCCGGAGAAGTCCGTCAACACGATCGACACCATTCTGCGCGGCATCGCCGCGCGTCAGGCCGGCGCCGGTGTCAGGTGACGGGCCCGAACGCGTAGCGGTGATACTGCAACGCTTTCCGCACCGGCGGCAGGACGGTCACCGCCCGACGCACCGCGCGGAACGGCCCGGATCCCCGCTCGGCGGTGCTGGCGTCGAACAGCGTTGCCGAGGCGAGCAACCGGATGCCCGGAACCCGGGACAGGATGTCGTCCGGGCGGTTGACGGCCCAGTGAAGCGTGGAACCGGTGCGGCGCACCAGCGTCTGCATGCGCTGCGACCGGATACCGACCCAGTTGTAGAAGTCGATCTGCAGCTCGCCGGACGGGAAGCGCTCGACCACGCGGCGCAGCAACGCGATACCGTCCTCCTCGGTCAGGTACATGCTGATGCCCTCGGCCAGGAACAGCACCGGCTTGTCCGCCGGAATCTGGTCCAGCCAGGACAATTCGGTCGCCGGTGTGGGCAGCAGGTGGTAGTTCGGGCGGCTCGGGTAGATCTGTTCGCGCAATGCGATGACGCCCGGGAAGTCCACGTCGTACCACTGCACGTCCGGCCCCGGATCGATGCGGAAGACGCGGCTGTCCAGACCGCAGCCGAGGTGCACGACCGTGCAGGGGCCGTGCACGGCCAGGAACTGCCGGGTCCAGATGTCGTACTGGGCGGTGCGGACCGTCACCAGTGGCGCCCACGTGCCGCTGACGCCGAGCTCACGCCAGTCGTAGTCGATGCGGTCGATTGCCTCCTTGGCGAACTGGTCGCCGAGGACCGGCCGCTCGAAGTCCGCGTCCAGCGCTTTGAGGTACAGCGTGGTCAACATGGTCTGGGCCGGGCCGGTCAGATCGATGGACACCTTGTCGGTCATGAGACAGAGGCTATGCGGAAAGGACGCTGCGGGACAATCAGCTTGACGCACCGCAGCCGGCCGACACCACCGGCCCCACACCGAAGGGAGCAGATGTGAATTCAGCGGGAGAACCCACCGGCGGTCGTCGATGACCGCCGCGGACGGCGGCACCGGCCCGAAAGCGGCGCCGCGGGTACTGTTCGTCTACTACTCCTACACCGGTCAGACCGCGAAGGTGCTCGACGGGGCGGCCGAGGCGTTCCGCCAGCGCGGGTGCGAAGTGCACACCGCGGCAATCGAGTTCGTCGACGCCAAGTACGCCGAACCGTTCACCCGGTTCCCGATGCGCAAGGTGTGGCCGGACATGTTCAGCGTGCTGCCCGCCCAGAACCGTGGGCAGACCGGTGAGATCCGCACTCCCGATGCGGTGCGTGACGGGAACTACGACCTCGTCTGCCTCGGTTCGCCCACCTGGTGGGACACCGTGAGCATGCCGCTTCGTTCCTTCCTCACATCCGCCGAGGCGGCACCACTGCTCGACGGCACGCCCTACGCGGTGTTCGTGGTGTGCCGGCGTAAGTGGCGGCGCAATCTGGAAGCAGTGCGCGAACTGGCGGACAAGAACGGTGGCCGGTTCGCCGACAGCATCCATTTCGGCTATCCCGGTGGCGAACTGCCGTCCCTGCTGTCGCTGGCGAGCTATCTGGGCTCGGGGGAGTACCGCGATCGCTATCTGGGCCTCAAACTCCCGCCCACCAACATCAGCGACGCGCAGGTGGGGCAGGCACGCACGTTCGCGGCCAAGCTTGCGGACCGATTGTTCGGTAAACGCGATGCCACGTCCGTTTGACGTCCGCACCGACTCGCCCGCCAGCGTCGAGATGATCCGTTCGGCGTTCGGCAGCGAGGCGTACTGGCACGCGCGGATCGCCGAGTTCGGCGGCGGCGCGACCACATTGGACACGTTGACCGTCGACGGTGACGGCACGATCTCGGTGGCCACGACCCAGGATCTCGGTCACGATGTGCTGCCCGGCGTTCTGGCCAAGGTGTTTCCCGGCGACCTGACGCTCGTGCGCACCGAGACGTGGCGGCCCGCCGCGGAGCGGGTCAGTGGTGAGGTCACGATCGCGGCGTCCGGCGTGCCCGGTCGCGGTCTCGGCGCGGCGTCGCTCGCCCCGGCCCCCGCCGGGTCCAGCCTGACCCTGTCCGGCACGGTCGAGGTCAGGATCCCGTTGGTGGGCGGCCGGGTCGAGAAGTACATCTGCGATCAGATCATCGTCGAGATTCCCGCGCTGCAGCGTTTCACCTCGGATTGGATTTCCCGCAATGCCTGACATGGCCGATCGCGACCGCCGCTACACCGACACCCCCGGGGAGGTGCCGACGACGGCGGAAGCCCTTGCCCGCCTTGACATGCCGCTGGTCGACGCGATGATGACCCAACGCGCCGTGCGGAGGGTCTATCCCGACCCGATCGACGACGAGATCCTGATGAAGTGCATCGAGGTCGCCCTGCATGCACCCACCGGCGCCAACGGGCAGAACTGGGAATTCATCGTCATCAAGGATTACGACACCAAGAAGAGACTGGCCAAGCGCTACCGCCAAGCCTGGAATCTCTACTACCAGACCGTCATCCGCCGGGTGGCGGCGACCGACGAGTCGATGGCGAAGACCGCGCGGGCCGTGCAGTGGCAGGTCGACCACTTCACCGAGGTCCCGGTCCTGATCGTGGCCTGTCTGCGGTTGGGCGCCAAGGACGGTCGGGTCCCGTTCGTGCCGATGCCGCACGCGGCGCTGTCCGGCTTCTTCGGCTCGATCTATCCCAGCGTGCAGAATCTGCTCCTGGCTGCGCGCGCGATGGGGCTGGGCGCATCGCTGATCACGTTGCCGCTGTGGAGCGTCACATCCACCCGCCGAACGCTGGGTCTGCCCGTCTCGGTCACGCCGTGCTGCGTCGTGCCGCTGGGCTGGCCGCGGGGCCGTTACGGTCCCACCACCCGCCGGCCTGCGGCTGAGGTGATGCACTTCAACAGGTACGGCAACCGGCCCTGGATGGGCACCGACTGAGAGCCGGCACCCATCCAGGTCGCGGTTCAGTCGTCGCTGCCGCCCGAGTCGCCGCCCTTGCTGTCACTGCCGCCCGAGTCGCCGCCCTTGCTGTCGCTGTCGCCCGAGCCGCTGTCCTTGCTGTCCGACGAATCGGTCGACGAGCTCGTCGCGCCCTGCGAGGATCCGCTGCTGTCGTCCTTGCGGTGCTTGCCGCCGCTGCTGGGGCTGTCGGCCTCGGCGTCGGCGTCCGCCTCGGCTGATTCGTCGACGGCCTCGTCG
Organism: Mycolicibacterium poriferae; assembly: GCF_010728325.1. The sequence continues at coordinate 3,533,768 of NZ_AP022570.1, forward strand.
GCGTCTTCTTCGGTGCCGGCCTCGTCAGCGTCTTCTTCGGTGGCCGCCTCGTCAGCGTCTTCGTCGGTGACTGCCTCTTCGGTGGCGGAGTCCTCCGTGACATCCTCGGATGCGGCGGCCTCGGACGCCTCGTCGATGACGTCGGCGACGATCGGCGCGGACTCGAACTTCTTCTTCAGCTCGTCGGTCGCCTTGGCCACGATCGACGCCTCACCCTGATCCATCGCAGCGGCAGACTCGCCACCGGCGGTCTCGTCGGCATCCTCGTCTGCGGCAGGGACATCGGCGGGCGCGGCGGCGGGGGAGAGGCCGACGGACTGGGCGGCCAGCAAGACGTTCGCCTCGGCCGGGGTCTCCGACTCTTCGTCCACCTCGGGGGCGACGTCTTCCTCTGGTTCACGCAGGAAGTGCTTGAAGAACGTCTCGATCTCGCGTACGGCGATCCAGTCGGGCAGGTGACCGGTGATCTGCAGGGCCGCACTGAAATTGGCGACCGCGGTGACGACCTCCCACCAGGTGACGGTCTGGATGCCGGTCGGCTCGGCGGTCAGCGATGCCCACACCGATTTGATCGGCTCCGCCGGGTCCAGGATGACCTGTTGTTCGGACCATTCGGTCTCCTGGCCGTCGATGGGGTTGATGACGGTCGGGAAGGTGTAGCCGTCCTCGTCGTAGAACTCGCTCATCGGGACCTTGAACATCAGGTCCAGCATTCCGGGCAGGTCTTCGCATTCGTAGGCGCAGCCCTCGTACATCGGCAGATTCGCTGCGGCCCACCAGTTCAGGTGCTCGCCCCACGGCTGCGAGAACGACGGGAAGGGCACCAGGACGTTGACCGCCTCGCGCAGCATGTCCGGGTTGGCAGGATCCCAGCCCCACACGTTGTTGGGGTGCGATTCGTTCCAGCTGCCGCTGATCGCCAGCGCGGTGGCCAGCCGGTCGAGCGCAGCCACCATGTTGGCCGGCGCGCTGAAGACCTGTTCGATCGCGTTGATCGGCACGTAGGCCAGCGAGGACGCGGTCAGGCTGACGTCCTGTTCGACGACTCGTGCGGTCGCGGGTGCCGGCGGCTCCAGTGGCGCGACGGCGAGGACACTGGCCCCCACCAGGGCCACGCTGGTCGTGATGACCGGTTTCACAGCTACTCGCATGACACCCATCTCTTCAGGCAGTTACGTTCGATGACCGCCTGACCATACCCTGTCGAGGAGCTGTGCGGCTTCCCGTTCGGCAAACTTCCGTGCCGACACGTCGGTGACGCGATCCGGCTGCTCCCGCACCCGCGCACCGCGCCGCCTGCTACCGCCGGATCTCTTTGCTGCTCAAGGGTGCCCGTGACCTGCCGCGGTGGTACAACCACCACCGTTATTGACGCAGACGCGAAATATGCTGCTGGGTATACGTTCCGCCACCTGCCGCCCGACGCCGGCCCATCCAACAGGCTGCCGTCGCAACGGGAGCACAGCCCGTTCTGTTCGCCAGAGAAGCTCGCATCGCGGCCGTCCGAGACACGCGCTGTCGGCAATCTGTGCGCCGATGTCGCGTCCGAGCAATCACCAGCAGTATCGATCGATGACGCCGACGAGCACGGAACGCGCGCCACCTGGATGGCTACCGGCAAACGACCGCCAGACCCACCCACGTTCAGAGCTTGCCGAGCCCCCGCAGCACTTTGGTGTAAGGCAGCGTCGCCGCCATCCCCTTGCGCAGTTTCGGGTTCAACTGGCTGCCGTTGATGACCAGCAGGTACCGCAGGCCGTGGTCGCGCCACTCGGCGACCTGATCGAGCACCTCGTCGGCGGTCCCGTGGAAGCAGATCTCCTTCATCAACGATGCCGGCACGCGCGCGGTGTACTCGAGCGCGGTCTGCTCGTCGATGGTCTGCGGCACGAGGTCCTGCACGCCGGAGAAATCCGCACCCAGCGGATGCTCCACCCCGTGTCGCAACCATGCCTCCGCGGGCGCGGCCAACGCCACCGACTTCACGATCACCGAATCCAGTGCTTCGTCGACGTCGTCGCGGGTGCGTCCGGTCACGACGGTGCGGTTGACCGCGGGCACGATCGACATCGGGTCGCGGCCGTGATCGGAGGCTGCGGTGCGCACGGTCTCCAGCGCTCGGGCGTAGTCGGCGGGCCGGGAGATGACGAACGGCACCCACCCGTCTGCGTAACGCCCGGTCGCGCGCAACATCCGGGGGCCGTGCGCGGCCACCCAGATCTCCGGCCACTTGCCCTGGTACGGGGGGAGATCGAAGACGGCGTGCCGCAGCGGGAAATACGCCGAGTCCCGCGTGATCGGTTCGCCGCCCGACTCCCACAGCGCCCGGATCGTCGCCAGCGCCTCGACGAACCGGGCGACGGGCTTCGTCCACTCCACCCCGTACGGCTCGTTGCCTTCGCGTTCGCCGACACCGATCCCGAGGATGGCGCGACCGCGGGTGAGCAGATGCAGGGTCGCGGCCGCCTGGGCGGTGACCGCCGGGTGCCGACGGCTGGCATCGGTGACGCAGACCCCGAAGCGCAACCGGCGCATCCGGTTGCGCGCCGCCAGGTGGCCGAGCATCGTCCACGGCTCCAGGATGGCGTCGACCTTGGGCACCAGCTTCGCCGCCAGACCGAGGTGCTCGGGGGTGGCGACCGACCGCGGCACCAGAGAATTGATGTGGTCGCCCACCCAGAACGAGTCGGCGCCGGTGGTCGCCGCGGTCAGCATGCTGGCAGAGGGCAACAACGTCGGCGAGATCCGCGTGTTCACGATGCCGTCGAGCAATCCGAAACGAAATCCGGCCGCCTGCGGCCGGGTGCGGAGCTTCATGGCAGGGACGGTACTACCGACGGCCGACCACGCTCTGAATGGTAGGTTTCACCAGCACGCTTGCCGGCGACGATTCCGCCCGCGCCGGACTGCCCGCCGCCCGCCTCCCCGCAGAAGAGACCGTCTCACCGCCATGCCATCAGCCACACTCGAGGTGATCGACAAGGGCAGCGCCAGTCCGGCGCATCCGGCCCCGCTGCTGTTCGTCCACGGCGCGTGGCATGCGGCATGGTGCTGGGACGAGCACTTCCTCGACTTCTTCGCCGGCCAGGGCTACCGGGCCCTGGCCCCGAGCCTTCGCGGCCACGGCGCCAGCCCGGCCACCAAGCCCCTGCGGGCCTTGTCGATCGCCGACTATGTCGACGACGTGGCCCAGGTGGCCGCGAGTCTGCCGACACCTCCGGTGGTCATCGGCCACTCGATGGGCGGCTTCGTGGTGCAGAAATTTCTCGAGTCCCGCGACATCCCGGCCGCCGTGCTGATGGCGTCCGCACCGCCGCGGGGCTACCTCGGTTCGGGAATGCGCTGGCTGCGGCGCCACCCGTGGCATTTCATGAAGCTCTCGGCCTCGGGCCGTTCACTCGCCTACGTCAGCACGCCCGAACTCGCCCGGGAGCGGTTCTTCTCACCCCACACCCCGGAGGCCCTGGTGGCGTCCTGCGCGGCCCGACTGCAGGAAGAGAGCGCACGGTCGGGAGTCGACGGGCTCCTGGCGCTGCCGCGGCCCAGGCGGGTGCGGGCGCCACTGCTGGTCCTGGGCGCCGGGCACGACGGCGCGGTCACCGCCGCGGAGGTGCGCGCCACCGCCAAGGCCTACGGCACCGAGCCCGAGTTCTTCTCCGACCTGGGTCACAACATGATGCTGGAGCCCGGGTGGCAGTCGGTCGCCGAACGCATCCACACCTGGTTGGGCACCCGGGGACTGTGACCTCGGCCGGCCGGGCCGCACTGCACCGTCGGCTCCCGGCATCGATACCTGTGCGACACCTGTTAACACCTGGGACCGCGCCGGCGATAGGTGGGCGAGAGGTAATTGACGCCGCCAGCAAAAGTGATCGCCGGACGGGAAAGGCTGCCAGACAGGTTGCTGGAGTGGGGTGGCGATGGTGTGCGCCGAGGCGGCGTTCGCCCGCATGAGCACGCGCGTCACCAAAAAGTAACCAGCCGTTCTCCAGGGTTAGCCAGCAACGCGGAACTCAGCGCATTGTGCAGGCTCAACCTGCACAAACGCTGTGAAGCATGGTTGCCTGACGATGCGCCAGGCCGACCGAGCAACGACCGTGGGGGCCCCGCCGCCTGCCGCGGCAACGAAGGACAATTGGCAATTCGCGCACGTCCTGTGGTTTTCTCGACGGGTTAGCGGCGATGCGCTGGAATTCCTCCAGCAATCGCTTGCGCAGCGGCGAAGTGTGATAATCTCCGCACACCTCACGTCGTGATCAGATCGTCATCACATTGCAACCACCTGGAAGGGTCGGCACATGCATTCTGCGCTTCGCCCGTACATGACCACGGGCCTGGCAATCGTCGGGTCGAGCGTCCTGGCTTTCGCCCCCATCGCGCCCCCGGCCCCTGCGGAGAGCGCGACGACCACCACCAGGCAGGTCACGCAAGACGTCACGCTGTCCGCCAGAGTCGTCACGATCAACCCGTCGCCAGACGCGCTGAAAATGGGCGAGCAGTTGCAGGGTACTGTCTGCGGCGGGAACGGCACCCCGTGCTATGAGCTCGAGTACGCGCCCATATTCACGGACGGGACCGGATACCTCGGCTTTGGCGTGCAAGCACTCAGGCGGAACCTCGCGGGAAACCTTGGCGAGGAGACCACCATCTTCGCTTTCAGCGAGGGTGCCACCGTCGCATCGCAGTGGCTCGAAAAGCACCTCGAAGACCCAGAGGCATACCCGGCGCCGCAGAATCTGACGTTTGTGGTCATCGGCAATCCGACTCGCAAGTATGGCGGCTCACTGTTCCTTTCGCCCTGGACCGAAAGTCCGTACAAGGTGATAGACGTCGCCATGCAGTACGACCCGACGGTCGACCAGCCCACCAATACGCTGAACTCGCTGGCTGTCCTCAACGCCGCATTGGGCTTCTTCACCAACCACCTCGGTAAGGGCTACACGGACGTCGACATCGACGCCGAGGAAAACACCAAGTGGACTGAAGACGGCATCGAATACGTCTTCGTGCCGTCCAAAACGCTGCCCATCGTTGAGCCTCTGCGCTGGCTCGGTCTCGACGAGCTCGCTGACGGGCTGACCCCGGGTCTGCAGTACCTGATCGAGCAGGCTTACGACCGCGACGATCGCATCACCAACACGACGATGGAAGCTCCGAACGAGAGCCTCTCCTACGTGCCGATCAACCTTCTCGAGACGGTCGCTAACATTCCGTTCTACGCCGTGGCGGGCACCAACCGCTTCGCCGAGGCGATGCGCGACAGCGGCAGCTGGTGGGTGTACACCGAGACCAACGTGCTGGGCTGGGATCCGGCCAACCCGGAGATGACCCGCGCGTTCGTCGACTTCCTGGTCGCCATCCCGTCGATCTCGGGCCCGATGGGCGAGATCGCCGACTACTGGGCGCGGGCGAACCTGCCGATGAACGAAGGATGCACGGGCACCGGCCGGACGCAGTGCCTCAACCCGGCCGGCATCACCGACCAGATGTTCAAGGTGATGCTGTGGGATTTGTTCGCCAAGGAGGGCTACACCTTCGAAGGTCCCATCACCCCGGTCTACAACCCCGTCAGCGACGAGGAGACCTACTGGGGTCAGGAGATGGATCAGGACGGTGACGAGGTCTCGTGGTATGGGGACACCGTGTACCTCGAGCCGTTCGCCGAGATAAAGTCGTTCTGGAACCACCTGAAGTCGACCCCCGAGGGTATCAAGACCCCGACACTCGGGGATCAGATCGGCGCCGCCGTCAATTTGTTCGAGGCGCTGATGGTCACCTGGTATCCATTTGTGCCGAAGAGCCAGATCTGGAACCCGAACGAGACCGCGTTCGCTTACCTGTTCCGGCCGTTCGCCAAGGTCCTGTGCCCGGACTGCAACGAGGTCGACCCGTTCATGCCGACCGACTGGAAGGTCGGCGACGACATCCCCAAGGGCCTCTACATCCCGGCGAAGGTCAAGGACCTCTACGACGAGGACGGCAAGTACATCGGGCCCCCGGTCGACTCGACCGACGAGGACGCCGACGCGGACGCGGACGCCACCTCGCGGTCCTTCCTGGCGGCGCTGTTCGGCCAGGAGGAGCAGACGACCGAGGAGACGGTCGACGAGACCACCGAGGAGGCCACCGGGACCACCGAAGAGGCCGCCGAGGAGACTCCCGCCGTCACCGAGGACGCCGCCGAGGAGCAGACGGATGTCGTCTCCGACGCGATCCAGGGGCTGAAGGACAAGTTCGAATCGGTCACCGACGAGGGTGAGGTCACCGACGAGGCACCGGCCGAGGAGGCCCCCGTCGAGGAGGATGCCGCCGACGCGGGTGACGAGGCCGAGGACGTCGCCGACGAGACCGAAGAGGCCGACGACGCCGAAGACATCGCTGACGAGGCCGACGAGGCCGACGAGGCCGACGAGGCCGAAGACATCGCTGACGAGGCCGACGACGAGGCGGCTGACGAGGCCGCCGACGACCAGGCGGACTCGGATGACTCCGATGCGGGCTCCGACGATTCGTCCGACAGCGGCAGCACCAGCTCGGGCAGCGACAGCGGTGACTCCGGCAGCAGCGACTCCGGCAGTGACAGCGGCAGCTCCGGCGGCTCCGACGATTAGGAATGGCCGGGACGGAAGCCCGTAGTATCGCCCCGTGAGCACGGAGCAGTATGACGCCGTAATCGTCGGCGCCGGATTCGGCGGCATGGGATCAGCCATCCAGCTGAACCGGCTCGGTTACGACAAGATCGCCATTCTCGACCGCGAGGACGACCTCGGTGGGACGTGGCACGTCAACCGTTACCCAGGCTTGACGGTTGACGTCCCGTCCACCACCTACTCCTATCGGTTCGAGCCCAACCCGTACTGGTCGCGGCTGTATGCGCCCGGCAGCGAGCTCAAGACCTACGCCGAGCACGTCGCCGACAAGTACGACCTGCGGCGCTACATGCGGTTCAACACCGTGGTCGACGGTGCACGCTGGGACGACGACGCGCAGGAATGGCTCGTGTCCCTGTCCGACGGTCAGACGCTGCACACGCGGTTCCTGATCCTGGCCACCGGGTACCTGTGCCAACCGAAGAAGCCGGACATCCCCGGCATCGAGAGCTTCACGGGCACCGTGCTGCACGCTCAGGAGTGGGATCACTCGTACTCGCTGGCGGGCAAGCGCGCCGCGATCATCGGGACCGGCTCGACCGGTGTGCAGCTCATCCCCAAGCTCGCCGAGGACGCCTCCGAGCTGACCGTCTACCAGCGCACCCCGATCTGGGTCATGCCGAAGCTCGACTTCGGCTTCGGGCCCCGGGCGCAGCGACTGTTCGCGAAGGTTCCGGCCACCCAGCGGATGCTGCGGGTGTCCAGCGACCTGTTCATGGACATCATGGTCACCCTCGCGATGTGGCGTTTCCGCCAGTTCCGGCCGGTGAACCGCATCGCCGCCGCGATCGGCCGGCTGCACCGGTTCGCGGCGATCCGGGACCGGGATCTGCGCCGCAAACTGACCCCGAGCTACGACTTCGGGTGCAAACGCCCGACGCTGTCGAACGTCTACTACCGCACGTTCAACAAACCCCACGTCCACCTGGAGACGGCCGGCATCGACCGGATCGAGCCGGACGGCATCGTCGCGACGGACGGCACCAAACGCGTGATCGACACGTTGGTGCTGGCCACCGGATTCGACGTGTGGGAGTCGAATCTACCGGCCATCGAGGTCATCGGCCGGGAAGGCCGCGATCTGGGCAAGTGGTGGCGGGAGAACCGATTCCAGGCCTACGAGGGCCTGACGGTGCCACTGTTTCCGAACATGCTGAGCCAGGCCAGCCCGTACGCCTGGGTGGGCATGTCGTGGTTCGACACGGTCGAATACCAGATGCGGCACATGGAGCGGTTGTTCGGCGAGATGCAACGCACCGGCGCGCGGACCTTCGAGGTCACCGAGGAGGCGAACGCGCGTTTCCTGGACCGGATGCTGACGCTGCTCGACGACTCGGTGTTCCTGCTGGGCAACTGCGCGAACTCGCGGTCGTACTGGTTCAACAGTTCCGGTGAGGCCCCGCTGTTCCGGCCCACCACCGTGCGTCAGGCCGTCAAGGAGCAGCAGCACTTTCCGCTCAGCGACTACGCGCTAGCCTGAGACCTCACGGTTAGAGCGACCCGCGACCGACGTGTCCATCTGTGATGAAGGGGTGACGACATGGCTACCGCGACGACGGAGCCCGTGCGGCTACCGCCGGGCCCGCGCCTGCCCAAACTGATCCAGGGCGCCGCGGTGCTCACCGCACGCTACGGCGCGGTGGCCGCATTGGGGCGCCGCTACGGCTCGACCTTCACCCTGCAGCTGCCGGTGTTCGGCGAGACCGTCGTGATCAGCGATCCGGTCCTGGTCAAGGACCTGTTCAGCACCAGCCGTGAGCTGGTCGGGCGACCGCAGAACAACCTCGGCGGCGACGTACTGGGGCCCGGATCGATCTTCAATCTGGAGGGCGACGAGCTGCTGGCCCGCCGCAAGCTACTGCTGCCGCCGTTCAACGGCAAGAACATGCGCAGCTACGAAACCATCACCGAGCAGGAGGTGATGCGTGAGATGCAGTCGTGGCCCGAGGGAGTGGAGTTCGAGACCCTCGATCCGATGATGCGGATCACGCTCAACACCATCCTGCGCGCCGTGTTCGGCGCGAAGGGCGACGAACTCGACGAACTCCGCGTGGTGATCCCCGCCGCGGTGGAGTTCGGCTCCAAGATCGCGCTGCTGCCGTCGCTGGTGCGCAAGGACCTCGGCGCCTGGAGTCCGGGTGGAAAGTTCGCGCAGTACCGGCGTCGGATGGACGAGATCTGCACCTCGTTGATCGCCGACGCACGATCGGACCCCAACTTCGCCGACCGCGGTGACGTGCTGTCCCTGCTGTTGCAGGCCCGCTACGACAACGGTGAGCCGCTGCCTGACTCATACATCATCGACGAGCTGCTGACCATGCTGGTCGCCGGCCACGAGACGACGTCGACGCAGCTGGCGTGGACCATCGAACGGATCCGCCGCCATCCCGACCTGCTGGCCCGGCTCACCGACGAGGTGGACGCCGGCGGGTCGGAGTTGATGACGGCCACGATCGCCGAGTCGCAGCGCACCAGGCCGGTTCTGACCGCGGCGCTGCGCCGCGCCCGGACCCGGATCCGACTGGGGGAGTGGGTGATTCCCGAAGGTGACACGATCATGGCGAGCACGCAACTGGCGATGGCGGCCGAACAGAGCTTCCCGAACGCCGACAAGTTCGACCCGGACCGGTTCGTCGGCAATCCGCCCAACCCCTTCGCCTGGATCCCGTTCGGCGGCGGCATGATGCGCTGCATCGGTGCGTCCTTCGCGACGATGGAGATGGACGTCACGCTGCGCACCATCCTGCGTGAGTTCACGCTGGAGCCCACGAACGAACCGGACGAGAAGCCGCACAGCCGCGGCGTCACCGTCACGCCGGGACGCGGGGGACGTGCCGTGGTGCACCGCCGCAAGGATGCCGCGCCGCGCACCGAGTCAACGGTGTCGGTGGCCGAGACCAACGGTTAGAACCGGTACTGCACGATCCTGGCCTTGCGCGCGATCGCCGGAACCCGGTGAGACAACCTGGCGGCCACGCGGAGGCCGGCCGGGAACAGTCGCGCCTCGGGCCGGTGCATGCCACTGGCCTCCTCGATCAACTGCAGGGCGGGGTTCCAGAGTTGGGGCGTGTGGGCGTCCTTGAAACCGGCGAACTTCCACTGGGTGTGCGGGGAGTTCGCGTTCCTGGACGTGCTGAGCCTGCCCATCAGCTGATTGAGCTTGCTCACCGGTCCGTAGTCGTTGAATGCCAGGATCCCGGAAGCGAAGTGGCCGGTGACGTCGCGCATCACCGACATCACCGCGGACTCGTCGAGGAACGCGAACAGGCCGTCGGCGAAGACCAGTGTGGGCCGGGTGGCCGGAATGGGTTTTAGCCACGTCGATTCCAGGACCGACGCGGCGACGGAGCGCGCACTGGCGTGCTCCGGTAACAGCGCCTCGCGCAGGGCGATGACCGCAGGCAGGTCCACGCTGTACCAGTCCACGGTGGCCGGCGGGTCGACCCGATGGAGCGCGCTGTTGAATCCCGATCCCAGGTCGACCACGACGGCGTCGGAGTGCGCGGCGACGAAGGCGCGGATCCGTTCGTCGAGCATTTTGGCGCGCAGCGCCACGAGCGCCACCACACTGGCGGTGGCGCCCAGACTCGTGAAGTCACAGTCGATCTGAGCCACCGTCGCGCCCGCGAGCGGATCGGCGAGGATCGGGTGAGCATGTGCACTGTCCAGCGCCCGGGCGTACTCGGTGAGCAGGGCAGTCTGCTCGATCGGTGCGAGACCCGCGACATCCATCATGCCAGCCAACCACACCTGTCGACTGCCATCCACCACCACCGGTCGGCGTTCACCGTGCCGTCAGTGGAAGTCCTGGTGCTCCTGCACTATTCGTCCGCGTGCCCCTGGACTACTCGTCCGAGCCGTCAGACTCACCGGCGCTGGAAGCCGCGGACCCGGAATCACCGGCACCCTCAGCACTCTCGCCGGAGGAACCCGTGGTGCCCTTGTCGCCTGTCTCCTGCCGGTCCTTTTCGTCGTCCTCCTGGGCTTCCTCGGTCTGCAGGTCGGCATCGGTGAGAGCAGCGTCCTCGTCCAGGGACTCGGAGTCGTCGAGGGATTCGGAGTCGAGATCGCCCGTATCCAGATCGCCGGATGCCAGATCGTCAGTGCCCAGGTCGTCGGTGCCCAGGTCGCCGGGTTCCAGGGCTCCCGTTTCCGGATCGCTGGATTCCACATCGCTGGTGTTCGGGTCCGTCTCGGTATTCGTCAGCTCGTCGCCACTCTCCGACTGATCGCTTCCTACGGTCTCGCCGCCGGCAGCCTCCCCGTCGGTGACATCCTTGGGCCCGTCGATGGTCGTTTTCGCAGCGGCCAGCGTGGCCGCCGGCTGCGCCGGGCCGTCGTCGACAGAGCCGTCGTCCTCGCCCGGCGCCTCGGGTTCCGGTTCGGGCTCGGGTGCCGGCTCCGGAAGACCCGGCTGCGCGGGCAGGTAGGACCGGTCGTAGGCGCGTTCGACGATCTCCTTCAGCGGTTCGTTGAGCGCATCGGCCAGTGCCGACAACCCGACCCATCGCAACGGTTCCAGTAGTGGCAGGTTCTTGGTCGGCACGTAGACGTAGGTGGTGTTGCCTTCGGTCCACACATAGTTCGCCGGATCGTAGATGTCGACGTCCTCGTAATCCTGGTGCACGAACAGGAAACCGGCGTTGGCGTTGAGCAGGGCCAGCAGGTTGAACGGGTTGTCGGGGAAGTCGGAGGCGGCGTCGTACTGGCGGGACACGTCGATGACGTGATACTCGGTATCGGGGATCACCTGGTCCCAGTCACCGTCCGCGCCGCCGTACTTGCGTCCCGGGTTGCCCATCAGCACGAAGCCCAGATCGTCGGGTGTCGGGGCGCCCTCGACCTGGGAGCGGGTCTGCAGCCAGAGGGACACCACCCGGGCACCCTGGCTGTAGGCGAAGACGTACTGGCGCCCAGTCGTCCCGTCCCGCAGAGCCTCGTCGAGGTTGTTCACGGCCAGCGTTTTCGACAGATACGAGTTCTGCACCATTTCGCAGGTGCGGGGCGACTGGCACATCACCCCCTGCAAGTCGTCGTCGTTGCCGTGGGGGATCAGGCTCAAGGTCAGCACGCGCGCAGGCTCCGGCGGGAAATAGTCGAATTCGGCGGCCGACGCCACCGCAGATCCAGAGATCCCGGTCAGCCCCACCGCGGTCGCCGGCAGCGCCACCAGCGGCACCGTCGCCACCGCAGCAGCTAACCAGCGCGACCGCCGCCGTCGCACCCCGGTGCCGTTTGTGCCTGACCCCATCGTTGTCCCCCTCGTCGCCGCCCCCCGGTTTGCTGAGCAAAGCCCAGCCTACGCGTAGAACAGGCCACTGATGAGGCTTTGACACACGGGGATTCTCGACTTTAAAAGCCTGTCTTCGCATTCTGGCCCGCCCTGCGACCGTCTCGGTCGGCCGCAGCGCCCTGCGCCGCAACTCGCTTTGCCGGGCGAGGGCCTCAGCGCACCCGGTCAGCGACGAACGAGGTGGCCTGGTCGACCATGCCGTTCTTGACGTAGGAGAAGTGCGCGGCAAAGTTCAATCCGGACGAGCAGAACGGGTCGTCGAGCCCGCACAGGTCGATCGTCTTCGGACCGTACACACCGCTGAGTTCGGGAAGAGGTCCGCCGCCGCGGATATCGCGCAGCGGGTTTCCGAACACAGCGACCGCGGCGACGTGGTCGGCGACGTCCGGCGGCATCGGGGTCGGGGTGAAACGACCGAGGGGCTTGGGGTCGACGGTGATCAGGTCGATCACGCCCGCTCCCTGCGAGTTACCGCCGAGCACCAGCTTCGTGTCGGGGCAGTTGTCGGCCATGTACCGCACCCGCCCGGCCGCGTCGGCGGCGCCCGCCGGCGCGGAGGTGTCGAAGTCGAAGCTCGCCGGATAGTTGACCGCGTAGGCGCCCACCGTGCGGTCGCCCACCTTGCCGCGCAGCGACTCTACGAATTCGTCGCCGAGCCATCCGAGGCCCGCCGGAGCGCCGGTACCGCGCGCGAAGATCACCTCGATGTCGGGACACGGTTGGGCCGTTGCGAGAGGCATCGCGAAGGGCACCGCAAGGGGAACCGACACCGCCGCGCACATTGCACCGAGCATTCGCCTCAACAGCATGTCTCCATGCTGACACATCCCTGTGAGGCGCCTGTCCTTACCGGCGCTGACCTGCGGTATCAGTCGAACGTGTAGTCCGTGAACGCGAACGTGTCGTTCTCCCGGTTGGTCTGGTTGGTCGATGCGGGGCGCACCAGCGTCTCGCCGCTGGGGCTGAAATAGTACGAACGCGAACCCGCGCAGTCGCCGAGCCGAAACACGGTGTTCTCCAGCGCCACCGCCATGCGATCGCGGAATGCGGCATTGGCTTCGTCGGTGACCTCGAAGGTCGTGGCGTTGCGCCGATGCAACTCCCCGAACAGGCGGTCCATGTGGCGCATCTGGTATTCCATGGTGTTGAAGTAGGACAGGCCACTGGACGCGTACGGCCCGGCCAGGCTCAGGAAGTTCGGGAACGCCGGCACCGTGACGCCCTGATAGGCCTGGAAGCCGTTGTCTCGCCACCACTTTCCGAGGTTGCGGGCGTCTCGGCCGATGACCTCGATGGCCGGGATGTTGGCCTCCCACAGGTCGAAGCCGGTGCACAGTACGAGGGTGTCGATCTGCACCTTGGTTCCGTCGCAGGCGACGATGCCGTCCTTCTCGACCCGTTCGATTCCCGCCGTCTGCAGCGCGACATTGGGTTTGGCCAGGGTGCGGTAGTACGAGTTGGAGTAGGTCGGCCTCTTGCAGCCGAATTCGTAGCTGGGGGTCAGCTTGGCCCGCAGATCCTTGTCGCGGATGGAGACGAAGCGCAGCGCCTGCGAAAGGTAGGACGCGAACGTGTTCAGCTGACGGAAGTTCTTGAAGTTCAGCACCGACAGAATCATCATCACTTCGAGATTGATGTCGGTGGTGAACCGGAACGCCCGCTGCAGCAAAGGAATGCGGGCAAACAGGCGGCGCAGTCCGACCGGGATCGGGAAGTCGATCTTGGGCACGACGTGGATCGGGGTGCGCTGGTACACCGTCAGCGCGGCGGCCTGCTTGGCCAGCTCGGGAATGAGCTGCACCGCAGTGGCCCCGGTACCGATCAACCCGATCCGCTCACCGGCGGGGGAGTAGTCGTCGTCCCAGTCCATGCTGTGCACGACGCGGCCCTCGAAATCCTCGATGCCGGGGATGTCGGGCTTACGGGGCTGGGACAGATAACCGGTCGCGGTGATCAGGAATCGCGCGGTCAGGGTCTCGCCGCTGGACAGGGCCACCTGCCAGAACTGCCCGTCCTCGTCCCACCGGGCACCCTCGACCGGGGTGTTGAAGCGCATGTGGCGGCGCACGTCGTACTTGTCGGCGACATGGTCGGCGTAGAGCTTCAGCTCGGGGCCGGGGGCATACAGACGCGACCAGTTCGGGTTGGGTTCGAACCAGTAGGAGTAGGTGGGTGACGGGATGTCGACCGCCAGCCCCGGATAGTGGTTGACGTGCCACGTACCGCCGAGATCGTCCTCGCGGTCGACGATCAGGATGTTGTCGTAGCCCATTTTCTTGAGCTGGATCGCCGCGCCCATCCCGCCGAAGCCGGCGCCGACGACGACCACGTCGTACTCAGGTACTCCCATGGGCATGAACGCTACCTCACAGCAAATCGATCAACGTCGTCAGAATTGTAGGCCGACGTCCCCTGCCCCGCGCGCCGCAGTGGCCGTCGTGGCAGGAAACTCACACCACGAAGCCCCGGCCGCGGGGCCGGGGCTTCGGGTGAGCGGTCGTCGTCGAGGCTACTCGTCGGAGCCGGACGACGCCGATCCGGAATCATCCGACGACGAATCGTCGCCGGTGTCACTGTCGGCCCCGGTGTCGCTGTCGTCGGCCGCGGCGTCGCTGTCGTCGGACGCTGTCGCGTCCTCAGCCGCGTCCTCCTCCTTGGCGCTCTCAGCTTCAGCCGCGTCGTCGGCCAGCGCCTCCTCGAGTGCCTCCTCCTCGGCGGCCTCCTCCTCGGCGGCCTCCGCGACGGTCTCCTCGACGGCCTCGTCGTCGTCCTTGGCTACCTCGATCTCGTCGCTGAGCTCGGTGACCTTCTCGGTGTCGTCCGCATCGGTCTCGACCACCTCGACGGTGTCAGCCACGTCGACCGGCGCGGTGTCTTCCGTGTCGGCGGACTCCTCGACCGCCGCCTCGACAGCCTTCACCGGCTCCGACACTGTGGTGTCCTCGGCGGGCTCGGCCGCGACCGTGGCCACCGACGCCGTCCGGGCTGCCGACGGCACGTCGTCATACCGCTTGTAACCGCGCTCCACCGAGGCGCGCAGGCTCTCTTCCATCGGCTTGAGGAACGGCAGCAGCGTGACCAGCGGAAGCTCCTCGGTCGGCACCAGGTAGTGAGTCGTGGTGCCGCCCAGCGCGTTGGTCTTGACCGTGATGTTCTCCGCCGGGACGTCGTCGAGGTCAGCGAACATCACCGGGATGTGCACGACGATGGCGCCGGCCATCGCGTTGACCACCGCGGTGAGGTTCCACCAGCGGTCCGGCATGTCGGCCAGGCCGTCGAATTCGCCGGTGATGACGTGCGTGTCGTAGACGGTGTCGGGCGCCGGCTGATAGGTGTAGTCGTACTTGGGGTTGTACTTGGAGTCCTTGATCAGTTCCTGCCGGCTGGAGTCGGCGACCAGGTAGAACGAGATCTCGTCGGCCCCCACCGCGTTCGGGTCTGCCGCCATCTGGCGCAGAACTTCCGTCGTGACCAGCGACCCCGCCGACAGCCCGATCACGGTGACCTTCTCACCGTTGAGGACATTGCCGTTCTCGTCGCGGGTCAGGCGGCCCAGGGCGGCAGTGATCTCGGCGTTGAGGTTGTCGATGCCCACGGCGATGGACTGGCCCAGCGTCAGGTCGTCTCTGCCGGTGTAGGGCCCGGCCTCGGCCGGCCAGTTCACGCTGACGCGCTCCTGGCCGTGGGTGAGGTCGCCCAGGATCTGGGCCATGATGATGTCGTGCAGCTGCGGCGTGTCCAGACCGCCGATCACCAACGCCGAACTGCTGGCCCAGGACGGCGATGAGAAAGCTAACAGCGCTGAGGCTACGAGGCTGCCGCAAGCAACCCCGGCCTTGCGAATACCAACCCGCATGAGGACTCCCCGATAGAAGCAGTGAAATCGCGAGCCGTGCCTGGCTCCACCGCGAGCATATTGCGCCGTACGAACCTTCGCGCAGCAAAACGTCAATAATTCTCATTCAGACATTTATGGCAAACTGTAGTTATATTGCTGATATATATTCTTTATCGACGACTCTACAACGCTAGAGTGTGACGGCTTCTCGGTTGCCACATGAGAAGCCATCCGCGCAATAGGCCAGTAAATACGCAGTTCAAGGCGTTTTATGCGGCGAACCTACGGGATAGTAGGAATTGCATAGAATTTGAACTACACGTAAGTAATTAATGGAGTAGGTCGTCGTGCAATGACACGGCTGGATGTTGCCTGTGACTAGTTCGCAAAAAAATATCGATGGTATGAACCATGCCTTTCAGCACACGCCGCAAGGTCTTTGCCCCTGGGCCCGAACAATGGGCGACGTGATACGCGGTCAACCGTCAGGTGATCGGCGTGTGACCAGCCGGTAACTGACTTCCGGGTAAGAAAAGGCGTGTGTCAAGCAAACACTCGCCGCTGCCTGCAGCAACAGCACCCGGAGTCCGTCGCAGCTACCGCACCTGGTCGACTGCGGAACCTGGGAGGCCGCGGCACAGCTACCACGCACTTCGTCGACCGCCGCATCCCCGGGCCCGCACCGCCGAGCGCCGCCGCACATCCGGAAGTGCGGAGCAAGAGCAGCCGATGCCCCGGGCAGCACCGCGCCCGTTATCCTTCCCCGGTGAGCGCCAACGACATGTCCAGCTGGTACGGCAAGGTCGCCTTCGTCACCGGAGGCGGATCGGGAATCGGTGCCGCCCTGTCAGCGAAGCTGGTCGACGCGGGCGCCCAGGTGTGGATCGCGGACCGCCAGTTCGACCACGCGAAGACGCTGGCACAGCGACTGGACGCCTCCGGCGCGCGGGCCCACGCCGTGGAACTCGACGTCCGCGATCCCGCGGCCGTCCGCCGCGCCATCGACGCGGTGGTCGATGCTGCGGGGCGCCTCGACTATCTGTTCAACAACGCCGGAATCGGCATCGGCGGTGAGGTCGACACCCTCACCCTGGACGACTGGTCCGACATCATCGACGTGAACCTGCGCGGGGTGATCCACGGCGTCGATGCCGCCTACCCGATCATGATCAAGCAGGGCAGCGGCCACATCGTCAACACCGCGTCGATGGCCGGGCTGATCACCACGTCGGCACAGGCCGCCTATTCGTCGACCAAGCATGCGGTCGTCGCGTTGTCGAAGACCCTGCGCGTGGAGGGCAAGACCCATGGCGTGCGGGTGTCGGTGCTGTGCCCGGGAGTGGTGCGCACGCCTATCCTTACCGGCGGCGAATACGGACACAACCGGAGCATCAGTCGCGAGAACCAGCAGAAGCTGGGGGAGGCGTTGCGCCCGATGGACCCCGACGAGTTCGCCGACCAGGCGCTGCGCGCGGTGATGCGCAATCAGGCCATCATCGTCGTGCCGCGGTGGTGGAAAGCACTGTGGTACCTCGAGCGGATGTCGCCGGCGCTGTCGATGCGCGCGGCAGCCACCGCGCTGAAGCGCACCCGCCAGGTGCAGTCAGCCGCGTCGCCCCGGTAGAGCGCCAGCTCGTCCCGGCTTCAGCGCGGCGAGGCTGACGTCGCCGCCATAGTGGGCCAGCACGCGGGGATCCATCGTCCGGCGCCACAGCGGCGGGAACAACGCCAACACGACCATGCTGGCGTAGCCGGCGGGTAGCTGTGGCGCCTCGTCGGCGTGGCACAACGCCTGGTAGCGGCGCTGTGGGTTGGCGTGGTGGTCGGAGTGGCGCTGGAGGTGGAACAGGAACACGTTGGAGATCACCGAGTTGCTGTTCCAGCTGTGCGCGGGTCGAACCTGCTCGTAGGCGCCGTCGCCCCGGCGGGCCCGGCGCAGGCCGTAATGCTCGAGGTAGTTGATGCTCTCCAGCAGGCACACACCGACGAAGGCCTGACCGAGCAGCCACGGCAGGATGTGGACGCCGAACACGGCCAACAGCACGGCATAGAGCGCCGCCGTCAGGGTCCAGGCGTTGAGGACGTCGTTCTTCAGCGACCAGGTCCGCGCGTGACGGCGGTGGAGCCGGCGCCGCTCCAGCGCCCATGCCGAGCGCAGACCGCCGAAGGAAGAACGGAAGAAAAACGCGTAGACACTCTCGCCCAACCGGGAGCTGGCGGGGTCCTGCGGAGTGGCGACACGGGCGTGGTGGCCCCGGTTGTGCTCGACGTAGAAGTGCCCGTACCCGGTCTGGGCCAGCGCGATCTTGCTGAGCCACCGCTCGGCCCCGGCCCGCTGATGTCCCAGTTCGTGCGCGGTGTTGATGGCCACCCCCGCGATGCCGCCGACCGTCAACATCAGACCGATCCCGTCCGCCACCCCCAGGCTCACCCCGCCACCGCCGCTCCACAACCAGCAGGCCAGCACCAGGGACAGATACTGGGCGGGCAGATAGAGATAGGTGGCCCACCGGTAGAAGCGATCCTGCTCGAGCCACGCCAGGGCACTCTCCGGTGGGTTCTCGGCATCCTTGCCGACGAGGTAGTCCAGCAGCGGAATACCGACGAACATGAGCAGCGGACCCGACCACCAGAACACTCCGAGGCCGGTGACCGCGACGGCTGCCCACGACATCGGCACCAGCGTCGGAACGACGAGGCCCAGCAACCAGACATAGCGCTTACGATCGCGCCAGTCCGGCACGACCACCGATTGCTGACCGGTGGGCGACTCGAGGTCGTTGTGAGACCGCATCGTTGGCCCGATTCCCCTCCCTAGCCGAACGCTCACCCGATCTTCGCAGCTCATTGCGTCGATTGAGTAACGTGGTCATACCATTGCCATGCGGCGGGGGCAATATCTTCAGCGAAGCGACACCCGCAGGAGCGTATTTACCGGCCATCAAGACAGGTTGCTGAGCGCTCGCCAGACGCTTAGCCCTGCTGTCTACCCGCAATCACCTGACGCCGCCAGCGGGTGCGACGAAGCATACCGGTCAGGACGTCATGGCGGAGATCGCCGCGGCCAGCTCGGGCGTGTCCGACGTGGGAAGGTTCAGGTAGCTTCCGCCGGTCGTGTCGGCCACGGCTTCCCATGTCGCGCGATCGGAATCGTCGCCGAAGTCGATGACGTTCACCGCGACCGGTCGTGCCGGATCGAACGCCCCGCTGATGTACTGCTGCAGCCCCTGTCCGCCCAGTGTCTGGTCGGTGTGCGGCCCGGCCGTGATCACGAGCACCGAGTTCGGCTGTCCCTCACGGTAATCGGTGTAGGCGTCGGTATACGCCAGACGCAGCGTGGTGAACGACACCGCCCCGCCGTTGGATGCCGTCTGGGCACCCAGCGCGGCGGTCAGCGCCTCCGAACGCGGCTGCCCGTCCACCGGCTCGGACAGCGGGCCTGCGTTGACCTCCGATCGCCCTGCGACACCGTCGAACGTCCACAACCCGACCGAGGAGTCGGGCGGCAACGCCTGCAGACGTGCGGTGAGCGCGTCGACGACGTTGGTCAGCCGCGGCCGGCCGCCCTCGTCGGTGGGCATCGACTGGTCGAGCATGACCGTGACCGCCGGGCTCTGCGCCGGGCTGGCCAGCGTGTCGGCGATGCTGGCGCGCAATGCAGGGTCCCCGACATTCAGCGGGGCTCCGAGGGGACCGAAGTCGACCACGTCGCTGGCCGGCGGTTCGGCACCGTCGACGCGGAATCCGGCGGCCGCGAAGTCGGCGGACTGCTCGGGCTTGCGCAGGAATCGCGCGAACTCGCTGGCGCCGGCGACCTGTTCCTGGGCCAACCAGTCACCGTCGAGAAGGACGGTCGGGAAGTCCGCGATCGCGGTGGGACCCGGCGGCAACCAGGACGCCAGCGCCGAGCCCGCGTCGGGCATCTCCGCGGCGCGCTGGAACAGGCGTTGTTCGGTGGTGACGACGGCGTGCACCGGAGCGGTGGACGGGTCGGCGGCATTCAGCATGGCGTCGAACGCCGTGCCGGCCGCAGCGTCGGCCACGTCCGGTTCTGCGCCCATCAGCGTGCTGACCGCTCCCAATCCCGCGGTGGCGGGGGCGTCCGGCGGTGCCGCCGCGGTCGCAACCGCCTCGGCGGCCAGATACGACGCGTCGCTGTCCTGGTCGAGGGGCAGCACCAGGCGCAGCCCGCCCCAGCCCAACAGCCCGAGCTTGTCGAGGCCTGCGGGGTCGACCTGCAGCCCGGGCAGGGTGCCCCAGTTCTGCTCACCCAGCGCCTCCTGCAAGGCGGGAGGCACCGCCAACACCACCGGCGAGCTCACCAGCGGACGGCTGTCACTGATGGTCTCCGCACCCGCGGCGGCCTCCAACCGGTCCGCCGACACCGAACTCGCCGGGATCCACAGCGCGGGTCGCCCACCCAGGTCGTCCGGCCACTCGCCGGTCAGTCCGTTCAACACCTGACCGGAGTCAGCGGGCTGCACGCTCACGTTCACGCAGCGGTCGCCGACGGGGGCGGCGGTTTCGTTGAAGCGCTGCGCTAATGTGCTGACCGGATCGGCGATGGCGGGATCGGCGACGACCGCGACCGACACCTCGCCCTCCACGCAACGTGCGGCGGCCACATCCGACCGGCTCGACAGCGCGTCACCGAAGAAGCGCCACAGGATGACCGCGCCGACCACGACGACGACACTGACCAGCGCAACGATGACGCCGATGCTGACGCCGCGCCGGGCCGGGGTGACGGCGCGATGGCTTCCGGTCCACTCACCACCGTCCCAGTCGCCGGTGTGCTGGGGGCCCGAACGCGGTGGCGGGGGCAGCGGTGGCTCCTGCGCCGAGGACGACGCGGGATACCCGTACTCGTCGACGTCGCCACCCGGTTCGTCGTCGGAGTAACGCCGCGACTCGTCGTCGGCGGAACCGGGACCCGTGGCCGGATCGGCTCCGAAACCGAACCGCTCGGTCGGCGGCTCTTCGGGTTGGCGTCCCGACTCGTCCGGATCGTCCGGGTCGGGAAGGCTATGTCTGCCCATGTCTTCCCACACCTCGTCCCACGCCTCGACGTGCGAGGCCACCATGCCGCGAACGGTCCATCGGGGTCACTGCGATCATCAGAGCTGGAACGCCTGCGTCAGCCAACGTTGTTTGCTGCCTTGAACTCTCGGCGACGGCGATGCAGGATCGGCTCGGTGTAGCCATTGGGCTGCTCACCCCCGGCCAGGATGAGCTCCTGTGCCGCCTGGAGAGCGATGTTGTTCTCGGGGTCGGAGGCCATCGGCCGGAATTCCGGATCCTTGGCGTTCTGCTCGTCGACCACCGCGGCCATCCGGCGCAGACTCGCCTTGACGTCGTCCTCGGTGATCACACCGTGGCGCAGCCAGTTGGCGAGAAGCTGGCTGGAGATCCGCAGGGTCGCGCGGTCCTCCATCAATGCGACGTCGTGGATGTCGGGGACCTTGGAGCAGCCGACGCCGGCGTCGATCCAACGAACCACGTACCCGAGGATCGACTGACAGTTGTTGTCGACCTCCTCGCGGATCTCCTCGGGGGCCCAGGCGAGCTCCTTGGCCAACGGAATCGTCAGCAGCTCATCCACCGAGGAGCGCTTCTCCCCGGCCAGTTCCCGATGCACCGCGTAGACGTCGACCTCGTGGTAATGCATGGCGTGCAGGGTCGCCGCAGTCGGCGAGGGCACCCACGCGGTGGTCGCGCCGGCTTTGGGCTGACCGATCTTCTGCTCGACCATGTCGGCCATCAACTCGGTCATCGCCCACATGCCCTTGCCGATCTGGGCTCGCCCGGAGAATCCGGTTGCCAGACCGATGTCGACGTTCTGGTTCTCGTAGGCCTTGATCCAGTCGGTGGACTTCATCGCGCCCTTGCGGATCATCGGCCCGGCGTCCATCGAGGTGTGGATCTCGTCGCCGGTGCGGTCCAGGAAACCGGTGTTGATGAACACCACCCGGTCAGCGGCGGCTTTGATGCAGGCCTTGAGGTTGACCGTGGTACGGCGTTCCTCGTCCATGATCCCGACCTTGAGGGTGTTCTGCGGCAGGCCGAGCACGTCCTCGACGCGGCTGAACAGCTCGCAGGTGAACGCGACCTCGTCGGGTCCGTGCATCTTGGGCTTGACGATGTAGATGGAGCCGGTGCGGCTGTTGACCAGCGGGCCGTTGGCTCCGTCGTTGTCGGCGCCACTGCGCAGCCCGTGGATGGCGATCAAGCTGGTGAACAGCGCGTCCTGAATGCCTTCGGGCACCTCGTGGCCCTCGGAGTCGGTGATCGCGTCGTTGGTCATCAGGTGCCCGACGTTGCGCACGAACATCAGGCTGCGGCCGGGCAGCGTCACCTCGCCACCGTCAGCCCCGGTGTAGGTGCGGTCCTCGTTGAGCACCCGGGTGAACGTCTTGTCACCCTTGCTGACGTCTTCGCTGAGGTCGCCGCGGTTGAGGCCGAGCCAGTTGCGGTATCCGACGACCTTGTCGTCGGCGTCGACGGCGGCGACGGAATCCTCGAAGTCCATGATGGTGGTGATCGCGGACTCCAGCACGACGTCCTTGATGCCGGCCTTGTCCGTGGAACCGATGGGGGACTCGGGGTCGATGAGGATCTCGACGTGCAGGCCGTTGTTGACCAGCAGCACGGCGGTGGGCAATTCGGCGTCGCCGAGGTAGCCGACGAACTGCTCAGGTGCCTGCAGGCCGACGGAACCGCCGTCGTCGAGGGTGGCGGCAACCGCGCCGTCGGACACCGTGACGCCTTTGATGTCCGACCACGAGCCGGACGCCAGCGGGACCGCGCCGTCGAGGAAGCGGCGCGCGTAGGCGATCACCTTGTCCCCCCGCACCGGGTTGTAGCTGGTGCCGGGCTCCGCGCCGTCCTCCTCGGAGATCACGTCGGTGCCATAGAGCGCGTCGTACAGCGACCCCCACCGGGCATTCGCGGCGTTGAGGGCGAAGCGCGCGTTGAGGATGGGAACGACCAGCTGCGGACCGGCAGTCGTGGTGATCTCGTCGTCGACGCCGGCGGTGGTGATGGTGAAGTCGTCCGGTTCGGGCTCCAGGTAGCCGATGTCGACGAGGAACTGCTTGTACTCGTCGGCGGAGAACCCGCCGATGACCCGGGCGCGGTGCCATTTGTCGATCTGCGCCTGCAGATCGTCGCGGCGGGCCAGCAGTTCCTGGTTCTTCGGCGTCAGGTCGGCCACGACCTTGTCCACACCGGACCAGAAGGTGTCCGGATCGATGTCGGTGCCCGGCAGCGCCTCATTGTTGACGAAGTCGTACAGCACCGGGGCGACACGCAGGTTACCCACCGTCACGCGCTCGGTCATGATTCCTCCCTAGCCTGCACGCGCGCCTGGGGCGCCATGCCGTCTGCAGTGTCGTCGAACCAGCTTACCCACCGGTAACAGGCCTATTCGCCGGTGGCGGTGTCCAGGAGTTCGGTGCACCGGTCCAGCAGCGCGGCCCGTAACGGTCCGGCCCGCTCGGTCAGCTCGAGCTGTCCTCGCGCGTACTCGCGCCGACCACCGGAGGTCTCGACGGCGATCGGCGCGAATCCGTAGCCCCGAAGATCGTAGGGGCTGGCTCTCATGTCCAGCACGCGGGCGTCGACGGCGAGGTTCAGGCACGCCAGGACGAGCTCGGATTCGACGAGGGGACCCAGTTTGAACGCCCATTTGTAGAGGTCCATCCCCGCGTGGACGCACCCGGGCTGTTCGGCGTCGACCTGCCCGGAGCGGGTCAGGTGCGACGCGTTGCGGCGCGCGGCGGGTTCGGTGAAGAAGCGGTAGGCGTCGAAGTGCGTGCACCGCAATGGCATCGATTCGACCACCGCGTCGGTTCCGTCAGCACCCAGCCGCAGCGGCACGCTCTGGTGGCGCGGGGTGGGCGACCGGTACACCATGGCCCATTCGTGCAATCCGAAGCAGTTGAACCGCGGAGGTCGCGCCGCGGTCGCGGCCAGCAGGTCGGCGATGAATCTCACAGTGTCCGCGCGCCCGTGAAGATATTCACGACTGACCGTGACCCCATCGTTTGTCTGGGTGTAGCCGGTGCGCGACAGGTAGCGCTGGGCGTCGGGCCCGGCGAGCGCCACGCCGAAGCCGGGGTGCCACACCCGCAGTTGGCGCGGACGCAGGCTGTAGTAGGTGAACAGGAAGTCGTAGACCGGATGGGCGACGCCGGCCCGCCGCCGCACGAGGTGGGGTTGCAGAAAGGCGTCGATGCGGGTGAGGTGGGCGCGCTCGCGCTCGAGCCAGTCGCCCGCGGCGAGCCGCGAATCAGACACCGCGGCGAGCCGCGTATCGGGCACCGCGGCGAGCCGCGTATCGGGCACCGCGGCGAGCCGCGAATCAAACACGGTGGGTGCCGTCACGCACCGTGCCCACCAGGTCCTCGACGAGGTCTTCGAGCGCGACCACCGCGGTGACGGCGCCCTCGGCGTCAGTGACGAGTGCCAGGTGAGCGTTGTTGCGGCGCAGCCGGGTCAGCCCGTCGGGCAGCGGCAACGACGCAGGCACGCGGGGTAGCGGGCGGATCATGTCGGAACTGAGCACGGTGTGCCCGTTGCGGGCATCGTCGACGTGCGGCAGCACATCCTTGATGTGCAGGTAGCCGACGAAGGCGCCGTCGGGGTCGGCGACGGGGAAGCGGGAGTAGCCCGTCTCGACCAGTGCCTGTTCGATGGCTCCCACCGTGGGTCCCGCACCGACGTGGGCGACGGGGACCGCGCGGATCTGGGCCAGGGGCAGCGCGACGTCGTTGACCACGCGGTTGCGGATCTGCAGCGCCCGGGTGAGCCTGCTGTGTTCCTCGGGGTCCAACAGCCCCTCGGACAGCGACTCCGCGATCATCTCCGACAGTTCGACGGTGGACACGGTCACGTCGAGTTCGTCTTTGGGTTCCACCCCGAACGCTCGCAGCGTGGTGTTGGCACACCAGTTGTAGAACGCGATGAACGGGCGCGCGAGACGGATGTAGACCAGGTAGATCGGGATGAGCAGCATCGCGGTGGACTCGGGACCGGCGATGGCGATGTTCTTGGGCACCATCTCGCCGAGCAGCACGTGCAGTGTCACCACGATCGACAGCGCCACGATGAACGACACCGTGTGCAGCAGCGCGTCGGGGATGCCCAGCAGCCCGAACGGCTCTTCGAGCAGATGCGCGACGGCGGGCTCGGCCACCCGACCCAGCAGAATCGAGCAGATCGTGATGCCCAGCTGGGCTCCGGCCAGCATCAGCGACAGATTCTCGCCGGCCCGTATGACCGTGACGGCGCTCTTCTTACCCTGTTCGGCCAGCGCCTCGAGCCGGTCGCGCCGCGCGGAGATCAACGCGAACTCCGAACCGACGAAGAACGCGTTGGCCGCGAGCAGCACGAAGGTGAGCAGGACGCCGAAGATGTCACCCATCCTGGTGCTCACCTCCCCGGCCGAGTTCGGTCAGCCGCAGCGTGTCGATGCGACGGCCGTCCATCGTGACCACGGTGGCCCGCCAGCGGATCGGGTCTTCGACCATTCCGTCCGGGTCGAAGGCGGTCAGCTCCACCGATTCACCTTCCTCGGGGATGTGTCCGAGTTTCTCCAGGACCAGACCGCCGATGGTCTCGTAGTCGCCCTCGGGCGCGCGGAAGGCGGTGCCCTCGGCGACTTCGTCGATGCGCAGCAGCCCGGAGACGTGCCAGTCCCGGCCGGCCTGCACCACGTCGGGTGGTTCGACGTCGTGTTCGTCGCGGACGTCGCCGACGATCTCCTCGATGAGGTCCTCGACGGTCACCATGCCCGCGGTGCCGCCGTACTCGTCGACGACCAGGGCGGTCTGCAGGCCGTTCGCGCGCACCTCCGACATCACCGCGTCACCGTCGAGGGTGGAGGGCACCTTGGTCACCGGCTGGGCCAGATCGGACAGCCGGGTCGCCGAGCGCTGGGCGTGCGGGACGGCGAAGACCTGTTTGACGTGCACCATGCCGATGGTCTCGTCGAGGTCACCGCGGATGACGGGGAAGCGGGAATGCCCCGTACGAACGGCCGCCTCGCTGAGGTCGGCCACGGTGTCGTCGGCTTCCAGCGATTCGATCATCGAGCGGGGCGTCATCAGTTCTTCGGCGGTGCGGACACCGAACTGCAGCGAGCGGTCCACCAGCACGGCGGTGACGGGATCCAATGAGCCGCTGCGCGCGGAGGTGCGCACCAACGACACCAGCTCCTGCGGGGAGCGGGCCGAGCGCAACTCTTCGGCGGGCTCGATACCCATCCGGCGCAGGATCCAGTTCGCGGTGCCGTTGGTCAGCCGGATCAGGGGGGTGAACACCAACGAGAACAGCAGCTGCGGCCCGGCTGACCAGCGCGCCGTCGGCACCGGGCGGGCCACGGCGAGGTTCTTCGGAACCAGTTCGCCGAACACCATCGACAGCGAGGTGGCGATCAGGATCGCCAGCGCGAGGGCGACGCCACTGACGAGTTGTTCGGGCAGGCCGAGTGCGGTCAGTCCAGGTGCGATGAGCCGGGCGACGACGGGTTCGGCCAGGAAACCGGTGGCCAGCGTGGTAATGGAGATGCCGACCTGGGCGCCGGAGAGTTGGGTGGACAGTGTCCGGTGAGCGCGCTGCACCATCTGGTCGCGCCGGTCACCGCTGCGGACGTTGGCTTCGACGGTGCTGCGTTCCAGCGCGGTGAGGGAGAATTCGGCGGCGACGAACACCGCGGTCCCTGCGGTGAGCAGTACGAATGCCACCAGCGACAGCACCGTCATGGCGGCGTTCATCGAATCGCCCCCGCGACGTCACCGGGAAAGCCGGGCCTGGCGCCCGGCTGACTAGAGGAGGGTTCGGCCTCGGCGGGTTCGTGATCGGCCGGTTCGGCGATCACAACCGGCTCGGACGGGCCGCCGTCCAGTGCCTGCGGCACCTGATCCCTTTCTTCGAATGACGCAACGCTTCGTGTCGGCTCGCGCGCAGATCTCGAGCAGCCGTCCGAAGTCCTCCACATGCTAGCCGAATACGGCCGGCCCCAAACACCAGCACAACGCGGCGCCGGGTCAGGGCTGCCGGCTCACCATCCGGTCGGAAGCGGATGCCCCTCGGCGAAGCCCGCCGCTGACTGCACGCCGAGCACCACGTTCTCGTGCAGTTCGGGCAGAGTGTGCGCACCGACGTAGGTGCAGGTGCTGCGAACCCCCGAGGTGATGTGGTCGATGAGGTCCTCGACACCCCCGCGAGCTGGATCGAGGTTCATCCGCGAGGTCGAGATGCCCTCCTCGAACAGCGCCTTGCGGGCCCGGTCGAACGGGCTGTCGGCGGCGGTTCGCGCGGCGACCGCACGCTTGGACGCCATGCCGTAGCTCTCCTTGTACGGCTGGCCGTCGCGGTCGTGCAACAGGTCGCCCGGGGACTCGTAGGTGCCGGAGAACCACGATCCGATCATGACGTTCGAGGCGCCGGCGGCCAACGCCAGCGCGACGTCGCGCGGGTGCCGCACACCGCCGTCTGCCCACACGTGACCATCGAGTTCTCGTGCTGCTGCCGAGCATTCGACGACGGCCGAGAACTGCGGGCGACCCACGCCGGTCATCATCCGGGTGGTGCACATCGCGCCCGGCCCGACACCGACCTTGACGATGGAGGCTCCGGCGTTGATCAGGTCGCGGGTGCCGGCCGCGGAGACGACGTTCCCGGCGGCCAACGGCACGCCGAGTTCCAGTCCGGAGACCGCCTCCACCGCGTCGAGCATCCGCTGCTGATGGCCGTGCGCGGTGTCGATGACCAGCAGATCGACACCGGCCTCGGCGAGGTCACGGGCCTTGGAGGCGACGTCACCGTTGATGCCGACCGCTGCCGCGACGCGCAGTCGGCCGCCGCGGTCGACTGCGGGGGAGTAGATGCCGGCCCGCACCGCGCCGAGGCGGGTGAGCACACCGGCGAGACCACCGTCGGCCTCGGTGAGCACCGCCACATCGATGTGAGCGTGTTCGAGCAGGTCGAACACCTTGCGCGGATCGGTGCCGACCGGAGCGGAGACGAAGTCCGGGGTCGCCACGTCCCGTACCCGGGTGAACCGGTCTACGCCGCGGCAGGTCGCCTCGGTGACGAGGCCGATGGGGCGGTTCTCGAAGACGACGACCGCGGCGCCGTGGGCACGCTTGTGGATCAAGGCCAGCGCATCGGAGACCGAGGCGTCCGGGGCCAGCGTGACCGGGGTGTCCACCACGAGGTCGCGGCTCTTGACGAAGTCGACGGTGTGCTTGACCGCCACCAGCGGAAGGTCCTGGGGCAGAACGACGATTCCACCCCGGCGAGCCACCGTCTCGGCCATCCGCTTGCCGGCGACGGCGGTCATGTTGGCCACCACCACCGGGATCGTCGTCCCCGATCCGTCCACGGTGGACAGGTCGACGTCGAAGCGCGACGCCACCTCCGAGCACCCCGGCACGATGAAAACGTCGTCGTAGGTCAGGTCATAGGGCGGCCGGTGGCCGTCGAGGAACATCATCGCCGTCGAGTCTATGCGCCGGTGGATCCTCGAGCCTGCGGAGAGATCGCACTACGCGAGCTCACGACGATCTCGCCGCAGACTCAGCGCGGACAGACGCGCCGCAGGCCCGTCAGGCCTCCACCTCGCTGAGGTCTCCACTCCACAAAGTGTGGAAACGCTTGTCCCGGTCGGCGTCGATGCGGCCGTAGGTGTGGGCACCGAAGAAGTCGCGCAACCCCTGGGTCAGCGCCGCCGGCAGCCGCTCGGTCCGCAGCCCGTCGTAGTACGACAGCGCCGACGAGAAGCCGGGAATCGGGATGCCGAGCTGGGTCGCGGTGACCACGACACGGCGCCAACTGTCGATGGCCGCCTCGATCGCCGACCGGAAGTACGGGGCGACGATCAACGACGGCAGGTCGGGATCCTCGTCGAACGCCTCGGTGATCCGGTTGAGGAACTTGGCCCGGATGATGCAGCCGCCGCGCCAGATCCGTGCCATGTCGCCCGGTGCGATGGTCCAGTCGTACTCGGCGCTGCCGGCCTGGATCTGGTTGAAGCCCTGGGCGTAGGCGATGATCTTCGACGCGTAGAGCGCCTGGCGGATGTCCTCGACGAACTGCCCGGCGTCACCGGGTTCACCGCCGAGGTCGCCGGAAGCCAGCCCGGTGGTGGCGGTGCGTTGCGTCACCGACCCCGACAGTGCCCGGGCGAAGACCGCTTCGGCGATGCCGGTGACCGGGACCCCGAGATCCAGTGCGGACTTCACCGTCCAGCGTCCGGTGCCCTTCTGCTCGGCCTCGTCGAGGATCACGTCGACCAGCGGCTTGCCGGTCTTGGCGTCGGTCTGACGCAACACCTTGGCGGTGATCTCGACCAGGAAGCTGTCCAGGTCCCCGGAGTTCCATTCGTCAAAGACGTCGGCGATCTGGGTCGCGCTCATCCCGAGGGCGTCGCGCAGCAGCTGGTAGGCCTCGCCGATCAGTTGCATGTCGGAGTACTCGATGCCGTTGTGCACCATCTTGACGAAATGGCCGGCGCCGTCGGGGCCGATGTGCGTGCAACAGGGCACGCCGTCGACGTGGGCGGAGATCTCCTCGAGCAGCGGCCCGAGCGACTTGTAGGACTCCGCGGGCCCGCCCGGCATGATCGACGGGCCGTTGAGGGCCCCTTCCTCACCACCGGAGATGCCCGCGCCGACGAAGTGCAGTCCGCGCTCACGCATTGCCTTCTCGCGGCGAATCGTGTCGGTGTACAGCGCATTGCCACCGTCGATGATGATGTCACCGTCGTCCATGGCGTCGGCGAGCTCGTTGATGACCGCGTCGGTGGGCTCACCCGCCTTGACCATGATGAGCACACGCCGCGGCTTCTCCAGCGCATCGAGGAATTCGGCGATGGTCTCGCTGCGCACGAAGTTGCCGTCGGCACCGTGCTCGGCGAGCAGCGCGTCGGTCTTGGACACGGAGCGGTTGTGCAGCGCGACCGTGTAGCCGTGCCGGGCGAAATTGCGCGCGATGTTCGACCCCATCACGGCCAGCCCGGTCACTCCGATCTGGGCGGTCCCGGTGGCAGGAGAAGCAGAGTCGCTCATGCAGCAGCCTTTCGTTGGCGGATTGTGCGGAGGGTGGACGGGGTCACCTCGACCACTTTGGTGCAGTGACAACGTTTACGCGGTGACCACGTGCACGCCTATCACGGGTACGCGCAGACGCTGCCTCCGCGATGACCCCGTGGACGAGGTGCCCCTGTGCACGACATGACCACGTGGACGAGGTAACCATCTCTACGCGATGAACAGTCGGTGGAGTTCAGTCAGCCACGGCACCGCCACGGCGACAGTGGGGATGACGAGGTTGGCCACTGCGGCGGTGTAGGCGCCGGCTGCGACGATGCGGCTGTTCGGTGCACCGGCCAGCCTCTGCACCCGAACGACGGTGGTCGGGCCGCCCGCGGCCAGCGCGCCGCGGGGCGCACGCGCCGATGCGCAGGCCACCAACGCCCGCGCGAGCGGGGTGGGGCCGGTGTTACGGACGGCTGCGTCGTCGGCGAGCAACTCGATCAGCAGCCGGACCGCGGTGAGTGCATTGCCGCTGCGCACGAGCCGCGGGAACGCCGCGTGGACGGCCGTGAACATCTCCAGGACCAGGTCGTGGCGGGCGCGGAGGTGAGCCCGCTCGTGCGAGAGGATCGCCGCGATCTCCTGATCGGACAGCGTGTTCAACGCACCTTCGCTGAGCACCACGCGGCTGCGAACCCCGGGCAGGCAGTAGGCCAGGGGCTGGTCGACATCCAGGATGCGCAGGCCGTGACCGGGCACCGGAGCGCTACAGCGGGTGCGCAGCTGGGGCACGGCCTGCCCCGGGGAGGACACGAGGTCGACGACCATGCGGTGGTGCGCACGTCGGCGTCGGGTCGCGATGGCGACGTTGAGCACCGACGCAGTCAATCGGGCACCGATGAGCAGCGTGAGGGTCAGTACCGCGACGTGCAGGATCCAGAGGGGCCACCCCAGGGTGTCGACGGCACCGGTCAGCGTCGCTGTGGGTCGCCCGTCAGAACCCGGCCGGAAGAGCCGGCTGGCGATGGCGAGCCCCGCCGAGAACGCCGAGAGCACCGCGGCCAGCGCCACCGACTGCCACAGCACGATCGCTGCGCGCGGAGCCCGCATCGGCCATCGCGCTCGCGCCAGCAGCGCAGGCACCGGCCCCGACAGCAGCAGGGCGACGATGGTGAAGGCCAGCGCGGACACGCTGCCAGTGTCCCTCAGGCGATGCCCGGACCGCCAGCGGGCGGATCATCACGGTTCTTTTCTTCCAGGTCGGCCAGTGCGCGGCGCAGCGCGTCGACCTCGTCGACGCCCACGCGCTCCACGAAGTGGACGAGAGCCGCCTCGCGGCTGCCCGAATCTGCGGCCTGATCCAGCGCGTCGACCATCAGCCCGGCGACGAGTTCGTCGCGGCCGTGGGTGGGCGCGTACCGGTGCGCTCGGTCGTCGCGGTGCTGCACCACCAGGTTCTTCTTCGCCAGGCGTTGCAGCACGGTCATGATCGTGGTGTACGCGAGGTCGCGGTCGGCAGCGAGGGCCTCGTGTACCTGACGCACCGTCTGAGGCTCAGGCGCCGACCACAAGTGGTCCATCACGGACCGTTCCAGGTCCCCGAGCCGTGTCAGCTTGGCCATCTTCGGTTCATCTCCTACCCGCTGTAGGTCAAAGCGTACTACGCGATTACTACCGATTGTCGTATCCATCTTGACTGCTACCGCCTCCACGCGCTCGCCGCCGAGTCCGGGTGCGCAGGCATTCGCGTGCCTCCGCGGCGGGTTGTGAGTCCGGTCACAGGGGGTAGCTCCTTTGCGGTCGGTGACTATAGTAAGGCTAACCTAACCAGGCTGCCACGATTGGAGGTTCCGTGACTGTCCTCGTCGACGATCCGCTCATCGCGAGCATGGCGATCAGGCGCGCCTTGCCCATCCACGAGTCGAGCCGCCGGCTGCGCGGGCTCTATCCGGAGTGCCCCCGCGTCTACGGCGTGGCGGTCATGGGGGACCTGTCCCGTCGACGGTGGTGGCCACTCACCGAAGCCCTCACCGCCGGGCGCCTGCAGGTCATGTTCGACGCCGGTGTCGCCGAAACCGACAGCCGATACGCGGTGGCGCAGCAATTGGCAGCCACGTTCGCCCACGTGGTGGTCGGCCGGGTCGTCCCGCTGCTGGTGCTCGAGGGACGGGCGTGGGACACAGGCCTCGAGAACCTGTGGGTCCATGTCGATTCCGAAGGCGCCATCGACTGGGTCGGGGTGGTCGATCCGACCCTGCGGGCGCTGCCCGATGACCCGCATTTCACCGCCCGCCCATGCCCCGGGGCGGGTCGACCTTCCCAGCACGGCATCGTCGCGCTGCCCAACGAGGCCGCGCTGACGACCTGGATCGCCCATCGCAGCCACCGTGCGCTCGCGCCGCTTTTCGCCCAACTCGCCGACGTCAGCGGGGGAGCGATGACGGTGTCGGCGATGTGGCACATCGTCGGCGGCGCCGTGGTCGGGGCAGCGACCCAGATTCCGCTGCTGTCGGGCGCGAGCGAGATCACCAGCATGCGCCGCAGCCAGGCGGTACTGGACGCGTTGGTCAGCTTCGGCGTGCCGGTGCGCGGTACCAGCCGCCCAGCCATGGGAAAGGTCTTGCTAAATTAGGGCAGCCTTGCCTATTCTTATCGTGTTGATCGCATCGTGAACCACCGGACCGAGCCGGAGTTTCTGAGGGCTGCAGAAACCCCCGGTCCATCCACAGGACGGGCCCCTCGCACAGCGTGGGGCCCGTCCTCACGTTCACGCACCCCCGAGACCGCACCTGCCGGGCGGCGGTGTAGACACAAGCGGTGACTGATCTTCCCCCTGGGCTCGGCAACGGTTTCGACGCCGAACTGGGCCTGACCTATGTGGAGATGACCCCCGACGGCGGCCGGGCCACCTTGCCGATCACCGACAAACTGCTTCAACCGTGGGGGATCGTGCACGGCGGCGTCTACTGCGCCGTCGTCGAGAGCATGGCCAGTGTGTCGGGGCACGTGTGGCTCTCGGAGAACGGTGGTGGCACCGTGGTCGGTGTCAACAACAACACCGACTTCCTGCGCGCCATTCGCGGGGGCACGGTCACCGCCGAGTCCACGCCCATCCACCGGGGCCGCCGCCAGCAGCTGTGGCTGATCACGATCACCGACGACGCCGGGCGTGCCGTCGCCCGGGGACAGGTACGGCTGCAGAACATCGCCGACGAGTGAACGGCCGCTGACCCGCGTCGCCGCACCACTGCGTGTGCCGGTTGCTCGCCCGAGCGCTCACCGGCTTGGCGTGGCAGGATCGCCCACTATGCGACTGACCCCGCATGAACAGGAACGGCTGCTCCTTTCGTATGCCGCCGAACTCGCCCGCCGCCGTCAGGCCCGCGGTCTGAAGCTCAACCATCCCGAAGCGGTCGCGCTGATCACCGACCACATCCTCGAGGGCGCCCGCGACGGCCGGACGGTGGCCGAGCTGATGGCCAGCGGGCGCGAAGTCCTCGGTCGCGCAGACGTCATGGACGGGATCCCGGAAATGCTCGAGGACGTCCAGGTGGAGGCCACGTTCCCGGACGGCACCAAACTCGTCACCGTCCACCACCCGATCCCGTGAGCGGAGAACTCCAGTGATACCCGGAGAGATCGTCTTCGGTGACGACGACATCGAGATCAACGCGGGGGCAACGCGGCTGGAGCTCGACATCGTCAACACCGGTGACCGACCGGTGCAGGTCGGCAGCCACGTCCACGTCCCGCAGGCCAATGCCGCACTTGATTTCGACCGTGCCACCGCGCGGGGATACCGCTTCGACATTCCCGCCGGTACCGCGATCAGATTCGAGCCCGGGATCGCACAACGCGTCACGCTCGTGCCGTTGGCCGGTACCCGCGAGGTGCACGGCCTGACCCTCGACCCTCCGGGCAGATTGGACGATCCGCGATGACGACGCTGTCCCGCTCTCGCTATGCCGGACTGTTCGGGCCGACGACCGGCGACCGGATCCGCTTGGCCGACACCGATCTGCTGATCGAGATCACCGAGGACCGAAGCGGTGGACCGGGTCTGGCCGGTGACGAAGCGGTGTTCGGCGGCGGCAAGGTGCTGCGCGAGTCGATGGGGCAGTCCCGAGCCACCCGCGCCGACGGCGCACCAGACACCGTGATCACCGGCGCGGTGATCCTCGACTACTGGGGAATAATCAAGGCCGACATCGGCATTCGCGACGGCCGCATCTGTGCCATCGGCAAGGCCGGCAACCCCGACATCATGTCCGGGGTGCATCCGGACCTGGTGGTGGGCCCGTCGACCGAGATCATCGCCGGCAACGGGCGAATCGTCACGGCCGGGGCGTTGGACTGTCACGTGCACCTGATTTGTCCGCAGCTGATGGACGAGGCGCTCGGCGGGGGGATCACCACCATCGTGGCCGGCGGCACGGGCCCCGCCGAGGGAAGCAAGGCCACCACCGTCACCCCCGGTTCCTGGCATCTGGCCAGGATGCTCGAAGCCCTGGACACCTGGCCGCTGAACGTGGCGCTGCTCGGCAAGGGCAACACCGTCAGTGCAGAGGCGATGTGGGAGCAGTTGCGCGGCGGTGCAGCGGGTTTCAAGCTGCATGAGGACTGGGGCACGACGCCGGCCGCCATCGACGCCTGCCTGACCGTCGCCGAGGCGGCCGGGGTGCAGGTCAACATCCACACCGACACGCTCAACGAGGCCGGCTTCGTGGAGAACACGCTGGCCGCGGTCAAGGGCCGCTCGATCCACGCCTATCACACCGAGGGTGCCGGCGGGGGGCATGCGCCGGACATCATCACGGTCGCGGGCCAACCCAACGTGCTGCCCAGTTCGACCAACCCGACCCGCCCGCACACCGTCAACACGCTCGACGAGCACCTCGACATGTTGATGGTCTGCCACCATCTGAACCCGAATGTCCCCGAGGATCTCGCGTTCGCCGAGAGCCGGATCCGACCGTCCACCATCGCCGCCGAGGATCTGCTGCACGACATCGGCGCCATCTCGATGATCGGCAGCGACGCCCAGGCGATGGGCCGCATCGGCGAGGTGGTCATGCGCACGTGGCAGACCGCGCACATGATGAAGCGGCGCCGCGGTGCCCTGCCGGGCGACTCGGGGGGACCGCGCGGTGCGGACAACAACCGGGCGATGCGCTACGTCGCCAAGTACACGATCTGCCCGGCAGTCGCGCATGGTCTGGATCGCGACATCGGCTCGGTGGAGGTCGGGAAGCTGGCCGATCTGGTGCTGTGGGAGCCGGCATTCTTCGGTGTCCGTCCGCATGCGGTGCTCAAGGGCGGGATGATCGCGTGGGCGGCGATGGGTGACGCCAATGCCTCGATCCCCACCCCGCAACCGGTCCTGCCCCGTCCGATGTTCGGTGCGGCTCCGGCCGCAGCGGCCGCCACATCACTGCACTTCGCTGCCCCGCAGGCGATCGAGGACGGTCTCGCCGACCGGCTGGCGGTCAGTCGCCGCCTGGTCGCGGTCGACAACGTGCGCAAGATCGGCAAGGCCGACATGCCGCTCAACGACGCCCAACCGGACATCGCGGTGGACCCGGACACGTTCACCGTGCGTATCGACGGCGAGGTGTGGCAGGAACAACCGGCCGCCGAACTGCCGATGGCGCAGCGTTACTTCCTGTTCTGATGACCGATCTGACCGGTTTTTCGACGCTGCTGGCGCTGTCGGACTCACGGCTACCCACCGGCGGTCACGTGCATTCCGGCGGGGTCGAGGAAGCCGTGACCAGTGGGTTGGTGGTGGATCTGGCGACGCTCGCCGCATTTCTGCGGCGCCGGATCCGGACGACGGCCTTGGTCGCCGCATCGATCGCGGCCGCTGTGCACCGCGGCACCCTCGAGTCCGCGGCGGGCGGCACCGGTGACGCCGAAACCGACGCCCGCACACCGGCTCCCGCCGCACGCCAGGCTTCCCGGGCGCAGGGGCGTGGGCTGGTCCGGTTGGCGCGCCGGGTGTGGCCCTCGTCGGATTGGGACGCGCTGGGCGCCACACCGCACCTGGCGGTGACCCTCGGCGCGGTCGGGGCGGCCGGGGCGCTGGACGCCGAACACACCGCCCTGTCGGTCGTGTACACGACGATGACCGGTTCGGCCACCGCCGCTCAGCGCCTGCTGGCCCTCGACCCCGGCGATGTCGCGGCGCTGACCTTCGAGCTCGCCCCGCTGTGCGAGCAGACCGCCGCAGAGGCCGCGGCCGGTCTCGCCGACCTCTCGGACCCCCTGCTGGACGTCCTGGCCCAGCGACACCTCGACCGTGAACGCCCGTTGTTCGCCTCGTGACAGTGAGGAGCTGCTGACCGTGCCACCGATGCCACCACATTTTCTCTCGGCCGACTCGCCCGGACATACCCACGAGCACCCCGACCGTCCGCGCCGGGTGCGCCAGCCGGGCGAGCCGCTGCGCATCGGTGTCGGCGGACCCGTCGGCTCGGGAAAGACCGCGCTGGTGGCGGCGCTGTGCCGGCAGTTGCGCGACGAGTTGTCGCTGGCGGTGCTGACCAACGACATCTACACGACCGAGGATGCGGACTTCCTGCGCCGCAATGCCGTTCTGCCCGACGAGCGGATCGCCGCCGTGCAGACCGGCGGGTGCCCGCATACTGCGATCCGCGACGACATCACCGCCAATCTGGATGCGATCGACGATCTGCTGGCCGCGCACTCGGGGCCCGGGCGCCCCCTGGACCTGATCCTGGTGGAGTCGGGCGGCGACAACCTCACCGCCACGTTCTCCTCGGGCCTGGTGGACATCCAGATCTTCGTCATCGATGTGGCCGGCGGCGACAAGGTGCCCCGCAAGGGCGGCCCCGGCGTCACGTTCTCCGACCTGCTGGTGATCAACAAGACCGATCTGGCGCCGCTGGTCGGCGCCGACCTGGACGTCATGCGCCGCGACGCGGCAGCGGTACGCGGTGACCGGCCGTTCGTGCTGATCTCACTGACCGAGGACCCCGCGGCAAGTGCCGTGCTCGACTGGGTCCGCGCGCAACTGCAGGTTGCGCAGGACGCCTAGATGCGCTCCGAGGTCGTCATCGTCGCCCGACCCGACCGCTCACCCCGACTCGAATGCTCCGGGGGAATCGCCGCACGGCGCACCGGACCAGACACCGTGCACCTGGTGTCGGCGGCCGCAACACCACTGGGCGGCGACACGATCCATCTTCGGGTCGTGGTGGAGCCGGGAGCGCGGTTGCGGGTGCGCACCGCCGCGGCGACGGTGACGCTTCCCGGGGCCGCCTGCGTGGAGTCACACGCGTCGTGGTGCCTGGACGTCGCCGGCACGCTCGATCTGGATCCGCAGCCCACCATCGTGGCGGGCACGTCCCGCCACCTCGCCAGCACCCGGCTGAACCTCACCGCCGGCGGCAGGGTGCGACTTCGTGAACGTGTGCAGATCGGCAGATCCGGTGAACACCAAGGTTTCTGGTCGGGATCACTGCACGCCGACGTCGACGGCGGGGCGCTGCTGCGCCACCGGGTCGAGCTCGGTGCGGGCTCCGTGGCGGATGACGCCCTCGCAGCCCCCCTGGCGTGTGTGAGCGAGTTCCATTACCCGTGCGCCGACGTCACCACCGGGGGAGTGACGCTCGCCCTGGCCGGGGGAGGCAGTCTGACCACCTGGCAGGGCGAGCGGCTATGACGGCGACTCGGCGTCAGCTGGCCGCCTTCTCGGTGTCCTGCACGGCCGCGGCGATGTCCTCGAGTTCTTCGATCCGAGTCCGCGCGTAGGCCTGCTGTTCGGTGATCGTCAGTTGACCGCGGTTGGTGGACAGGAACGTGATCGTCCACGACAGCACCGTCACGATCTTGTTCTTGAAGCCGATCAGATACACCAGGTGCAGGCCCAGCCACGCCAACCAGGCGATGAATCCACCGAACTCCACCGGACCGACCTTGGCGACCGCGTTGAATCGGGACACCGTCGCCATCGAACCCTTGTCGAAGTAATTGAACGGTTCACGTTCGGCCGGATCAGCGCCCTTGAGCCCCGCCGCCACGGCCTTGGCCGCGTACTTGGCGCCCTGGATGGCGCCCTGCGCCATGCCGGGGACGCCCTCCACGGCGGCCATGTCACCGATGACGAACACGTTCGGGTGCCCCGGGATCGACAGGTCCGGCATGACCTTCACGCGGCCGGCCCGATCGAGTTCGACGTCCGACTGTTCAGCCAGGTCGCGCCCCAGCGGGCTCGCCGACACTCCGGCCGACCACACCTTGCACGCCGCCTCGATCCGGCGCATGGTTCCGTCCGGATCCTTGACGGTGATGCCGTTGCGGTCGACGTCGGTCACCATCGCGTTGAGCTGGATCTCGACACCCATCTTTTCCAGCCGGGCCTGCGCCTTCTTGCCGAGCTTCTCGCCCATCGGCGGCAGCACCGCAGGAGCGGCGTCGAGCAGGATCACCCGTGCCTTGGTCGAGTCGATGTGCCGGAATGCGCCCTTGAGCGTGTGGTCGGCCAGCTCGGCGATCTGACCGGCCATCTCGACACCGGTGGGTCCGGCCCCGACGACGACGAACGTCAGCAGCTTCTCCCGGCGGGCCGGGTCACTGGAGC
Organism: Mycolicibacterium poriferae; assembly: GCF_010728325.1. The sequence goes on from NZ_AP022570.1 coordinate 3,572,190, forward strand.
GCTCGGCCTGCTCGAACGCGCCGAGGATGCGACCGCGCAGCTCCAGCGCATCGTCGATGGACTTCATGCCGGGGGCGAACTCGGCGAAATGGTCGTTGCCGAAGTAGGACTGTCCGGCACCGGCGGCGATGATCAAGCTGTCGAACGGGGTCACGTACGTGTGCCCGAGCAGTTCGGAGCGCACGGTCTTGGCCTCGAGGTCGATGCGCGTCACGTCACCGAGCAGCACCTGGGCGTTCCTCTGGTCGCGCAGGATCACCCGCGTGGCCGGTGCGATCTCGCCTTCGGAGATGATCCCCGTGGCCACCTGGTACAGCAGCGGCTGGAACAGGTGATGAGTGGTTCGGGCGATCAACTTGATGTCGACGTCGGCCTTCTTGAGCTCCTTGGCCGCCGTCAGACCGCCGAAACCGGATCCGATGATGACGACCTTGTGCCGATCGGAGGCCGTAGCTCCGGGATGGCTCATTGCTGCTCCTCGCGGACGTGTGAACGTCAATCCAACCAAGACGTGTGAGCGTCACGTCGAACCGAGACGTGTGAGCGTCACATTCAACGGAGACGTGTGAACGTCTAGTACAACCGATACGTTAGTGGCCGTACTTCCCGCTAGCGCGGTGAGCTAACCCACCGCACCGGTTGTTCACCCACCGACAAGTGGTTTCAGAGCTTCTCCGAGGGCGCTGATCTGGCCCGGCTGGTAGCCCACAGTCTGAGTCGGCACGAACAGGATCACCCCGTCGATACCCGCGTCGAGCACCTTGGTCTGGATCTGTTCGGCGATCTGCTCCACGCTGCCGGCCACCATGCGCTGCTTGAAATCGTCGGGGATGAGGTCGGGGCTGATGCCCTCTCCGACGACGGCGCCCACCAGCATGCTGGTCTCGAGGGTCGCCGGGTCGCGGTCGATGGCCTCACACCGCTGCTTGACCACCTCGACCTTCTTGGCGAGCTCGTCGAACCCGGCGATCACGTTGAGATGGTCGAAGTGCTGCGCGGCCAGCGGGATGGTCTTCTTCTCCCCGCTTCCGCCGATCATCAACGGAATGTGGTCGCGGAAGCGCGGATTGGCCATCGCCTCCTCGACCCGGTAGTACTTGCCGGAGAAGGTGGGCCGCTCGCCCTTGAGCATCGGCAGAATGATCTGCAACGCCTCACCGAGCTTGTCGAACCGGTCGGTGAACGTGCCGAACTCGTAGCCGAGCTGATCATGCTCGAGCTCGAACCACCCGGTGCCGATGCCCAGGATCGCCCGGCCCTGGCTGATCACGTCGAGGGTGGTGATGTTCTTGGCCAGCAGGGTCGGATTGCGATAGGTGTTGCCTGTCACCAACGTGCCGAGCTGCACGTGCTCGGTGACCGATGCCAGCGCACCGAGCGCTGTGTAGGCCTCGAGCATCGGCTGGTCGGGGGTGCCGATGCCCGGCAGTTGATAGAAGTGGTCCATCACGAAGACGGAGTCGAACCCCGACGCGTCGGCTTCCTGCGCCTGGGCGACGACGGTGGGGAACAGGTCGGCGACATCACCTTGACCGGATGCGCCGTAGGAGAAGTTGTTGATCTGAAGCCCGAGTCTGGTCACATGCATGACCCTACGACCCGACGGCGAGGCACCGGTGAACGTTTCGTTACATGTGAAGCCCGGAATAAAAGCACACCGATCGTGGTTTGCGCCGGCCGGCCGTGGCGGGCGTCAGCCGAAGTGCGCCAGAGCCCCGTGACTGACGTGCAGCGTCTGGCCGGTGATGTGACGAGCCGCGGGCGTGGTCAAAAACAGTGACAGCCGGGCGATCTCGTCGCTGACGGTCGGGGAGTCGGCGCCCAGTCCGTCGTAACCGGGCTCGAAACCGCGCCCGGCGGCCACCGCGTTGACGGTGATGCCCCGGATACCGAAGGGGTGGGCCTGTCCCGCGGTCCAGTCGGAGATCGCAGCCTTGACCGCGGCGCCGGCGCTGCCTTCCGCGGTGGGTTCGGGGACCACCGTGATGATCGAACCACCCGAGCGCAACTGATCACCCAGGACCTGGACGGTCAACATGGCCGCCACCAGGCCGCTGTCGAACATGTGTCGCCACTGCGCGGCGTGGTCGGCGAGGGTGAAGGCGCGAGGATCGCCGCCCTGGCACGTCGCGGCCGGGACGTTCACCACGGTGTCGAGGTGCGCCGGGAATTGCGCCTGCGCGGCCGCCAGGGCTTGCGGGTCGCCGTTGTCCACCGCGATCGTGCGGTCGTCGGAGACGTCGAGCTCCTTGGCGAGCACCTCGAGTTCCTGCCGGCGGGCTGCTGCGAGAATGACGTCGTGGCCGGCCTGGGCGAAGTTCTGCGCGATCGTGCGTCCGAGATCGGTGTCGCAACCGGTGATCAGCACATCCATGGACGGTGCCTCCTGTCGTGTTCAACGCTGAACCCCCAGCGAGCACCGTCGATGTTACTGGACAGTAGCTATGGGATGAAATTCGACGCGCCGGGTCGGTGGCGCCCGCCGAGCCCGGTGTCCGCCATCGTGTAACGGGGTCGCGGACCGGCGCGATCAACCGGGGGAGAAACACATATCGAGATGTCGGGCCGGCCCTGGTCGGTTCGCCTGGGCAGCCCCCGCGCAACGCGCGGGGGCGTCCTGCTGTCCGCACCCAGGTAGCAACCCTCTAGATTAGCTCTATCTGAGCCTTCAATGGCTACAGCAATGTCTCGATTGAGCACATTTTGAGCAACTCTCACTTGCGTCAGGGGCGCAACACGGTAGTTTCGTCCCCATGGATCAGCCGGACGCGCATCGCCACCGACGCAGGGGTTTCCCGAAGTCTCTCGGGCTCGCGGCGCTGGCGGGTGTCACTGCGGCAGCCTTGGTGCTGCCGGGTGTCGCCCAAGCCCAGCCCGCGCCTGAACCGCCACCTCCGCCGCCGGACACCGGCGTCGTCGAAGGCGCCCCGCCGGCCGCACCCCCGCCTCCGGCTGCACCGCCGCCACCGGCGGATCCGAACGCGCCGCCACCGCCGGCTGACCCCAACGCGCCGCCGCCTCCGCCACCGCCGCCGGCGGATCCGAACGCGCCGCCACCGCCGGCTGACCCCAACGCGCCGCCGCCTCCCGCGGCCGAGCCGGGGCGGGTCAACAACGCCGCGGGTGGGTTCAGCTATGTGGTACCCGAAGGCTGGGAAGTCGCCGATGCGACGCAGTTGTCCTATGGACAGGCACTGCTGACCAAGGTCACCCCCGAGGGCGCCGAGCCGCCCAACGACACCAGCGTGCTGCTCGGCCGGCTGGACCTGAAGCTGTTCGCCGGCGCCGAGGAGGACAACACCAAGGCGGCCCAGCGTCTGGCCTCCGACATGGGCGAGTTCTTCATGCCGTTCCCGGGCACCCGGGTCAACCAGCAGACCGTTCCGCTGGATGCCGACGGCATGCCGGGAGTCGCGTCGTACTACGAGGTGAAGTTCACCGACACCAACAAGCCCAACGGTCAGATCTGGGCTGGTGTGGTCGGCACGCCCACGACCCCCGGTACGCCGCGGGGACAGCGCGCTCCGGAGCGCTGGTTCGTGGTGTGGCTGGGCACCGCCGACAACCCGATCCCGACGGATCAGGCGATCGCGCTGGCGAATTCGATCCGGCCGTGGGCGCCGGCTCCGCCCCCGCCGCCACCGCCGGCCGACCCCAACGCGCCGCCACCGCCGGCTGACCCCAACGCGCCGCCGCCGGATCCCAACGCCCCACCACCGCCACCGGCTCCCGCCGCGGTCGGGGTGCCGGTACCGATCGACCCGGCCACGGCCCCGGAGATGATGCCGCCGGCCTGACCCGGCACTGAACGGGCACGACCACCTGGTGGTCGTGCCCGTTCTGCGTGATCGAACCAGCCGCGTCGTCGGACCAGCCGCGTCGCCGAACCAACTGCGTCGTAGAACCAGCCGCGTCTTCGGACCAGCCGCGTCGTAGAACCAGCTGCGTCGTAGAACCAGCTGTGTCGTGGAAGCAGCCGAGTCGTCGAACCAGCTGCACCCTTGCACCACGGCAGTCGGGGAGGGGGCGGACCCCTGGCATCGAGTCAGCGACTGCGGCATCGTGAGAGCGTGAGCGACTCTCTGATGCGCGCCTGGCAGGTCCATACACCCGGGCCTGTCGAGACCCACCCGCTGACCCGCGCTAGCGTGCCGGTACCCCGGCCCGGGCCTGATGAAATGCTCGTCGCGGTCCTGGCCTGCGGGGTCTGCCGCACCGATCTGCACGTCGCCGAGGGCGACCTGGCGGTGCACCGGCCCGACGTGGTTCCCGGCCACGAGGTCGTCGGAGAGGTCGTCGCGGTCGGCTCCGCCGTCACCGGGTTCAGTGCGGGCGACCGCGTGGGCATCGCGTGGTTGCGGCACACCTGCGGTCAGTGCCGCTACTGTCTGCGCGGCCAGGAGAACCTCTGTCCGCACTCCCGCTACACGGGTTGGGACGCCGACGGCGGCTACGCCGAGTTCGCGACCGTGCCGGCCGCTTTCGCGCTTCCGCTGCCCTCCGGGTACCGCGACACCGAGCTCGCACCCCTGCTGTGCGCGGGGATCATCGGGTACCGCGCGCTGCAGCGCGCCGCGCTGCCCCCGGGCGGTCGGTTGGGGATCTACGGCTTCGGTGGGAGCGCCCATCTGACCGCGCAGGTGGCCCTCGCCGACGGCGCCGAGGTGCATGTGATGACCCGGGGCGAGCAGGCCCGCGAGCTCGCGCTGGCGCTGGGTGCGGCGTCCGCCCAGGGCGCCGCGGATCCGCCACCGGTGGCGCTGGACGCTGCCATCCTGTTCGCGCCGGTCGGTGAGCTGGTGCTACCGGCGCTGGAGGGCCTGGATCGCGGCGGGACGCTGGCGATCGCCGGCATCCATCTCAGCGACATCCCTGCGCTGAACTATCAGCGGCATCTGTTCCAGGAACGGCAGGTGCGGTCGGTCACGTCGAACACCCGCGCCGACGCGCACGCGTTCCTGGACTTCGCCGCCGCCCACCGCATCGAGGTCAGCGCCTGCCCGTACCCGTTCGACAGCGCCGATGAGGCGCTCGCGGACCTGAGCGCGGGACGAGTCGCCGGCGCGGCGGTTCTGTCGCTCCAGGAGCTCTAGGACAGGTGCCACACCAGCGCGGCTGCCAAGGCCCCCAGCCCGTTCAGCGACCAGTGCAGCGCGATCGGAGCGATCAGGCTGCCGCTGCGGCGCCGCAGCCAGGCGAACACGTACCCGGCGGCTCCGGTCGCCAGCACCGCACCGACCACACCGGCGACCATGCCGAAGACGCCGCCCCCCAGGATCTTGGTGAATCCGACATTGCTGGCAGTCAGACCCATCGACGTGGCGATGTGCCACAGACCGAACAGCAGCGAACCGGCCGCCGCCACCCCGCGCCACCCCCATGCCCGGTCCAGGGCACCGTGCAGCACTCCGCGGAAGGCCAGTTCTTCAGGGATGACGGTCTGCAGCGGGATGATGATCATCGACGCGAGCAGCGCCCCGGACAACGTCGCGTAGTTGTTGTTCAGAAACATCGGTCGCGTCCACGGCAACAGCGCACCGACCGCGATCACCGCGCCGACCAGCGCGATCGCCGCTGCCGCGTAGCCGGCGCCGGATTTCCAGTGTTCGCGTCCCAGCCCGAGTTCGGCCCACCCCAAGCCGCGGTGGCGCACCAGCAGCACCAGCCCGACCGCGGCCGCCGGCACGACGGCGACATTGGCCCACGGCGTCGTGAAGTGGGCCAGCAGGTTGGTCAACGCGAGCACGACGATCACGACGGCGACGTCGACGTAGATCCGGGCGTGGTTGAGCGCCGACAGCTGCGCGAGCAACGGGTGGTGTTCGCCTTCTGGGGCGGCGCTGACGTCGGTCATGACCGCTCCAGGGTACCGGCTCGGCGCACAGGGCGACTTGTCCGCGACCTGTGGGCCGGTTCAGCGCTCGGACGGACCTGTCATTCGTTGTCGCCGCCGGTGTCGGACGTTCCGGCAGCCTCGACACCGAGCTTGCGGGCGGCCGGCCACACCCAGTCCTTGACCTCGGGGATGTCGTCGCCGTGTGAGCGGGTGTATTCACGCGCCGCGATGCGCTTGTCGGCCATCTGCTGACGCAGCGTCGCGCACCGCGACCCCAGCGAGGGGACGCGGTCGATGACGTCCATCACCAGGTGGTAGCGGTCCAGGTCGTTGAGCATCACCATGTCGAACGGGGTCGTGGTGGTGCCTTCCTCCTTGTATCCGCGCACATGCAGATTCGCATGCCCGGTGCGTCGATAGGTCAGCCGATGGATCAGCCAGGGATAGCCGTGGTAGGCGAAGATGATCGGTTTCTCGGTGGTGAAGATCATGTCGAAAGCGTCGCTGGTGAGGCCGTGCGGATGCTCGGTGTTGTCCTGCAGACGCATCAGGTCCACGACGTTGACGAACCGCACCTTCAGGTCCGGCAGATGGATCCGCAGCAGATCGACCGCGGCCAGTGCCTCGAGGGTGGGAACGTCGCCGGCAGCGGCAATCACCACATCGGGGTCGGTGCCCAACACCTCCGAGCCGGCCCACTCCCAGATGCCCAGGCCGCGGGTGCAGTGCGCGACGGCCTGCTCCATGGTCAGGAAGTTGGGTGCGGGCTGCTTGCCCGACACGACGACGTTGACGTACTGGCGCGAGCGCAGGCAGTGATCGTAGGTCGACAGCAACGTGTTGGCGTCCGGCGGCAGGTACACCCGCACGACGTCGGCGCTCTTGTTCACCACGTGGTCGATGAAGCCCGGGTCCTGGTGGGAGAAGCCGTTGTGGTCCTGCCGCCAGACGTGACTGGACAGCAGGTAGTTCAGGCTCGCGATCGGGCGCCGCCAGGGGATGTGGTTGGTCACCTTGAGCCACTTGGCGTGCTGGTTGAACATCGAATCGATGATGTGGATGAACGCCTCGTAGCAGTTGAACAGCCCGTGCCGGCCGGTCAGCAGGTAACCCTCCAGCCAGCCCTGACACTGATGCTCGGAGAGCATCTCGACCACCCGGCCCACCCGCGCGAGGTGCTCGTCCACCTCGGGACCGATGAGCTCGGCGTTCCACTGCTTGTCGGTCCCGTCGAACACGGCCTGCAGCCGGTTGGACGCGGTCTCGTCGGGTCCGAAGATCCGGAAGTTGTCCGGATTGAGCCGGACCACCTCGGTCAGCCACTGACCCAGCACCCGGGTGGCCTCGGCGATCGTGGCCCCCGGGGCGGGGACGTCGACGGCGAACTCACGGAAGTCGGGCAGCCGGAGATCCTTGAGCAGCAGACCGCCGTTGGCGTAGGGGGTGTCGCTCATCCGCAGCTGCCCCGGGGGAGCCAGCTCGGCGATGTCGGGCAGCAGCGTGCCGTTGTCGTCGAACAACTCCTCGGCGCGGTAGGAGGCCAGCCAGTCCGCCAGTACACCCAGGTGCTCGGCGGTGTCGCGGGCATTGGACAGCGGCACCTGGTGCGCGCGCCAGGACCCCGTGGTCTTCTTGCCGTCGATGTGGTCCGGACCGGTCCAGCCCTTGGGGGTGCGGAACACGATCATCGGCCACGCGGGGCGCGAGTCGTCGCCACCGGCCGCCCGCGCCTTGATGTCGGCGATGTCGTTCAGCACGTCGTCCAGCAGCGCCGCGAAGCGCCGGTGCGCATCGGCGTGCGCGTCGTCCGGCGCGGCGGGGTCGGGGGCGTCGTCGGGGACCTCGAAGAAGTACGGCTTGTGGCCGTAGCCGACCATCAGGGACCGCAACTCCTCTTCGGGGATGCGGGCCAGCACCGTCGGATTGGCGATCTTGTAGCCGTTGAGGTGCAGGATCGGCAGCACCACGCCGTCCTTGGCGGGGTTGCAGAGTTTGTTGGAATGCCATCCGGTGGCCAGCGCGCCGGTTTCGGCTTCGCCGTCGCCGATCACGGTCGCCACCAGCAGGTCGGGGTTGTCGAACGCGGCCCCGTAGGCGTGCGACAACGCGTAGCCGAGCTCACCCCCTTCGTGGATCGAGCCGGGAGTCTCGGGTGCCACGTGGGAGGGAATACCGCCGGGGAACGAGAACTGCCGGAACAACCGGCGCATCCCCTCGGCGTCGGCGGTGATGTCGGAGTAGATCTCGCTGTAGGTGCCATCCAGGTACGCGTTGGCCACCAGACCGGGGCCGCCGTGTCCCGGACCGGTGAGGTAGATCGTGGACTGCTCGCGTTCCTTGATCACCCGGTTGAGGTGGGCGTAGAGGAAGTTCAGCCCCGGCGTCGTGCCCCAGTGCCCCAGTAGGCGCGGTTTGACGTCCTCGCGGGCCAGCGGCGTGCGCAGCAGCGGGTTGTCCAGCAGGTAGATCTGCCCGACCGACAGATAGTTCGCCGCCCGCCACCAGCGGTCGATTCGGCTCACCGTGTCGTCGCTGAGCGGCGTGCGGTCGACGGTCCGCCATGCGGCGGTCGTGACGGCATCGGCATTGTCGGCAGTCGTTGTGGTCATCTCTCCATCCAACCTCGCCGGGACCGGCTACCCAACCTGTAGCCCATGGCAGCGCGGTTAATCTTTTTCGTCCCGATACTGTGGCCGTGGCCGATGGACGGTCGCCGATCGCTGTGCGCGTGCCGTTCACCTGATCCCACCCGAAAGGCACTGCGTCATGCCCCTTGATCCGAGGACACCGGTTCTTGTCGGATACGGCCAGGTGAACCAGCACACCGAAAACCCTGACGTGGAGCCGGTCGCGCTGATGGAGCAGGCCGCGCGCGCCGCCGCTGATCCGCGGGTGCTCGAGGCGGTCGACGCGGTGCGCGTCGTCAACCTGTTGTCGTGGCGCTACCGGGACCCGGGACTGGCCCTGGCCCAACGCATCAGGGCGGACAAGGCGGTGACCCGCTACACCGGCATCGGCGGCAATGTCCCTCAGACGCTGGTGAACCTGGCCTGCCTCGACATCGCCGCGGGCAGGTCGGAGACGATCCTGATCGCCGGAGCCGAGACCTGGCGAACCCGATCCAAGCTCCGGGCGACCGGGCGCAAACCGGACTGGACCAAGCAGGACGAGTCGGTGCCGGTCGCTCCCGGGGCCGACGAGGGTGTGCCGATGGCCGGTCCCGCCGAGATCCGCATCAACCTGGACCGACCGGCCTACGTGTATCCGATGTTCGAGCAGGCCGTGCGCATCGCGGCGGGCGAGGCCCCCGACGCGCACCGGCGCCGCATCGGTGAACTGTGGTCGCAGTTCTCCGCGGTCGCCGCCGCGAATCCGCATGCCTGGAGCCGCGAGGAGGTGCCCGCCGAGCAGATCTGGCAACCCGCGCCGGCCAACCGAATGATCAGCTGGCCCTACACCAAGCTGATGAACTCCAACAACATGGTCGACCAGGCGGCGGTGCTGATCCTGACCTCGGCCGCCAACGCCGAGCATCTCCAGATTCCGCGCGACCATTGGGTTTTCCCGTACGCGGGCACCGATGCCCACGACACCTACGCCATCGGTGAACGCGCCGAGTTCCACCGCTCGCCGGCGATCAGGATCGCGGGCCGCCGCGCGGTGGAGCTGGCCGGCGTCGCCATCGACGACGTCGACCTCGTCGACGTCTACTCGTGCTTCCCGTCAGCGGTTCAGGTGGCGGCCCACGAGCTCGGGCTGCCGGTCGGTGACCGAAGCCGCCCGCTGACCGTCACCGGCGGTCTGACTTTCGCGGGTGGACCGTGGAACAACTACGTCACCCACTCGATCGCGACGATGGCCGAGCAGCTGGTGGCCCAGCCCGGTCGGACGGGTCTGATCACCGCCAACGGCGGCTACCTGACCAAACACAGCTTCGGGGTGTACGGCACCGAGCCGCCGGGCCGCGAATTCCGCTGGGAGGACGTGCAACCGGTGGTCGACCGGGAACCGACCCGCACGGCCCTGGTCGACTGGAGCGGCGACGGCCGGATCGAGTCGTGGACGACGCCCTTCGACCGGGACGGCAAGCCGGAGAAGGCGTTCCTGGCGGTGCGCACACCGCAGGACGCGCGGGTGCTGGCGGTGATCAACGACGCCGGGCAGGCCGAGGTGACGGTGAACGAGGACGTCGCGGGGGCGTCAGTGCGCGTGCACCCCGACGGGTCGGCGTCGCTGTCCTGACGGCGTCGCACGCGCCTTCTCAGGGCAGCAGGCCCAGCGCGGCCACGGCGTCGCGTTCGGCCCGCAACTCGGCCACCGACGCGTCGATGCGGGAGCGGGAGAACGCGTTGATGTCGAGGCCGGTCACGATCTCCCACCGGCCGCCGACGGACCGGCAGGGAAACGAACACACCAGACCTTCATCGACGCCGTAGACGCCGGGGGAGGGCAGCGCGACCGACGTCCAGTCCCCGTCGGGGGTGCCGTGCAGCCAGTCGTCGACGTGGTCGATCGCGCCGTTGGCCGCCGACGCCGCGGAGCTGGCGCCGCGCGCCTGGATGATCGCGGTGCCACGGCGGGCCACCGTGGGAATGAAATCGTCGGTGAGCCAACGGGTGTCGGCGGCGTAGTCAGCACCTGAGCGGCCCCCGACCACCGCGTGGAAGATGTCGGGGTATTGGGTGGGTGAGTGGTTGCCCCAGATCGTCATCCGGTTGATCTGGGTGACGGGAACCCCCGAATGCCGCGCCAGCGCTGCGACCGCACGGTTGTGGTCGAGCCGCGTCAGTGCGGTGAACCGCTCGGCCGGGATGTCCGGGGCGTGCGCGGCGGCGACGAACGCGTTGGTGTTCGCCGGGTTACCCACCACGAGGACCCGCACGTCGCCGGCCGCTCCGGCATTGAGTGCCTGCCCGGCGGCGGCGAAGATCTGCGCATTGGCACCGAGCAGGTCAGCGCGCTCCATGCCCGCGCTGCGGGGCTTGGCGCCGATGAGCAGAACCACCGCGGCGCCGTCGAACGCCTTCACCGGATCGTCGTAGATCTCGGTACCGGCCAGCAGCGGGAAGGCACCGTCGTCGAGTTCCATGACCACGCCCTCGGCCGCCCGGACGGCCTGAGGTACTTCGAGCAGCCGCAACGAGACCGGCGTGTCACGCCCGAGCATCGCACCGGCCGCGATCCGGAACAGCGCGGCGTATCCGATCTGGCCCGCCGCACCGGTGACGACGACGGTCACCGGCGTGGGGCGCGGCGTATGTGTCATGCCACCGACCCTAGGGTGCGTCCGGGGGCACGTCGACGTAGCTCGTCGTGTATTCGTCGGCGGAGAACGCGAACCCCGCACCGCTGGTTTCGGACAGACAGGAAATGCCGGACGACTCCTGGACATTGCAGCGGAATCCCGCCACCGCGAGGACGCGGTTGAACGGGAGCACCTGCGCCGGCTCGGGCTCCAGGCCATAGGCGGTCGCGGGCACCACGGCGAATTCGGCAGCGCGGTCGCGGTCCACCCGAATCGCGTTGGGTGCCTCCGGCTCACCCTCGGGGCCCGGTACGTCGTCCGGGGCGTCGGTGATCCGGATGGCCGATGCGGACGCGTCCGCGTTCTGGCACCCCGCCTCGACCCTGGGTTTGATGGCACACTGCCAGCGCCCACTGGGACTGGTGAAGTAATAGCCGGTCACGCCGTCGACCTGAGCGGCGTAGTCGAACGCGTTGACCAGATGCGCATTGCTGGCCACGGTGGTCGACGGCGCCGCCGGAGGCGCCGCGGTGGTCGTGGTGCGCTCTTCGGTGTTGATCACCGTCGGACCGGAGCACGCGCAGAGCAGCAACGCGCTGCCCGACAGCGCCGCTGCCGTCGCGAGGTTCACCGCAGGTCGGTCTTCAGGTCGGACCGCAGATCGTCGTCCAGGGACACCCGCACCAGCGCGGCCGCCAGCGTGGCGCTGTGACGCGGGGCGAGCGCGGCGAGCTTGTCGGCGTCGGCAGGCAGCCCCAGCTCACGCGCGGTGTCGCGCGCCCTGTCGTCGAAGAAGGGTCGCACCCAAGTCCAGGTGTCCTGCACCTCACGCAGGAAGATGTCGGCGCCGGTGTCGCCGATGCCCTTGAATCTCTCCAACAACGCCTTGGCCGTGTCGATCTCGCGCGCGGATGCGGTCGCCAGGCGCCGCAGGTCCCCGCCGTACTCGTCTTTGACGGTGGTGGCGATGTCCACCGCACGGGTTGCCGAACTTTCGTCGTAGCGCACGTAATGCGCACGTCCGAACGCCTTGATGAGATCGGCGCGCTGCGCGTCCAGCATGGCGTGCGGGGTCCGCAGGCCCGCCCGGAACAGTTCACGCGCCGCGCGCATCGCGATTGCCGCGTCGATGGGCTTACTCGCCAGCATGCACAGGATCAGCAGCTGGAACAGCGGCATGGGCTTGTCCCGGAGCCGGATACCCGCCTCCTCGGCGTAGGTGGTGCCGGCGCGCTCCATCAGCCGCTCGACGACGCGCTCAGATGTCGTTGAGACCATGTGACCGTCTTACCCCATGCCGAACCCGGAAAACGTGCCCTACTTGGCGGGCAGGGCGGCGGCGACGCCCACCCCACGCTCGACCCACGCCGAAAGCCGGCGTCGGGTCCCCAGCGCCGGCGCGCCGACCCGGACCCATCCACGCACCTGCCGCCCCGACATGATCATCGGTTCGACGTGTGCCGTCGCGAGCAGCGTGTCGGTGTCGCCGGCGGGCACGCGGACCATCAGTCCGCCGTGCCCGCTGACGACCACCGACATGTTGCCGTTGACCAGGAACGCCAGCCCACCGAACATCGGCTTCTCCTCGGCTCCGCGCGGGGCGAGGAGTTCGCGGACGCGGTCGGCCAGTTCGCGGTCGTATGCCACCGGCTCACGCTAGCGCCGCGGCCCGACATGCGTCCGCCGGTCAGGCCGCCGCGGTGACGCTGTTCTCGGCGGGCACGAGCGCCAGCGCGACGATGTCGGCCACGTCGGTCATCGGTCGGACGTCGAGCGCGGCCAGCACGTCGGCGGGCACGTCGTCGAGGTCGGCCTCGTTGCGCTGCGGGATGAACACCGTGGACAAGCCCGCCCGCTGTGCGGCCAGGAGCTTCTGCTTGACCCCGCCGATCGGCAGGACCCGGCCGTTGAGCGTGACTTCGCCGGTCATCCCCACGTCCGCGCGCACCTGGCGACCGGTGGCCATCGACACCAGGGCGGTCACCATCGTCACCCCGGCCGACGGACCGTCCTTGGGGACGGCACCGGCCGGCACGTGCACATGAATCTGCCGGTCCAGCGCTGCCGGGTCCACGCCCAACTGGTCAGCGTGAGCACGCACGTACGACAGCGCGATCTGTGCCGACTCCTTCATCACGTCGCCCAACTGTCCGGTCAGCTGCAAGCCGCGCTCACCGTCGGTGGCGCCGGCCTCGATGTAGAGCACGTCACCACCGAGGCCGGTGACGGCCAGGCCGGTGGCCACCCCGGGCACCGCCGTGCGTTCGGCGGACTCCGGGATGAACCGGGGCCGGCCCAGGAACTCGACCAGATCCGGCTCGTCGATCTCGACCGGGCGCGGGTCGTCGGCCAACCGGGTGGTGACCTTGCGCATGGCTTTTGCCAGCAACCGCTCGTACTGGCGCACACCGGGCTCGCGGGTGTAGTCCGCGGCGATCTTGCGCAGCGCCGCATCGGTGACGCTCACCTCGTCTGCCGACAACGCCGCGCGTTCCTGCTGGCGGGGCAGCAGGTAGTCGCGGGCGATGGCCACTTTGTCGTCTTCGGTGTAGCCGTCGATGGTGACCAGCTCCATGCGGTCCAGCAGGGCCGATGGGATGCTCTCGACGACGTTGGCCGTGGCCAGGAACACCACATCGGACAGGTCGAGATCCAGATCCAGGTAGTGGTCGCGGAATGTGTGATTCTGTGCCGGGTCGAGCACCTCCAGCAGCGCCGCCGACGGGTCGCCGCGGTAGTCCGAGCCGACCTTGTCGATCTCGTCGAGCAGCACGACCGGGTTCATCGAGCCGGCCTCACCGATCGCGCGCACGATCCGGCCGGGCAGTGCGCCCACGTAGGTGCGCCGGTGCCCACGGATCTCCGCCTCGTCGCGCACCCCGCCGAGCGCCACGCGCACAAAGGTGCGGCCCAGCGCACGGGCCACCGATTCACCCAGCGACGTCTTGCCGACGCCCGGGGGACCGGCCAGCGCCATGACGGCGCCCGATCCGCGGCCGCCGACGACCTGCAGGCCACGCTGACTGCGCCGGGCACGCACCGCCAGGTACTCGACGATGCGGTCCTTGACGTCGTCGAGTCCGTGATGGTCGACGTCCAAGATCTCTCGGGCGGCCTTCAGGTCCGTCGCGTCCTCGGTCGTGACGTTCCACGGCAGCTCGAGCACAGTGTCCAGCCAGGTGCGGATCCACCCGCCCTCGGGGCTCTGCTCGCTGGCGCGTTCCAGCTTGCCCACTTCGCGCAGCGCAGCCTCGCGGACCTTCTCCGGCAGATCGGCGGCTTCGATGCGGGCCCGGTAATCACCTGACTCGTCGGCGCCGTCTGGTCCCGTTTCACCGAGCTCCTTGCGGATCGCGGCCAACTGCTGGCGCAACAGGAATTCCTTCTGCTGCTTGTCCATTCCGGTCCGGACGTCCTCGGCGATCTTGTCGTTGACCTCGACCTCGGCGAGGTGATCACCTGTCCAGTCGATCAGCGAACGCAGCCGCGCGGCCACGTCCTCGGTCTCGAGCAATTCGCGCTTCTGCACGTCACTCAGGTAGGACGCGTAGCCGGCGGTGTCGGCCAGCGCTGACGGGTCGCTGATCTTGTTGACCACGTCGACGATCTGCCACGCCTCGCGACGCTGCAGCATCGCCAGCAGCAATTTCTTGTATTCGGCAGCCAGCGCCTTGATCTCGTCGGTGGTTTCGGCCACCGCGACCTCCTGCACGGTGACCCACAGCGCAGCACCGGGCCCGGTTGCGCCGGAGCCGATGTGCGCGCGGTTCTCACCGCGCACGACCGCGGCTGCGCCGCCACCGGGGAGGCGCCCCACCTGCACGATCGAGGCGAGCACGCCGTAGGTCGGATAGCGGTCGTCGAGTCGCGGGGCAATCAGCAACTTGCCGAACTCGCTGGCTTGCGCCGCGTCCACGGCAGCGCGGGCGGCGTCGTCGAGCTCGATCGGCACCACCATTCCCGGCAGCACGATCGGTTCGCTGACGAACAGGACCGGCACTTGCAGAGCTTCAGGCATCAATGTCCTCCAAAGTTGAACCTGTTGCGCTCAACCTTGCCGTGGGCTGCTTTGTTCCCGCCACGAATATCGCCCGCAGCGGAACAGCGACGTGGTGAGCCCGGTTACCTCCCGTATGAACCGAATCGCACCGCGATGACCGCACCCGCACCTCGCGAAGCAGCAGGCTCAGACCCGATCAGGGGAAAGGTGATCGCCATCACCGGAGCCAGCAGCGGCATCGGGGAAGCTACGGCCACACTGCTGGGCGCACGCGGAGCCCGGCTGGCGCTCGGCGCCCGGCGCACTGATCGGCTGACGACCCTCGCCGACGAATCGCGCTCCCGCGGCGCCGAAGTCGTCACAGTCGGGATGGATGTCCGCGTCGCCCAGGACGTGACACGACTGGTCGACGCCGCCGTCGAGGCGTTCGGCAGACTCGACGTGCTGGTCGGTAACGCCGGTATCAGCAGTCTGGGCCCGCTCGCCGACGGCCAGGTGACCGAATGGGACGCGATGATCGACGTCAACCTTCGCGGAGTCCTGCACGGGATCGCTGCCGCCGCACCGGTTTCCGACAGCAGGGCCACGGTCACTTCGTGACCACGGTGTCGACCGCCGGGTTGAAGATCGTTCCCGACATGGGTGTGTACGCCGCGACCAAGAACGCGGTGCGCACGGTGATGGAGGCGCTGCGTCAGGAATCGACCGACGGCGCGATCCGGGTCACCTCCATCTCGCCGGGCTTCGTGCGCACCGAGCTCGCCTCCGGCATCACCGACAGTGCCCGGCGGGAACAGATCCGGTCGACCATGGACGCCTACGGCCTGGCACCGGAGGCTGTCGCCCGGGCCGTCGCGTTCGTCATCGAGCAACCCCACGATGTGGAGATCGGCGAGCTGACCATCAGGCCGACGGTGCAGGGCTGAGCCGGGGGAGCCCACCGGCACATCCCCCACCCAACCACCCGTGCACATCCCCCGCCCAACCACCCGTGCACATCCCCCGCCCAACCACCCGTGCACATCCCCCGCCCAACCTGAACCGTCCTGGTCTGGATGGAGACCTGGGTTATGCCACCTGCGGGATGGAGGTGACGGTGTCACGGTAGCGGTTCTCGTATCCGACCGGCGAGAGATAGCCGAGAGACGAGTGCAGGCGGGTGGTGTTGTACCAATGCACCCAGCTGGCGGTTTCGCGTTCGACTTCGGCGCGGCCGGTCCAGGATTTGTGGCGGTCGATCAGTTCGGTCTTGTACAGCCCGATCGCTGATTCCATCAGCGCGTTATCCAGGGCGTCACCGACCGAGCCGATCGAGCCGGCGATCCCCGAATCACGCAGCGCCTCGGTGAACGCCAGCGAGGTGTATTGGCTGCCGGCATCGGAATGATGAACCAATCCTGTTGTGGTGAAACGGAAATCAGTCCTACGTCGGGTGAACACGGCTTGTTCGAGGACGCTGGTCACCAGTGGGGTGGCCTTGGTCGACATCACCCGCCATCCCAGGATCCTCCGCGAGTACACATCGACGCAGAACGCGGTGTAGACGAACCCGGCCAGCGTCCAGGTGTAGGTGAAATCAGCTACCCACCACTGATCCGGACGGGCCGGCACACCCCATTGGCGGTCGATGAGATCGGGATGCCGGGCCGCGGTCGCATCGGCGGTGGTGGTGACCGTGCGCCGCTTTCCGCGCACCGCGCCGGTGATTCCGCACAGGCGCATCAGCCGGCCCACTTGATCCCGGCCAACGTCGTGACCAGCGTGTTTCATCGCATGCCAGAGCTTGCGCACCCCGTAGAGCCCCCGATTGGCCACGAACAGCTCGTGCACGGTGTTGGCGGCGTGCGCATCGGCCCAGTCGGTGTCACTGACCGGGCCGCGAGCCTTGGCCGCGTAGTAGGTGGACGGGGCGATCGGCAGCCCGTGCTCACCCAGCACGGCGCAGATCGGGTCGACCCCGTAACGGTCCCGGTGATCGTCGATGTAGTCGACGATCACCGCAGTCGGCGGTCGACCTCCGCCGCGGCGAAAAACGCTGACGCTGTCTTGAGGATCTCATTGGCCCTGCGTAACTCGGCGACCTCCTTGCGCAACGCCACCACCTCGGCCGACTGATCGCCTCCGTCGTCACTGACCGTCGAGCGGCTACCGAAGTGGCGGTCCTCGACCCAGTTACGCAACGTCGCCTGATTGATCCCCAGCAGCTCTCCGACATGGCGGCGAGCCGCCAACTTCGAATCATCACTATGGGCCAAACGGTCGTGATACATCCGTACCGCCCGCTCACGGGTCTCTGGATCGAACTTCCTCGGCGCAGCCACAACCACATCCTCCTGGTGCGATCACGATCTCCACCAGACCCAGGACGGTTCAACCACCCGATGGGGGCATGTGGGCGCGCCGCCCCGAACCGGATCATCGGTGCCATGCCCCCTTGGCGCTTGCGCGACTTCCACGACGACGACCTCGATCAGGCCATCTCGGTCTGGGATCAGAGCCGGGAGCCGGCCGAGGCTTCCCCCGCCTTCCCGGTCTCGGAGGTAGTCTCCGCCGCGCGCGGCGGTCAGCCCGCCGTGGTGGCGGTCGTCGACGATCAACTCGTCGGCATGGCGGTCGCCCAGATCAGCGGCGAACGTGCCTGGATCACGATGATCGCGTTGAGCAGTCGGTGGCGTCACCGCGGCATCGGCAGTGCACTGCTCACCGAGTTGGAGCAGCGGGTGCGCGCCTTGGGGGCGCGGCGCGTCAGCGCCTTGCTGCCCGAGGACGCCACCGGGACCGCCGCACTTCTCAACTGCGGGTACACCGAACGGACGGATCTGCGCTACTTCGACCGGATCGACCACGTCGGACCCGCCGACACCGGATTGCTCACCGCACTCGGCGGCCGGATCATGGGCCAGCGCCTCTGGGACGAGATGGCCGGCATGGAGGCCGAGAAGCGTATGATCGAGCGCCGCATCGTGCTGCCGCTGGCCCAACCGGATCTCGCCGCCCGATACGGAGTCTCGCCACCGAAGGCGGCCATCCTGTTCGGGCCGCCCGGGACCGGGAAGACCAGCTTCGCCAAAGCCGTTGCCGGACGGCTCGGTTGGCCGTTCATCGAGATCTTCCCGTCCCGGTTGACCGCGCCCGATGTCACGATGCCCAACGCGTTGCGCGACATGTTCGCCGACCTCAACGAACTCGACGCCGCGGTGGTGTTCATCGACGAGGTCGAGGAGATCGCGGGCTCGCGCTCGGGGATCCCGTCGGACCCGGCCCACGGCGTCACCAACGAACTGCTCAAACTCATCCCGACGTTCCGCCAGCACGACGAGCGCCTGCTGATCTGCGCCACGAACTCCGTGCGCTCGCTGGACTCGGCATTCCTGCGACCGGGACGGTTCGACTACGTCATCCCGGTCGGGCCGCCCGACGACGCGGCGCGCAAAGCGATCTGGAACCGCTATCTCGGTGCCCTGGCCGACGGCGTGGAGGTCGACAAGCTCGTCGAGGCGACCGCGATGTTCACCCCGGCCGACATCGAATTCGCCGCGCGTAAAGGTGCGCAATGCGCGTTCGAACGCGAAATCGAATTCCGGCGCGGCGAGCCGCCCCGCACCGACGACTTCCTCGCCGCCGTCGCCGACACCCGCCCGACATTGACCGACGCGATGCTCGACGAGTTCAACGAGGACATCGCCATGCGCACCCGGCTGTAGCAGCACCGGTCCCGAACGGCAGGAAGCCTGCCGTTCGGGGGTAACGGCAGGCTCCCTGGGTGGGTGGTCGTTATGCGGTGGCCTGAGCCCCCAGCACCCGTTGGATGTCCGGCTTCATCTGCTGGAGCTGCTGACCCCAGTAGTTCCAGCTGTGGGTACCGGTGGACGGGAAGTTGAACACACCGTTGGTGCCGCCCGCCGCGATGTAGTTGTCCCGGAAACTGATGTTGGTGCGCAGCGTGAATCCTTCGAGGAACTGCGCCGCCATCAGGTTGTTGCCCGGGGTACCCGAGTCCAGCTCCGACGGGGTGCCGGTGCCGCAGTAGATCCAGATGCGGGTGTTGTTGGCCACCAGCTGGTTGATGTTGACCATCGGATCGTTGCGCTTCCATGCCGGGTCCGAGGACGGGCCCCACATGCTCTCGGCGTTGAAGCCACCGGCGTCGTTCATCGCCAGTCCGATCAGCATGGGCCACCAGCCCTCGGACGGGTTGAGGAACCCGGACAGCGACGACGCGTAGATGAACCGTTGCGGATGGTAGATCGCATAGGTCAGGGCCGCGCTACCGGCCATCGACAGACCGACGACGGCGTTACCAGTCTGGGAGACACCACGATTGGCCTCCAGCCAGGCGGGTAGCTCCTGGGTCAGGAAGGTCTCCCACTTGTAGGTGTAGTCCTGGCCGTTACCCCGCGACGGCTGGTACCAGTCGGTGTAGAAACTGGACTGGCCGCCCACCGGCATGATCGTCGACAGACCGGACTGGTAGAACCACTCGAACGCCGGGGTGTTGATGTCCCAGCCGTTGAAGTCGTCCTGAGCGCGCAGACCGTCGAGCAGATACACCGCGTGCGGGCCCCCGCCCTGGAATTGCACCCGGATGTTGCGGTTCATGGCCTGGGAGAACACGTCCAGATACTCAACGGGCAGGCCGGGCCGCGAGAAGGCGCCCGCAGTCGCCGAACCCCCGGCGACGCCGATCAGGCCGGGCAGCGCGACTGCGGCCGCGGCGACGACGGCCATCCGGCGCAGCGCTGACCGCCACGATGCTGCGTCTGTGGCGTCTCGCCACTTCACTTTCCACTTCATAACGGCAACCAACCCACCTTTCTGTACATGTCCACCATGTCTCGCAAACTTGCCGTCGCTTTTCACGCGTAATGAAACCGGCTTCGGCGAGCCGAATGTCTGCGCGACACAGCGATTCGACATCGCGGTTGGCTAACGATTGCGACTCGCCACGGACTCGCGTCCTCGGTCACCGACTGTGACCAGTGTGAATACAGTGACGGCGAGCCCGACCGGGTGTTCGGCCCTACGCGGTGTTACGTCCTACGCGGTGTTACGTCCTACGCGGTGTTACGTCCTACGCGGTGTTACGTCCTACGCGGTGTTACGTCCTACGCGGTGTTACGTCCTACGCGGTGTTCCGTCCTGTGCGGGGTTTCGTCCTGTGCCTCCAACTGCCAGACTGGCATGGCGATGGTGGACCGACAGACACAGCCGAACGGCGCCGACGATCCGTTCGACTTGCAGCGCTTCGTCGACGCGCAGGAGGACGTGTACCCGACGGTGCTCGACGAGTTGCGCGCCGGCACCAAGCGCAGCCATTGGATCTGGTTCGTCTTCCCGCAGCTGCGCGGACTGGGGCACAGCCCCACCGCACAGCGGTTCGGCATCAGCTCCCTGGCCGAGGCCACCGCCTACCTCGGGCATGAGGTGCTCGGTCCGCGGCTGCGCGAATGCGCCCAACTGCTGCTCGCCGTGCAAGATCGGTCGGCCCGCGAAATCCTCGGTCACCCAGACGATCTCAAGGTCCGTTCGTCGATGACGCTGTTCGCCCGCGCGGGGGAGGACGCGGTGTTCCGCGACGTGCTCGACGCGTTCTACGACGGCCAGGAAGACCCCGCGACTCTGCAGATGCTGTAGTCCGCGCTCAGCGCGGAGCGATCACCAGCCACCCGTGCGGCGGAACCACGGCGTCGGTCAGCTGCTCGGTGGGCGGTGCTCCCGAACCGGCGATGACGGCGCCGCTCTCGATGCCGAGTTCGGGCAGCGACACCGGCATCGGTGCGTCGTCGATGTTGAGGGCCACCACCAGCATGTGCTCACCGCTGCGAGCGGCGTACACCAAGCCCTCATTGGTCACCCGAAGCGACTCGGTGCGGGCCTCGTGCAACCAGGGGTGCCGACGGCGCAGACCGATCAGGTGCTGATGGGTCCGATACACCTGCTGGCCGTGTTCACCGACACCCTCACCGGGAGAGCTGAATTCGGGCCGCACGGCGTCGTCACCGCCGAAGCGCTCCTCCTTGACGCCCCGATAGGCGGATTCGTCCCCGGCGTAGATGCTCGGGGTGCCGCCGGTGGTCATCAGGATCGTCAGCGCGTGCTCGACGTGCTCGGGATCGTCGAGCTGGCTGGCGATCCGGGTGACGTCATGGTTGCCGATGAACGTCATAGGCACGAACGTGTCCATGAAGTCGTTGTGCCGGGTCAGCGACCAGGCCAGTTCGTGGAAGTTGGTGTCGTTGAGGCTGCTCCAGATCGCCTTCCACAGCTCGTATTGAGTCAGCGAGTCGAAACCGCAGTCACGCACGATCGCGGAATAGTCGCCGTGAATGACCTCGCCGACGAACCACGCCTGCGGAAAGCGTTCGCGCACCCGGGGCAGCACCTGCGCCCAGAACCGATCGGGGACGGCGTAGGCGGCGTCGAGACGCCACCCGTCGGCGCCCCGCGACAGCCAGTGGCACATCACCTCGACGGTGTAGTCGACGACGTCGGGGTTGGAGTGGTCGAGCGTGATCAGCCCGCCGTGTCCCTCGAATGTCACGAAGTCGCGGCCGCGCGTCCGGAACCAGGACCGGTCGCCGCCCTCCTGCGCCTCTCGGAACCGGTCGAACTCGGTTCCGACGTGGTTGAACACCCCGTCGAGAAGAATCCGCAACCCGCGGGCGCGACACTCCGCCACCAGGTGGTCGAAGTCGTCGTCGGTGCCCAGCCTCGGGTCGATGCGATGGTGGTCGGAGGTGTCATAGCCGTGGGTGCGCGACGCGAACACCGGCCCCAGCGCCAACCCGGAGGCTCCGAGTTCGACGGTGTAGTCCAGCCAGTCGACGATTCTGCGTAACCGGTGTTCCTCCGCCGCGGGCGGCGGGTCGGCCGGGTAGGCCCCCACGAATCCCAACGGGTAGATCTGCCACCAGATCGCGTGCTGCACCCAGTCCGGCTCGGTCATCGGGCGAATGCTTTCGCGTACAACGCCTTCATCTCCTCGGTCAGTTCGTCCGCGGGCCCGTCGGCCCAGATGCCGGGGGCGACGGTCGCGATGGGCAGCCCCGCGACCGGCGGCGGGGGCGCGCCCCACTCCTGCAGCCACGCGGTCAGTTGCGCCGCCGAGGCGGCGTAGACGATGCGCCCCAACCCCACCCAGGCGTGCGCCGCCGAGCACATCGGGCAGTGCTCTCCCGAGGTGTACACCGTGGCGCGGGACCGCTGCTCCGTTCCCAGGTTGCGGACCGCCCAGCGCGCGATGGCGAACTCGGGGTGGCGGGTGTGATCACCGTCCTTGACCCGATTGTGGTCGGCGAACAACACGGTGCCGTCCTGGCCCACCAACTGCGAGCCGAACGGCTCGTCACCCTCGCCGAGCGCGACGCGGGCGAGCTCCACGCACCGGCGCAGGTGCGCGAGGTCGTCGTCGCTGATCGGCACAGGCCGGAGTCTACGCAGCTGCGGCCCGGCGGTTCAGTCGCAGGTCTCGAGTCGGCAGGCGCACGATGCCCTGACCGGCACGTCGGCGCGGGCCGCCGCCAACTGCAGCTGTCTGCCGATGATGACGGCCTCCTCGGCACGACCCAGGCGCGTCAGGCACTCGTGGTAGCCGTGCAGGCTCCACACATTGCCCGGATGCTGGCAGGGCCGGCTCAGCGTGGGATCCAGTCCCAGATCGGCGGCATAGACCGCCGCGGCCTCTTCCACCTGGCCCTGCTCGAGCAGCAATGCGCCATAGGCATGCCGGGTGGGCTGCATCCAGCCCCAGGGTTCGTCGTAGGGCAGCGTGTCGTCCAACTCGACAGCGCGCCGCAGGTGGATGAAGGCCTGGTCGAAACGACCTGCGCGATAGTCGATCTCCCCGTCGAGCATCGCGGCGGCGACAGCGAGGATGTCACGGCTGGTGTTGTTGAACAGGTAGCGGCTCTCCGGGATCCGGTCGTATGCCGCCGAGAACGCCTCGCGTTCCTGTTCGGCCTCGGAAAGTCGGCCGGTGGCGGCATACGCCACGCCCCGTCCGTAGTGGATGGTGGCTGCTGTGGTGCAGTACAGCCGCGGGTCCGCGGGCGAAGCGGTGGCGATCAGGTCCTCCCAGCGGCCGAACCGGACCAGGACGTGGATCCGCAACGGGACGAACGCCTCGAGCCAGTCGGCCATCGGCGGCGACTCGATGGCGAGCAACTCGGGGGTCAGCTGACCGGCGAGTTCGTCGGCAGCCTGCATCGCCACCGACGAGTTTCCCTCGAACATCGCCGAGTACACGATGAAGTGCAGGTTGTGCGCCCGGTACAACGAATAGAAGTTCAGCGGACCGGATCGTTCCACGAACCGGCGGTCGGCACGCACCGCCGCCAGGTTGGCCACCACCGAGTCCCGGTAATTGCCGCACAGCACGTCGATGTGACTGGGCATGTGGGCGAGATGTCCGGCATCGGGCACCAGCCCGCGCAGCAGATCGGCTGCGGGTAACGCCACCTCCGGGGTGGTGGACATCTCCATGGCGTGCAGGTACAGGTGCAGGATTCCCGGATGTGCCCGTCCGGCCACCGTGGCGAGTGCCGTGTCGAGGATCTGCTTGGCCTCGACGACCCGCGATCCGGGGGCCGGTTCACCGGTGCGACTGTCCCACAACGCCCAGGCGGTCACGTTCATCAGCGCATCGGCGGTCAGTGCCGCCACATCGACGTCGTCGGGGTAGCTCTGCGCCACCTGCGTCATCGCGTCGGCGTAGGCCCGGTGCCCGGCCAGCAGGGCGTCCTCGTCGTCGGGGTCATCGGCGACGAAGCGCAGCGCCAGCGCGGCGATCAGGGCCCGCTCGCAGGCCGAGGCCCGTCCTTGCGAGGCCTGTGCGAGCTCGGCACGGGCACGGCTCAACGACTGGGCCAGGTCGACCGGATCGAAGGCGTCCCAACCCTTGTTGTAGTTCGGCCCGACTGCGTACGCGATACCCCACCGGGCGATCGCCAGGTCCTCGTCGAACTCGAGGGCCCGCTCGAAGCAGAGGATCGCCTCGTCGTGGTTGAAGGCGTAGCACCACACCATGCCGCGGTCGAACCAGCGCTGCGCCTCGGGGGCGGACGTGTCAGTTCGACGATGGTAGGAGCCGAGATCGTAGTAGTCCCCGCTGCCTGCCGCGCTGAGACCAGAGGTCATATCGGGCACGATAATTCACCCGCGCCGCGGTGGCCACCACTGCGAGCAGGCATCCGGCGCCGGCCCAGGCGGCCAGGGTCAGCAACGGCGCCTGGGCACCGTTACCGCCGAAGTAGGACACGCTGCGCAACAACGAGACTCCCGACCCTTGCGGCACCACCGTGGTGAAGGTGGAGTAGAAGCCGGACAACAGCGGACGACCGACGGGTCCGGCGGCTGCCGCGTTGCCGACGACGACCAGGAAGAGCCCCAGCACGATCGACGCGGCTGTACCGAATGCGGCTGCCACGCCGGTGACCGCGCCGCCGACGGCCATCGCGTAGAGCCACAGCACGCCGAACACCTGGCCGGGGTGGCCGGTGAGCGCACCGAGGACCGGACCCACGTACAGCGTGACCACGCCGGCCAGGACGGCGGAGAACCCCGCCAGCGAAACCGTGCGCAGCGCCAGCGTGGCCGGCGTGCGGACGCTGCCCATCAGGCGCCCCAGCAGGGCCGCCCCGAGCGAGGCGCCGATGGAGATGAAGATGACCGCGTAGAACTCGACCGTTCCGGAGGGGTCGGCGGACGAGGTGGGGGCGACGTCCTCGACGACCGCGGGTAGTCCGGCCTGCCCGGCGGTGGTGCGTCCGATTTTCTCGGCAGCGGCCGCGACGCTGCGGCCGCCGCCGCCGGCCACATAGATCGACAGGCCTCCTTCGGGGGTCACCGCGAACGCAGCGTCGACGCGGCGCTGATAGACCTGCGCACGGGCCACTTCGGCGTCGGCGACCTGCGTGATCTGCAGACCCGGCTCCGCCCGTAGTCCGTCGATCAGAGGTTCGGGAGCCGAGACCGCGACAGACATGTGGTGCAGCACCGGGTTGGCGAAGGCGCCCGCGTAACTGGCGACCATCGCGACGACGAACAGGGTCAGACCGGCCAGCGCGAGCGCGGTGGTCCGCAGCGCGGAGCGGTCGCGGAATGCGGGGGAGTGCCCGGGGTCTTCGGGGCGGTGGTGTCTACCCATGATGAGGTCCTTTCTGTGGTGTCGACTGGCCCAGCAGCGCGTCGACCGTGTCCAGCGCCGCATTGACGCGGCCGGCGAGATCGGTGGCGTCCGGGTCCTCCATCCAGGACCGCAGCACTTCCATGAAGCCGCCGACGAGAAACCGGGCGACCGACTCGGGTGCCGGCGGGGCGCCCACGGCCCCGGCCGTGGAAAGCCTCGCGGTGCCGGTGGCGGCGATCTGCTGGCAGGCCGGCAACAGCGCCTCGCGAAAGGTGTTGACCACATGCCGGGTCACCGTGCTGGGCACGACGTTGCGGTACATCGCGTGGTGTTCGGCGGCGAAGTCGAACACGCGCAGGATCTGGGCCCGCGGCTCGGAGCCGGGGTCCTGCGCGACCGCCTCGGTGAACGCGTGCGTGATCGCCGCCGCCACCGCGTCGTCGCGATCGCGGAAGTGCCGGTAGAAGACCTGCCGACTCACGTCGGCGCGGGTCACCAGGTCACCGACGGTGATGTGGTCGACGGGCCGCTCCTGTGCCAACGCGAACGCCGCTACGCGCAGACGGTTTCGGACGCGTTCGGCGCGGGGGTCGACGCTGTGGCTGCGAAGGGGCACGTGCCCACGCTAGGCGGTTTCGTAGACAGTTGTCCACGAAGTTGCGGGTGATGTCTGCCGGTCGGGCGATGCCCTGTGACCGGGGTCGCCGTCAGCGCCCTGCGACCGCCGTCGCCGTGAGTGCCGCGCCGCGGCGGTCGGCGTCGGTGCCGTGCCGCGGCGGTCGCCGTCAGTGTCCGGCGACGATGTCCGCCTCGTCGGGATGGGTGACCGGGGTCTTGGCGCCGGGGACGACCGAGAACACCAGGCAGACCAAGCCGAACAGCAGATAGCCGAGCGCCACCTGCGGACTGGCCGCCCACGACACCTCGGCGGCGTGAATCAGACCGATGAACGACAGCGCCGCTCCCACCAGTGCCGCGACCGCCGCGTAACGGAACTTCTTGTCCAGAATGAAGGTGACCATCGTGCCGAGAATCAGGCCGACCAGCACCGCGCCCTCACCCAGGGTCTTGAGCCCGTCGTAGACCACACCTGCGCCGTTGAGCGCGTCGCTGGTCACTTCGGCCGCCGTGGTTCCTGCCGCGCTGAGGGCGTTGTCGATCATGCCGCGACCCCACTCCGCCAGGTTGGGCAGCAGGGCCGCGACGACGGCGACCGCGTGCAGCCGCGGGACCGCCTGGAAGGCCTGGGCGCCGATCAGCAGGCCGATGTAGAGCAGGATCGGCACGATGGCCGGCACCGGCAGCAGCGCGGCCAGGACACCGAAAAGTCCCATGAAGCACAGGAATCCGATGACGGCACCGCTGGCGAGTGAGTAGCCCGCGCGCCCTCCGGCGTCCTTCCACCCCGGGTGGCCGATGTAGACGGCAGGCGGAAAGGGCGAGCCGAAGGCCGAGCCGACCACCGCGCCGGCCCCGTCGGCCAGCAGCACGCTGCGCAGGTTGTAGCTGTCACCGGCCGCCGCCGCGCTCTCGACATTGCTCATCGCCTCGGTGAAGTTGTACACACCCAGCGGAATCGCGGTGCCCAACAGCGGCGCCAGATCGGAGAGGCCGCTGATCAGCATGTCCAGCCGCAGGTCCGGAACCCCGACGGCAATGTCGCTGACCGCCTGCCCGACGTCGGGTGCCGACATGTAGCCACCCGCCCAGCCGATGGCGGTGCCGACCAGCAGTGCGACCAATCCGATGGGGATGTTGCCCGGCAGCTTCACGTCGGTGAAGAAACCGATCAGGATGATGGCCAGCACCGGCAGACCGATCCAGGCGACCTCCCACATCTGCGCGGCGGGGCGCATCGAGATGAACGTGATGGAGATGCCGGCCAACGTGCCCAGCATCGCCGCCCGCGGGGTTAGCTTGCGGATGTAGGGACCGACGAATGCGCCGATCATCACGATGACGCCGATCAGGAACGCCCACGCCAGTCCCGCCTGCCAGGCCTGCATCGGATCGTCGGTGGCCAGATAGACCGGCAGCATCACGACGAACACCACGATGAACATGTGCGGCACGCTGGGGCCGTACGGCAGGGCGGTGACGTCGTTTCGGTTCTCCCGCCGCGCGAGTCGCCGGGCCAGGAACGTGTAGTAGAGGTTCCCGAGGATCAGAGCCACCCCCAGCGCCGGGAGGACCGTGCCCAGCACATCGGCGGCCGGCACGGCGACCACGGCCACCATCAACCCGGTCAGCGTCAACACGTTGACCAGGATGTTGAATCCCAGGCCGAAGAACGCGTTGGTGTCGCCGCGCGTCCACCAGGGCAGGGACAGGGAGCGGGCAGTGGGCGGTTCGGCGGGTGCGTTGGTGACGTCGGTGCTCATCGGGCCTCTTCTCGGTCTGCTGGCGTGGTGAGTTGAGTGAGTGCGGGGATGACGACGGCACTGTCTGCCACCCATCCGAAAATGCCGCCCTGGGCCTTGATCATCTCCAGGCCGACCCGCTGGAATTCCGGGAAATAGGAACCGACACAGTCGGATACGACCAGGCATTCGTATCCGCGGTCGTTGGCCTCCCTGGTGGTGGTGTGCACGCACACCTCGGTGGTGACGCCGGTGACGAGCAGTTGGGTGATCCCGGCAGCGGTGAGAAGCTCGGACAGCTCGGTGGCGTAGAACGCACCCTTACCGGGTTTGTCGATGACGACTTCTCCGGCTACCGGGGCGAGCTCGTCGACGATGTCGTGACCGTATTCGCCACGGATCAGGATGCGCCCGTACTTCCCTTCGTCACCAATGCGTTTCGACGGGGCACCGCGGCGCAATTTGGCCGGAGGACAGTCCGACAGGTCGGGGCGGTGCCCCTCCCGCGTGTGGATGACCATCACCCCGGCGTCGCGGGCCGCACCGATCAGCGCGGCCAGCGGTGGCACCACCCGCGCGAGTTGGTCCACGTCGTTGCCGAGGCTCTCGCCGAATCCTCCGGGAAGCAGGAAGTCCCGTTGCATGTCGATGACGATCAACGCGGTTCGGTCGGCGGCGAGCGTGAACGGTGAGGGCTCGGCGGGTATCTCGGCGGTTGCACTCATGCGTGCTCCTCGGTGAGGGTGACGGCGTCGGCGGGCACACCCGACGGCCAGGGTGTGCGGCGTGGTTCGTCGAGGAGTTGGGCGGCGACATGCAGCACGGTGTCATCGCTGAGCGCCGGCCCGAGCACCATCGCACTGCACGGCCGTCCGTCGGCGGTGACCCCGACCGGGACGGCGGCACCGAGCAGGTCGAGGAGATTGCCGAAATGCGTGTAATGGCCGAGTTTCGTGTTGCAGTCGATCGGCGCGGCGAGCACCTCGTCGACGGTGAAGGTGGTGCCGATCGTCGGCAGTACGAGCACGTCCATCTGCCGCCACAGCCGACCGGTGACAGCCTTGAGCTCCTGGAGTCTCTGCAGCGCGGCGAACGCATCGACGGCGGTGTAGCGGTGGCCACTGCGCAGGATGTCGCGCACCACCGGGTGGATCGAATCCGGTTGGGCAGCAAGGAAGTCACCGAATTCGACCAGCCGTTCGGCCACCCACGGCCCCTGGTAGAGCAGTGCGCCGGCCGCGAGGAAGGGTTGTAGCGAGACGTCGACCACGGTGTTGGTGCGGGACAGCCGGGTTCGCACGGCGAGGTGGGCGCGGCGCATCTGCTCGTCACCGAAAAACTCCAGCTCCTGCTCCGGCGGCAGCCCCACGGTGACGGCGCCCCCGCGGAAGCGCGGCCCGCGGTCGCGAGACCAGGGGTCCTCGTCGTCGCGAGCGATCATGACGTCGAGGACCCGATCCACGTCGTCGACCGATCCCGCCATGACGCTCACACAATCCAGCGACCTGCAGGCGGGCACCAGCCCGACGGTGCTGATCAGTCCGCGCGACGGCTTGAAGCCCACGACACCGTTCAGTGCGGCCGGCACCCGCCCCGAACCCGCGGTGTCCGTCGCGACCGCGAACGGCACCTGGCCGAGAGCGACCGCCAGCGCCGACCCCGAACTGGAGCCGCCGG
This sequence comes from Mycolicibacterium poriferae, assembly GCF_010728325.1. Next base: position 3,601,434 of record NZ_AP022570.1, read on the forward strand.
AGATCATGTCGCCGCCGTAGACGCTGCGCGGCACCGTGTAGGGCGTCCGGGTGCCGTTGAGTCCGGTAGCGAACTGGTCGAGGTTGGTTTTGCCGACGTAGAGGGCGCCGGCGTCGAGCAGGCGGCGCACCGCCGGCGCGGTGGCAGTGGCGACGTAGGCGTAGTCGGGGCAGGACAACGTGGTCGGCACGCCGGCCACGTCGATGCTGTCCTTGACACCGAACGGCACGCCGTAGAGCGGCAGCGTGCGGGCGCCCGGACGGTTCTCGATGTCCTCGGCGGCTGCGATCAGCTGCTCGCGGGGAACGGTCGACAGCCACGTGCCGTCGTCACCCCGTGCGGCGATCGCATCGGCGACGCGGGCGGCGGTGGCGGTCGGCGAACCCGTGCCCGACGCATGGGAGGTGAGGATCTCGGCCACGGAGGGCCCGACGGTCGGTCCAGGTTTCGAGTCGGCCATGTCTGTCGATTGTCGACAGAATGATGGCGATTCTGGGTCAGCCGTGTGTCGATCGTGTTAGCGCCGCGCTCAGACCCCCGGTTCCGGCTCCTTCTCCAAGCCTTCCAAGCCTTCCGGCTCCTTCTCCAAGCCTTCCAAGCCGAGGTAGTGCAGGTGGCCGTGGTCACGCAGCGCGGCGATCGCCAACGCCGCGTCATTGGTCTCCAGCGCCGAGAGGATCGCCTTGTGCCGCTCGATGCCGTCACCGGCATCGCGTTGCCGGGCCTCCTCACGGAGGTTCTTCGCCATCGGGAGCTGCAGTTTGAGCAGGATCGGCTCCAGCGTGATGTCAAGTTGCCGATTGTGGGCCAGACCGACGACGGCGGCATGGAATGCGCGGTGGGCATCATCGCGGACCACCGCGTCGCGGGCGACGTCCATGCGTTCCAGCGCCGCCCGCACCGGTTCGAGCGCCGTCGCCGAATCCTTCAGCGGCAGTGCTGATTCCACGGCGTGCCGCTCCAGCACATGGCGCAGTTCGAACAACTGGAGGACATCTGTCGACGACCATTCGGCGACCCGCGAGCCGCGCCGGGGCAGGTGTTCCACCAGCCCCTGTTGGGTGAGCAGGCGCAGCGCCTCGCGCAGCGGCGCCCGGCTGAAGCCGAAGGTCGCGCACAACTGTTCTTCGACGATCTTCTCGCCGGGGGAGAGCTCGCCGCTGAGGATCGCCTCACGCAGGCGGTGGGACGCGACCTCCACCAAGGTCGCGGGCAGGCCGAACCGGGCAGGGTCGTCGCGCGGCGCAGCCATGGCCCAATGGTAGGGAACGACGCCGCCCACGGCGGCTCCCGCGACGCTGACGGGCCCGACAATTGTTTTGCTGCCTTGCCCGTTCGCGCCCCCGAGTGGACCGCTAGTCGGCGGTAGGTGAGTTGGTTGCGAACGCCAATGCGAAAGGGTCAGCTTTGCTACGGTCGTCACATCCGTCGGCGGCAAAGGAGCCTCAGATGAGCGCGACACCATATCCCCGCCGCACCGTCGCGCTGAAGCAGCGGCGTAGCCCAGCCGCCCTGGTGCCGCAGGGCCGCACCGTCGGCCTGGTGCCGCCGCGCCGCACCGTCGCCCTGATGCCGCCGCGCCGCACCGTCGCCCGGATGCCGCCGCGCAGCCCAGCCGCCCTGGTGCCGCATGGCCGCACCGTCGCCCTGATGCCGCCGCGCAGCCCCGCCGCCCTGATGCCGCCGCGCAGCCCCGCCGCCCTGACATCGCCGCGGCACCAAGATCTCGCGGCGCCGACCAGATCTCGGCTCCGCAAAGGCTCGGCGAGCGCCGACAGTACGGTTTTTGACGGAATCGGCGCGATTTTCATCAGAAACCGTACGTTCGCGATCCGAGTGGCGGTCACGGCCACAGCGCTCGCCGCCGGCGCGCTGGCCGCCGGGACCGCATGGGCCGCACCGATGGCCGCAGCGGTCGATGCAGCGGTCAGGGCACCCGTCCCGACACAAGGGCCGACGGGTCCGCTCGATCCCGCGTGCGCGCAGACACCGCTGGATCCGGTGTGCCAGGGCGGTCCGTACTACCAGGGCCCGCCAACCGGACCGGCAGACCCTCGGTGCGCCGCCATGCCCAACGACCCGGTGTGTCAGGGCGGCCCCTACGCCGCCCCGACACCTCCTCCGCCGCCGGCTCCCGCGCCACCGGCAATGCCGCCACCCGCCGCGGCCCCGCCAGTCATGCCACCGATCGCGCCCCCGCCCGTGACACCACCCGTCGCACCGCCACCGGTCTCGCCTCCACCGGCGATCGCACCGCCGCCGATGGCACCTCCGGCGATCGCACCGCCGCCGATGGCACCTCCGGTGATCGCACCGCCCCCGGTGGCACCACCGGCGATCGCACCACCGCCGATGGCACCTCCGCCCGTAGCACCACCGCCCGCCATGTCCGCGCCGGTGATCGCACCGCCCCCGGTGGCACCGCCGCCGGTCATGCCGTCCACCGGTGGCCTCAGCGGCATGCCCGGCTCGATCTGAGAACCCCATCTGACGACGATGCCGCGCTGCGGGGCAGTCGTCCCCACGGCGGGGTGACGTGCAGACCGGGACTGCACCGTGTTCTAGTCGACGGGTGCTGAAGTACACCCACGTCGAGAACCTCACCACGGCCGACGTCGAACGGTTGCGGTCCTTGTACGAGCCGCTCACCCGAGCGGTGCGCGAACTGATCGACGCCACCATCCGCACCGAGGCCGACGCCGAGGCCGTCACGGCCGCGACCGCGCAGATCGACGCCGCCACCGCGCGTCTGCGCAGCAGTCAGCTCGACGGGGCCTTCGGCGTCCGGTTCGTCACCGACGGAGACCCGATGCCGTGGGGCAACGCCGTCATCGGGGTGCGCAACCCGTCCGCCCCGCCGCTGGTGATCCGCAAGGTCTCTGACGGTCCCGCGAGCACGGACCGATACGTCACCAGCGACTTCTACCTCGGTGCAGCGTTCGAGGGCCCGCCCGGACATGTCCACGGCGGGGTATCGGCGATGCTGCTCGACCACGTGCTCGGCGACGCGGTGAGCACGCCCGGCGTCCACCGACTGACCGGCACCATCACGGTCCGCTACCGCCGCCTGACCCCGCTCGGGCGACTGCACGCCGAAGCCCGGATCACCCACACAGACGGGTTCAAAACCTATGCCTCCGGCCACATCGCCGACGCCGACGGCATCACGGTGGAAGCAGAGGGAGTCTTCATCGAACCGCGATGGGCCCGCGCGTGACGGCGATCCCCGTCACGTTGCGGGTGATCGCGCCCACTTCGGCGGCCAGCACGCGAGCCGCACCTTCGTGGGCTCCGCGGCGGGGCACGACGTCGCGCAGGCGCTTGTCCGCGGCTTCCAGGTCGGTGACGTCCACCGTCCACGGAGACGCCGCGGTAGGAGGGTCCCCGCACAGCGCCTCCACGTATTCGTCCACCGCCAGCACGAATTCGCCGTTCCACGCCGCCGCGGGCCGGTCGGGCAGCGAAGCTTCCAGAGCGGTACAGGACGCCGTCACGGCATTGAGTGCCGTCCGGTAGGCGCCCATCCACCGACGCAGGTCACGAGAATCCATTCGGGTGGCACCGGCAGCGGCCTCGAACGCCGCGCGGGCCCGGAACGCGCGTTGCCACGCGGCGGACAACGCGTCGGCCGGACTGTCGATCTCGTGGACATAGGCCTTGATCACCACCGCGGCGTAGTCCACCTCGGTCTTGAGCAACTCGCCGGCCCGCTGCGCGAGCCTGGTGAGCGCGTCGTCGGGAAGCAGTACGTGGGCCAGCACGGCGAGGCCGCCACCGATCAGGGCGCCCAACAGCCGGTCGTCGGTGGTCGGCGCGGGCCCGACCTGCTCGAGGCCGATCAAGAACACCACCGCCGCCGTCAGGGCAGCCGACGACGCCAGATAACCGAGACCGGCGGAAGCGTAGGCCGCCCCGACGAAGACGATGGCCAGCACCGCCGTCACCACGACGCCGGGAGTCAGCAGGACCAGCACCACCGATGCCACCGCGATGCCGGCCAGGGTCCCGGCGATCCGGCCGGCGCAGCGGGTGTAGGTGTGCGCGGTCTCCGGACGCAGAACCATCAGCACCGTCAGCGGTATCCAGTAGCCGTGGGCGATCCCGGTGTACCGCTGCATCGCACAGCCGACCGCGACCGCCACGCTGAGGCGCACTGCGTGGCGGAAGACCGGCGAATGGCGGTTGAGGTGGCCACGCATCAGCGCGAGGGCCGAGCGCACCGAGGTTCGCACCTCCGGCCGTCTGAGCCGCACAGCCTCGGGGGAGGAAGGCAGAAACTCCCCGAGCCGGATGGCGACCGCTTCATGCACCAGCCGGGTCAGGCGATGCACCACAGGCGATTCGGAATCCACCGCCGCATCCAGCCGGGAGATCGCCGCCTCGGCGTCGGCGCGGGCGCTACGGCGGGTTTGGGCTACGGCGGCGAGCGTGTCCGCCACCGCGTCCAGGACCTCCCGGGGTCGCGCGTCCGCTGCCACGCCGTCCAACTCGGCCAGCGTCGCGGCGATCCGCTCGGGCAGGCCATACCAGCTGCGGTAGTCCGCGGTGTGGCGCTTCGCCTGGACGTCGGCCGCGGTGAACGCGGCACGCAACGAGATCAGCGGCTCGGGATCGACAGCGGACACGCCGTCGCCGGTTCCCTCGGCGATCCGCCGGGCATCGGCGGCCAGCGAGCGATAGGCGTTGGCGAGAGCATCGCGCTGGACGCGCCAGCGCCGTTGCGGCCAGACGGCAATCAACGCCGCCTGGATCAGTCCGCCGACGAAGGCCAGTCCCGCAGTCGCCAATGCCGACCACACAGTCGGCGTGATCGGCGGCGCGACAACCAGAATCGCCGCCGAGGCCGCGCCGATCAGCCCCGCGTTGGCACTGAGGGCCCACGGCATCGCCGCGGCCAGACACCAGAGTGCTGCGGCGAGCACGAAGACGGGGGAGTAGCCGGACGCGGCGGCACCGATGAGAGCGGCGAACCCCAGCACCGTCGACGCGCCGACGGCCAGCTGGACACGCGCGCGGGGGCTTTCCTGCAACGCCACCGCGCCTGTCACAGCCCCCGCCGCGGCGGCCGCGGTCGCGGCCCCCGGTGGTCCCCACTGCGCGGCGACCACCCCTACGGCGATCACCCCGAGCAGGCTGCGCAGGACCGCGGCGGCGTCCGGCACCCCCGGACGCAGCGTAAGGCCCTTCATCATCGGTCCATTCTGTCCCGGGCTATGTTCGGCACGTGGAGAAAGTCATCATCACGCTTCGGGGTACCCCGGGTGACGAGGCCTGGTGCACCGGGTTGCGCACCGACGCCGCGCAGACACTTCTCGAATCCGGGTTGGCCGGCGTGGCCGTCAACGTCCGCGACGACGCGGTCACCGATTCCCTCATGACCCTCACCACCCTCGACCCGCCCGCCATCGCCGTCGTCAGCCTCTGGACCCAGCAGTGCTACGGCGAGCAGATCCGTACCGCCACCGAGCTGCTGGCGGGTCTCTGCCAGCAGGTGTCTGCCTACCTGGTCACCGAATCGGTCCCGCTGCCACCGCCCCCCACCGCACCAGGAGAACGCACCCCGGGCCTGGCGAACGTCGCGATGCTGCGCCGACCGTCCGATCTGGACCAGGCGACGTGGCTTCATCGCTGGCAGCACGACCACACCCAGGTCGCCATCGACACCCAGGCCACTTTCGGCTACGTCCAGAACACGGTGGTGCGCGCACTGACCGACGACGCGCCGGTCTTCGCGGCCATCGTCGAAGAGCTGTTCCCCCTTGCCGCGACGACCGACCTGCACGCCTTCTTCGGTGCGGCCGACGACGCCGAGCTCAGCGACCGGATGGCGCGAATGGTGGCCAGCACCTCTGCATTCGGTGCCAACCGCGACATCGACACCGTCCCGACGAGTCGATACGTGCTGCGCGATCCGTTCGCGCCGGCCGATACGCTGCAGCGGTGACTCTGCAGATCAGCGACGACAACCGGGTCCGCACTCTGGTCCTGGACCGGCCCGAGGCCCTCAACGCGTTCAACGAGGAGCTCTACCTCGCCACCGCCACCGCGCTGCGGGAGGCCGACGCCGATCCCGACGTCGCCGTGGTCCTGCTGACCGGCGCAGGCCGAGCGTTCAGCGCGGGCAACGATCTCAAAGAGATGGAGGCGCGGATCACCGATCCGCAGATGAGCGACCAGGGCAGCCATTTCACGACGATGATCAGTGCGCTGACCGACCTGACCAAGCCGTTGGTGTGCGCGGTCAACGGGGTCGGGGTGGGCATCGGCACCACGGTTCTCGGGTACGCGGACCTGGTGTTCATGTCCTCAACCGCGCGGCTGAAGTGCCCGTTCACCAGCCTGGGGGTCGCGCCGGAGGCGGCCTCGTCGTATCTGCTGCCGCAGTTGATCGGCCGTCAGAACGCGGCGTGGATGCTGCTGTCGTCGCAGTGGGTCGACGCCGCAGAGGCGCTGCGCATGGGCATCGCGTGGAAGGTCTGCGAACCCGACGAGCTGCTACCCGAGGCCCGGCGACATGCCGAAATCATTGCTGCGCAATCGATTCCCAGTCTTGTCGCGGTGAAGAGCACGCTCACCGAGCCGTTCCGGGACGGCATCGAGGCTGCTACCGCGCGGGAGAACGCGCAGTTCGAGATGCTCCTCGGTGGTGCGGCCAACGCGGCGGCCCTGG